>NZ_CP102772.1:1806000-2107000 GCF_026020075.1 Bosea sp. NBC_00550
GCGTCATGGCCGGCACCCGGACCGCTATCCCCGCGCTCGAATTGAGGATGCGCACACTCGACTCGCCGCGATTGGTCTGGTCGATGAACAGGGTCAGCTCGCCGGGCTTGTCCGCCAACGCGCAGGCCACCGCCTTGACCGTCCCGAACGGGTTCTGGGCGATGTTGAACGCGAGCCGCGCGAAGATCTCCGGCTGCGGTTCGACTGCGAGGATCCGCGCGCCGCGCCCCGCACGGGCGGCAACGAACAGGGAATAGGCGCCGATATTCGCGCCGACATCGATGAAGGTGAAACCGTCACGCAGCCGCGCGGCCAGCATCTCGCGCTCGACCGCGTCGAAATATTGCGGCGTGAACAGCACGCGCTTCTCGCAGACATTGCCGTCCGGATAGAGGCGCATCTTGGCGCCGAGCGCCTCGATATCGACCGGAGCGCCGTTCAGCGAGCGCAGGCCGAGGCGGCGCAACGCATAGGCGATCTTGCGCCCGAAGAAAGAATCGGAGGCCGCACGCGTCCGCGCGATGATGCGGGCGAGATAGGCTTTCGGAGCGAAGGCGCCGTAGGGCCGCTCTTCCGCCTGGGATTGTTCGATGATCATGGCCATTGCGCCAGCCTGATACACCTCACAGCGCCGCTGCGCCAGCCGTCTCCCCGCTTGCTGCCCAAAGCTATGCAGCGTCCGCGAACTGCCCGAAGATCGTTTCGAAGACGGGCGCGATCTCCCGGAAGACATCGATTAGCTCCGGATCGAACTGCCTGCCACGCTCGCCGAGGATGACCGCGACGGCCTCCTCGTGAGACATCGCCGCCTTGTAGACGCGTTCCGTGACCAGCGCGTCATAGACGTCCGCGATCGCCATCAACCGCCCCGTCAGGGGAATGGCTTTGCCGGCGAGCCCCCGCGGATAGCCGTCCCCGTCCCAACGCTCGTGATGCGTGAAGGCGATATCCTTGGCCACCTGCAGGAACGAGCTCGATGTGCCGAGATGCCGCTCGGCATTGACGATGACCTGACGCCCGAGTTCGGCGTGCGTCTGCATGACGGCCCGCTCGGCCTCGTCGAGCCGCCCCGGCTTGAGCAGGATGCGATCGGGAATGCCGACCTTGCCGATGTCGTGCAGCGGCGCGGATTTGAAGAGCAGATCGATGATCCCATCGTCCAGCTGATCCGCGTACAGCCCGCGCTCGCAGGCCGCCCTCGCCAGGGCCCGCAGGTAGTGCTGCGTACGCCGGACATGGTTCGCCGTCTCGTTGTCGCGCGTTTCCGCCAGCGAGGCCATGGCCAGGATGATGGCATCCTTCGCCCGTTCCGCCGCCTCCAGCGCGACGGACAGCGAGTTCACCAGCGCGATGTTGGTCATGGCGACGGCGGCGCTGTTGGCGATCCGCCTCAGAGTCCGGATCACCTCCGGCGCCGGGCGATGACAATGCGCCCAATACGCGCCGATCGCAGCCACGGGATCCTCGTGCCGCACCGGCACCATCACGAGGCTGCGCACGAAGGTTGGCCGATAGGCAGCATGCGGAATGCGATCATCCGCGTAGATGTCCTCGATGACGACGACCTCACCGCGCTGCATGGCCCAGCCGGAGATGCAGGTCTCCATCGGAAAGCGCTGGCCTTTCCAGAGCGGCGTGATGGCGTCCTCGTCGGCGTAGTAGCAACGGCCGCTTTCACGCAGGACGAAGCTGATGCCGTCTGCTCCGGTCAGTCCGCGCGCGTTGCGGCGAACGACGCTCATGACCTCCGCGATGCCGCGCGCCATGGCGAGATCGAGAACCAGGGCATCGAGCGCGCTCGGCGCATCATCCCCGTAATAAGCGAACGACGATGTTCTGGCCGGCGCGTGCATGGTTCAAGAGGCAGTCGAGCGGATCGAAAACGACGAAAGCAGTACCATGGCAACGTAATGAAATTCTGAACGCAAGGGCATGTTTGGAGCGCACCTACGTCAGCTGCAGGTGACCTCGACACTGGCGCGGCAGCTCGGCCTCCTCCGATGACGCAAGCGGCTTGCACGCTCCGCCAAACGCAATAGATATGTCGGCAAGGAGTTTCCTGGGCGCGATGACATTCGAAGACACCATCGGCCGGTCGCGCTCACGCGAACCTGCCATCAAGATTCACGGCCCCGAGGCTTTCGCGGCCATGCACAAGGCCGGCCGGCTCACGGCCGAGGGCCTCGACATGCTCGGCTCCTACGTCAAGCCCGGCGTAACCACCCAGCGCCTCGACGATCTCGCCTTCCAGTTCGCCATGGACAACGGCGCCTACCCGGCGACGCTGTTCTATCGCGGCTATACCAAGTCGATCTGCACCTCGATCAACCATGTCGTCTGTCATGGCATCCCCGACGACAAGCCGCTGCGCGAGGGCGATGTCCTCAACATCGACTACACGCTGATCGTCGATGGCTGGCACGGCGATTCGAGCCGGATGTACGCCGTCGGCGAGATTTCGCGGAAGTCCGAGCGGCTGATCGAGATCACCTATGAAAGCCTGCTGCGCGGCATCAAGGCTGTTCGAGCCGGCGCGACCACCGGCGACATCGGCTTCGCCATCCAGCGCTATGCGGAAGGCGAGCGCTGCTCGGTGGTGCGCGATTTCTGCGGCCACGGCATCGGCCGTCTCTTCCACGATGCGCCGAACATCCTGCACTACGGCAGCCCCGGCGAGGGCATCGAGCTGAAGCCGGGCATGGTCTTCACCATCGAGCCGATGATCAACCTCGGCAAGCCCGGCGTGAAGGTGCTCTCCGACGGGTGGACAGCCGTGACGCGCGACCGTTCGCTCTCCGCCCAGTTCGAGCATCAGATCGGCGTCACGGAGACCGGCGGCGAGATCTTCACGCTCTCGCCTGGCGGCTTCGACAATCCGCTCACCGCGCGATGAGTGTCGGCACCGGCAAGGGGCCGCGCAAGGTGCCCTCTTGCCGCCTTTGCCGAAGCCGCCGATGCAAAAGCCGCGACGCCGCATTATCACGGCCATCGCGACCGCTTGCGCGCCCGTTTCCAGGAGACCGGCGCGGAAGCCCTGCCCGATTACGAGCTGCTCGAGCTGCTGCTCTTCCGCTCGATCCCGCAGCGGGACGTCAAGCCGCTCGCCAAGGAGCTGATCCAGCGCTTTGGTTCCTTCGCCGAGGTACTGGGCGCCCCGATCACCCGCCTCACCGAGGTCAAGGGCGTCGGCGAGGGCGTGGCGCTCGATCTCAAGGTCGTTGCGGCCGCGTTGCAGCGCATGGCGAAGGGCGCCGTCTCGAAGCGGCCCGTCCTCTCCTCATGGTCGTCGGTGCTCGACTATTGCCGCATGGCAATGGCCTTCGCGGAGCGCGAGCAGTTCCGCATCCTGTTCCTCGACAAGAAGAACGCCCTCATCGCCGACGAGGTGCAGCAGACCGGCACGGTCGACCACACGCCGGTCTATCCGCGCGAGGTCATGCGCCGGGCGCTGGAACTCTCGGCCTCCGCCATCATCCTCGTCCACAACCATCCATCTGGCGACCCGACGCCCTCGGGTGCCGATATGCGGATGACCCGCGAGCTCGTCGACATCGCCAAGCCGCTCGGCATCGCCATTCACGACCACATCATCGTCGGGCGCGACGGCCATGCGAGCTTCCGCAGCCTCGGGCTGATCTGAGCCCTGTCGCCCGTCTCGTCGGAGGCCAGAGCATGTCGCAGCTCATCGTGAAGCGTGTTTACGACCCGCCCCTGCCGAGCGACGGCATGCGAATCCTGGTCGATCGCCTCTGGCCGCGCGGAATCGCGAAGGACAGGATCGAGATGTGGCTGAAGGATATCGCGCCCAGCGATGTTCTCCGGCATGAGTTCCACGGCCATCCCGACCGCTGGGACGAGTTTCGCGCCGCCTATGCCGCCGAACTCGGCAGCGCATCGGCGCAGGCAGCCCTCGCCACGCTGGAGGAGAAACTGGCGCAAGGGCCGGTGACGCTGCTCTATGCCGCCAAGGACGAGACCCGGAACAATGCCGAAGCCTTGCGGCTTTGGCTGGAAGAACGTCCCAGCGCAGCCAAAAACCGCTAGAAGGCGCCATTTCCCGAAAGCTCGAAGGCGGCAGCGCCTGGTATCGCTGACCGGGTCCTCTTTGCCGGTCCTGCCGAATACGCCGGAGCCCCACTCAATACTGCCTAGGAAAAAGGCAGACCCGACCAATTGGGCATCTTCCTCCCCCCTTCCCGAACGCCAGCGAATGCGCATAGGCTGGCCGAAAAGGGGAAGAGGGCCGCATGGTCGCATTCGATGAAATGACCGGCTCGGGCACGGAACTGAGACCGGCCTATGAAGCTCTCGACCGCTGGCTCAAGGAAGCGCCGCCGGAGACGCTGGCCCTGAGGCGCAGCCAGGCGGAGCTGTTCTTCCGCCGCATCGGCATCACCTTCGCGGTCTACGGCGACGAGGAATCGACGGAGCGGCTGATCCCTTTCGACATCATCCCGCGGGTCCTGACCAAGCCGGAATGGACCAAGCTCGAAGCGGGCCTGCGCCAGCGCGTGACCGCGCTCAACATGTTCCTGGCCGATGTCTACGGGCCGAAGGAATGCCTGAAGGCCGGCATCATCCCGCCCGATCTGGTCTATCGCAACGCCTGCTACCAGCTCGAAATGGTCGACTTCAAGGTGCCGCACGGCATCTACTGCCACATCGCCGGCATCGATGTGGTGCGCGTCGACGCCGACACCTTCTACGTGCTGGAGGACAATGCCCGCACCCCGTCCGGCGTCTCCTACATGATGGAGAACCGGGAGGTGATGCTCAGGCTCTTCCCCGAGCTCTTCTCCACGCATCGCGTCGCGCCGGTCGACAACTATCCCGACCAGCTGCTGGCGACGCTGCGCTCGGTTGCGCCACGCAGCGCGCCGTCCGACCCGACGATCTGCCTGCTCACGCCGGGCCAGTACAATTCGGCCTTCTACGAGCACTCTTTCCTGGCCGACAAGCTGGGCATCGAGCTTGTCGAAGGCTCGGACCTGCTGGTCAAGGACGACGTGGTCTATATGCGGACCACCCAGGGGCCGAAGCGCGTTGATGTGATCTACCGTCGCATCGACGACGACTTCATCGACCCGCTCGTCTTCCGCGGCGATTCCGTGCTCGGCGTCCCCGGCATCATCGGCGCCTACAAGGCAGGCAACGTCACGCTGGCCAATGCGGTGGGCACCGGCGTCGCCGACGACAAGGCGGTCTACAGCTACATGCCCGAGATCGTGAAGTTCTTCACCGGCGAGGAGCCGATCCTGAAGAACGTCCCGACCTTCCGCTGTCGCGAGCCCGAAGCGAACGCCTATGTGCTCGACAATCTCGAGAAGCTCGTCGTCAAGGAGGTCAACGGTTCCGGCGGCTACGGCATGCTGGTCGGCCCGCACGCCAACAAGGCGCAGATCGAGACCTTCCGCCGCAAGCTCAAGGCGAGCCCTGAGGGCTTCATCGCCCAGCCGACGCTGGCGCTCTCGACCTGCCCGACCTTCGTCGCCTCAGGCGTGGCGCCGCGCCATGTCGACCTGCGCCCCTATGTGCTGTCGGGCGCCAACGGCATTTCCTGCGTGCCGGGCGGGCTGACGCGCGTTGCGCTCAAGGAAGGCTCACTCGTCGTCAATTCGAGCCAGGGCGGCGGCACCAAGGACACCTGGGTTCTCGACGCATGACCGACGCTGCCAGCCAGACCATCATGACCCCGCAATCGCCTGCCACGCTGCGGAAAGGCACTCGCTGATCATGCTTTCGCGTACCGCCGACAGCCTCTACTGGGTTTCCCGCTATGTCGAGCGGGCCGAGTATCTCGCCCGCATCCTCGACGCCACGACGCGCCTGACCAACCTGCCCTCGACCTATGGCGGCGCTGGCACGGAATGGCACAGCGCGGTGTCCACCGCCGGCTGCGAGGACACCTTCGCCCAGGCTTATGGCGAGGCGAACGAGCGCAATGTCTGCGATTTCCTGACCTTCAACCCCGACAACCCCTCCTCCATCCGCAACTGCCTCGCCCAGGCGCGCTCAAATGCGCGCGCGGTCCGCACCGCCCTGACCTCGGAGATGTGGGACGCGCTGAACAGCGCCTGGCTGGAGCTGCAGCGTTTCGAGAAGAAGCGCATGGACCGCGAGGAGTTCGCCCGCTTTCTCGACTGGGTGAAGAACGTCTCGCTCGTCTTCGACGGCTCGGCCTACCGCACCATGCTGCGCGACGACGGCTACTGGTTCTCACGGCTCGGCGTCTATCTCGAGCGCGCCGACAACACGGCCCGCATCCTCGACGTGAAATACCATGTGCTGCTGCCGGCGAACGAGCAGGTCGGTGGCTCGCTCGACTACTTCCAGTGGACGACGGTGCTGCGCGAGGTCTCGGCCCTGACCGCCTATCACTGGGTCTATCGCGAAGCGGTGAAGCCGATCCTGATCGCCGATCTGCTCATCCTCAACCGCCGCATGCCGCGCTCGCTCGCCGCCTGCTACGAGAACATCTCGCGCTTTCTCGACCATCTCGGCGATGCCTATGGCCGGCAGGGCCAGGCCCAGCGCCAGGCGCGCAAGACGCTCGGCAGCCTCAGCAACACCCGCATCGACGATGTCTTCACGCACGGGCTGCATCAGTTCATCGAGGAGTTCATCACGGAGAACAATCGCCTCGGCAACACCATCTTCGAGCAGTATCTGCAATGAATCGCTTGCCTGCTCGCAGGCCGGCGGCCAAAGAGCGGTTGCCGTAACTCCGTCCGGACCAAACCATGCGGATCAGGATTTCCCACGCGATCAGCTACGACTATGCCGAGCCGGCGCGTCACATCACGCAGATCCTGCGGCTGACCCCGCGCGACCATGACGGCCAGCACGTCATGTCCTGGCGCATCGAGCCGAACGTCGACGGCCGTCTGCGCACCACGCAGGACGCGCACGGCAACATCGTTCACAGCTTCTACGCCGAAGGGCCGATCTCGTCCCTCGGCATCCGCATCGACGGGCTGATCGAAACCATCGATCTCGCCGGCGTCGTCCGTGGCGGCCACGAGCGGGTTCCCTGCGATGTCTACCTGCGCGACACGCTGCTGACCGGCCAGGACGAAGCGCTCCGCAACTTCGCCGACGAGGCCGTGACGGGCGCCGCCACGCCGCTCTCTCGCATGCACGCGCTGATGGCGGCGGTCGAGGAGCGGATAGCCTGCGTCGAGGCCAGTGGCCGCACCGGCGTCGGTGCGACCGCCGCCTTCGCGGCCAAGGAGGCGATCGCGCAGGATATCGCCCATGTCTTCATGGCCTGCGCCCGGCATCTCGGCGTGCCCGCCCGCTACGTCTCGGGCTATGTGGCGCAATCCGACGATCTGCCGCATGGCAACGGTGCCCATGCCTGGGCCGAAGCTTACCTTGAAGACTACGGCTGGATCGGCTTCGACTGCGCCAACGGGCTCTGCCCGATCGACACCCATGTCCGCGTGGCCGTGGGGCTCGACTTCACGGACGCCGCGCCGGTCCGCGGCTCGCGCCAGGGCGGCGAAGGCGAGAACCTCAACGTGCTCGTCAGCGCTCAGGAAGCCGAAGGCCGCTTCGCCAACCAGTGATCGTGCCCTCCACGGGAGTGCCGAAGATGCAAGGACAAGTCCCGTGACCTATTGCGCCGGAATCCTCGTGCAGGATGGCCTCGTCATGATCGCCGACACCCGCACCAATGCCGGGCTCGACGACATCTCGACCTTCCGCAAGCTCCACGTCTTCTCCTGGCCGGGAGAGCGGAGTTTCGGCCTGATGACCGCCGGCAACCTCTCGATCACCCAGTCCGTGGTGAGCTTCCTCAATGAGGGCCTGCCCAATTCCGAGACCGGCGAGATCGATACCCTGCAGAACGCCAGCTCGATGTTCCGCGCCGCGCAGCTCGTCGGGCGCTGCATCCGCCATGTCCGCGATATCGACGGCCCCGCGCTCGAGGAGGCGAGGGTCAAGTTCGACATATCCATGCTGTTCGGCGGCCAGATCAAGGGCCAGCCGATGCGGCTCTTCATGGTCTACGGCGCCGGCAACTTCATCGAATGCGGCGCGGACGCGCCCTTCCTCCAGATCGGCGAGCATAAATACGGCAAGCCGATCCTCGACCGCGCGGTGACCTTCAAGACGCATCTCTACGATGCCCTCAAGGTCGGGCTGATCTCGATGGATTCGACGATGCGCTCCAATCTCGGCGTCGGTCTGCCGATCGATCTCATGGTCATGCGGCGCGACGCGGACGATCTGGAGCTCAACCGCCGCATCGAAGCCGGAGAGCCTTATTTCCACGATCTGCGCGAGCGCTGGTCGGCCGCCCTGCGCGCGGCCCATATGGCGATCCCTCGCCCGCCCTATGCACCTCCCGAGCCTTGACGCGCTCGAACGGCAACCGGATGTCAATAATTGCGGCGCTAAGTTGTCGGGCAAGACCCGCCTTGGATAACGCATGTTCCAACCGTTTGCCGCGAAGATGACGAACGCGGGCTCCTCCGCTCGTATGTTCGCGAGCACGGTGGTGACTCTCGGCTGTGCTTTCCTGCTCCTGATGGCCGCCGGCATCGGCGTCGTCATCGCGATCACGCGCGAGGCGAACCGGCTGGAGGCACAGCGCCAGGCGGAGCGTGTCGAGACCGCCTTCAACGCCCAGATTCGCCTCAATGAACTGAGGCTGGAAGGGCTGGTCACCACCGGCGAACTGCCGGAAGCGTTGGAACAGACCGACCCGAAACCGGCGCTGCAAGCCGCTTTCAGGCGCTTGCGCGGCCAGCTTGCCGATTTCGACGGCGCTTATATCGCCTCGGCGAATGGCGTCGTGCTCGCAGGTATCGATACCAACGCGCCGTCCGGCCGCTCGGGATCGGGCGGCCTGCGCCATCTCGAAGCGTTTCTACGCGGCACGAAGGGGCAGCTGGTCGCAGCCATCGGCGAGACGCTTCTTCCGCAGTTCGGAGCGACGCGCTCGACGGTCATCAGGGACGGGGACGAAACCCTGATGCTGACGATCGTCGATCTCGCGCGCGTCGTGCCGTTCAGCGCCACGAGCGCGCGGGAATCGCTCTCGCTCATCGCCTATCGTCACATATCGGAAGGCCTGCTCCCGGAGCTGGCAGAGCGCTATCGCGTTGCCGATATCCACCTGGCGGCCGCGCAGCCGAGCGACAGGCTGACGGGACTGGCCTTGCGCGCCCCGGACGGCACCGTCAGCGGTTGGCTGACCTGGACGCCGGCCCGCCCCGGCGACGTCATGCTCCACCGGTTCCTCTGGGCTTTGATCGCAGTCGCCCTGCTGTTCTCGGCGATCTTCGTTTTCGTCGTCCAGCGCCTGCGCGCCGCCGCCGGGGAGATCGAATTGCGGGAGCGCCAGATCCAGCGCCTTGCAGGGCAGGATGAGCTTTCGCTCCTGCCGAACCGGCGCAGCTTCGACCTGACGCTCGATCAGACCCTCGCCGATCTCCAGCAGAACGGCACGGGGCTCGCGATGATGCTGATCGACCTCGATCGCTTCAAGGCCGTCAACGACACCTATGGCCACACCGCGGGCGACGAATTGATCCGGCAGGTTGCGACGCGGCTCTCGAGCGCGACGCAGGCCACGGACACGGTCGCGCGCATCGGCGGCGACGAGTTCGGCATCATCCAGACGCAAGGCGCCACGCCTGCCAGCTGCACCGCGCTCGCGGAGCGCATTCTGGCGCGGCTCACCGAACCCTTCGTCGTCATGGGAATCGAGGTCACGATCGGTTGCTCGATCGGCATCGCCATCGCTCCGCGCGACGGCGCGGATCGCGAAGCGTTGCTGAGACTGGCGGATATGGCGCTCTACGAGGCCAAGAACGGCGGCCGCAATCGCTTCTCCTTCTTCGAGACGCAGATGAACCGGTCGCTGCAGCTCAAGCGCATGGTCGAGGATGACCTGCGCCGCGCCATCGAGAATGACGAGCTGACGCTGCACTACCAGCCGCAGGTCTCGGTCGACGGCTCCACGATCGTTGGCATCGAGGCGCTGGTGCGTTGGCCCCACCCGGTGCACGGCATGATCCCGCCTTCGGACTTCATCGCCATCGCGGAGGAGCGCGGTCTCATCATGCCGCTGAGCGAGTGGGTGCTGCGGCGGGCCTGCACGGAGGCCCGGCGCTGGACCGGGATTCGGCTGGCCGTCAACGTTTCGCCCATCCAGTTCCGCCACAAGGACTTCGTCGCCAACGTCATCCGCATCATCGAGGAAACCGATTTCGATCCGGCGCAGCTCGAGCTCGAATTGACCGAAGGCGTGCTGATCGAGGATGCCGATGCGGCGGAAACCGCGATGATGGACATCCGCGCTCACGGCGTCGGCCTGGCGCTCGACGATTTCGGCACGGGCTATTCGAGCTTGATCTATCTGCGGCGCTTCGCCTTCGACAAGATCAAGATCGACCGCTCCTTCCTCGAATACATGGAAGCGACCGGGGAATCCGCCATCCTCGTCCATTCGATGGCACATCTCGGCCGGGCGCTCGGCCTGCGCGTCTGCGCCGAAGGCGTCGAGACCGCCGAGCAGCATCGCTTCCTGCAGGCGATCGGCTGTCACGAATTGCAGGGCTTCCTGTTCTCGAAGGCCGTGCCGGCCGAGGAGATCGATCGGCTGCTGGATCTCGACAACCCTTTTGCTGAAATCCTCGTCGCCGCCTGAAATCCGTCTTCAGAGCATTTTCGAGCGAAGCGGACACCGGTTCGCGTGAAGAAAATGCGATAAGATCAAAATCTAGAACAGCAGTTCGTGGATGCCGCTGAAGATCGCGTAGGCGAAGCCGGCGCTGAGCAGCAGCCCCGCCGCCCCGAAGATCGCGCCGATGATCATCAGCAGGCCGTCGCGCTCGACGAGGCCGAGCCCGACGAGGCAGACGGCAAGGCCGAGCGGGATCTGCCCGATGAACGGCGCCGCGACGATCAGCCCCAGCGCCAATACCAGGATGACCAGCCCCAGCACGGGAATGGCGTAGGGGCTGCCGAGCATCGTCAAGCGCGGCTTGGAGAAGCGTTCGAGCCGGATCAAGGCCGGAAGCGCCCGCTCGACGGCACGGTTGAGCTCCGGCTTGCCGATGCTGCGGGCGAGTAGGGCCTTCGGTAGCCATGGCATTCGCCGGCCCATCAGCATCTGCAGCGCGACGAAAGCCAGGACCAGGCCGCAGACCAGCGGGATCGGCGGCGGCATCGGCAGGCAATTCGGCAGGCCGAGCAGAACGACGAGCAACGCATAGGCCCGGTCCTGAAGCGCGGCGATGATCGTGCCGACCGCGATCCGTTCCCCGGGCAGGCCGGCAAGCGCCGTCAGAAGTCCGGAGGTGCGCAGGGAAGATGACAAAGGGACAAAGGCCGTGCCGAAGCGGGAGCGCCCGCGTAGCACGGTCGGCCGCTGGCCAACAAGCACGCCCGGCGCAGGCGTTCAATGCCGGGCGGTCGGGGCCAGCCTCTTGCGCGGCCGTTCAATGCAGCGTCAGCACGCCGTTCAGGCTGCGGATCTCCGCCGGCCGGATCAGGCGCGAATGCGCGACGGTGACCGAATGAAGCGGTCCATCGAGCTCGCGCCGCCAGAATGCGAGGAAATCCTTGAGCACCGGAAAGCGCGGCGCCACGTCGTATTGCTGCCAGATGAAGGTCTGCAGGACGCTGCGGTGATCCGGCATGCGATACAGGATCGTCGCAGTCGTCAGCCCATAGCCTTCCAGCTGCTTGATGAAATCTTCCGAGACCATCGCCACCTCCTCTCCTGATACGGAATGAAAGCTTTGCCGGATGCGTCGAGCCTGCTCCCGCTTGGTTAACAAAGGCTTGCAAGTCTACTGCCAAACTGCTGCAATCCCAATGCATGACGCGGGCCAGCACCTGCGGCGTGGCGGGGGCGTGCGTGGCGTATGGGTGGGGCAAGGCCGGTTTGGCCGGGTTGGCGATCGTCTTCGCCGCCGCTGCGTTCGATTCGGCCAGAGCGGAAGAAGACGAGGACGAGTATTCGCCTATTTCCATGGTGATATTCGGCTCGATGGAAGCGGGCCCGACCAAGACCTTCGTATCGGTCGGCATGAAGCGTGCCATCGGGGGCGGAATTGCCGATAGTGGCTTCCGGCTCTTCCTGAAGGCCGGAGGATCGCAGGAGCAGACGCGGCGGTCCTCTCCTCACGGCACCACCTACAAGGCCGGGTCGCAGGCGATGCTGGGATACGAATGGCGCATCCGCGACAGCTTTCTCGCTGTGTACGCCGGCTCCGACACCGAAAGCGAGCAGCGGATCGAAGCCCTCGGTCCCTCGCTGGTTTCGACCCGCTACGGCGCCCGCCTCCAGGCCGATCTCTGGGCCATTCCAGCCGACGGCATGATGCTGCAGGCCAATGCTTACGGCTCGTCACTCAACGGCCGGCTCTGGGCCCGCCTGGCGCCCGGCTGGCAGATGCCTGCCGGCTTTTATCTGGGTCCGGAAATCGAAGCCTATCGCGAGCGCGATTATCGCAAGCTGCGGCTCGGGCTTCATCTCACCGGCCTGCGTTTCCTCGGCCTCGAATGGCGCCTGTCCGGCGGCTGGCAGAACTCGAGCGACCGGCCTTCGGAGGCCTACGGCACGCTGGGGCTACATTGGCTGCGCTGAAGCATTTTCAAGCGAAGCGGACACCGGTTCGCCTGACGAAAATGCGATGAATTATCCCGAGCTCAGCTCTGCAAGGCTCGCAAGGCCTCGGGCGTATCGACATCGATGGCGATCGCCGGGTCCTCGAACGCGACCTCGACCACCCGCTCGCCGGCCTCGTCGAGCAGCCGCCTCGCACCACGATCTCCCGTGAGAAGCGACACCGCCGGAAAGATTTCCCGCGCCAGCAACACCGGATTTCCGCGCTGGCCGAACAACGTCGGCACCACGGCGAGAGCTTCGGGTCGCATCGTATGGGCTGCGACGAGTTGCTCGATGACCTGGGGAGTCACATTCGGCATGTCGCCGAGCGAAACCACCGCGCCCTGGACCCCATTCGGCAAGGCAGCGATTCCAGACTTCAGCGAGCTTGCGAGACCTGAGGCGTAATCGGGATTGTACACGATCCGGACCGGCAGATCCGCCAGCGCGGCGGTAACGGCGTCCCGTTCATGGCCGATGACGACGAAGACGGGTGAAAGGCCGGCCTCCAGCTGGGCTTCAGTGGCGTGGCGCAGGATCGGCTTGCCGCGCAGCGGCTGGAGCAGCTTGTTCCGGGCGCCCATGCGCGTCGACAGCCCGGCGGCAAGGACGATACCGGCGACCGAGCCGCCTCCGCTGTGTCCGGGCGCCCGCGGCTGCGGCCGCGAGACGATTTCCATCAGCAGCCCGCCGACGCCCATGCGCTGGACATCGGCCTTCTCCACCCGGATGCCGGCAAGGCTGCGTTGCAGCACCCAGTCGAAGCTGTTCTCCTTCGGCGAGCGGGCACAGCCCGGCGCCCCGATCACCGGCTTGCCACCGAGCCTGCCGAGCATCAGCAGGTTGCCGGGATCGACCGGCATGCCGAGATGCTCGACCTCGCCACCAGCTTCCACGAGCGCTTGCGGAATGACGTCGCGCCGGTCGGTGATGGCCGAGGCGCCGAATACGACGATGATGTCGGCCTCGCCCCCCGCCTGCTCGGCGATTGCCCTCGCCAACGGCTCCGGCTCATGCGGCACGCGCTTGTCGGCCGACAGAATGGCCTGCGCCGGCGCCAGCCGGTCCTGCATGATGCGCAGCGTCTTATCGACGACGCTCGGCTTCAACCCCGGCAACAGGGTCGAGATCACCGCCACCCGGGACGGGCGATAGGGCGCGATCGCGATGGCCGGCCCATCGCCGAGCGCCGCGAGCGCCTCTGCCACCCGCGCCTCGGCCACGGCGTAGGGAATGATCTTCACCGTCGCGACGAGTTCGCCCACGACCACCGCCTTGAGCGCCGGCAAGGTCGCGACCGTGATCGCCTCGTCCACCATGTTGAAGGCATCGATGGCCGCGACGTCGAGCCTCAGCACGCCGGCCGTGGCCGCGAACAGGTTGACCCGGCCGGTGAAGGGGGCTTCGGCGGCGATGGCCTCGCCGACCATATGCGAGGCCAGCCGCTCGGCCGCGGCGTTCTCGCCGATGTCGCCGGTTTCGAGCCTGACGGCGACGATCTCGGTGATGCCGGCCTCCTGCAGCCGTGCCGCGAGGTCCGCGGTGATGGTCGCGCCTTTCTTCACCGTCGTTCCGCCCGCGCGGATCGTGTGCGCGGCGATGCAGCCGACGGCCTCGGCGCTGGCGACCGGTCCGAATTTCATCGCCTTCGCCTCTCAGGCCGGCTTGCGGCGCGGGCCGCGCAAGGTCGCGACGATCTCGGCAAGGATCGCAAGCGCGATCTCGGCCGGCGAGACCGCACCGATGTCGAGCCCGATCGGCGCATGGATGCGTTCGATGGCGGCGGCGTCGAAACCGGCCGCCGTCAGGCGCTCGACGCGCTTGGCATGCGTCTTCCGGCTTCCGAGTGCGCCGACATAGAAGCAGTCAGAGCGCAGTGCAGCTTCCAGGCCGGGATCGTCGATCTTGGGGTCGTGGGTCAGCGCGACGAAGGCGGTGTAGCCGTCGAGGCCAATCCGGCCGATGGCCTCCTCCGGCCACTCCGCCAGCAGCTCGGTCTGCGGAAAGCGCTCGGGTGTGGCGAAGGCGGTGCGCGGGTCGATGACGACGAGGTCGAGATCGAGCGTCTTCGCCATCGGCGCCATCGCCTGCGAGATATGAACCGCGCCCGTCACGACGACGCGCGGATGCGGCGCCTGAACGGTCAGGAAATACGAGGCGCCATCCGCCTCCACCATGCCGCTCTTGCCCATCCGCAGCTGCCGTTCGAGCGGCTCGGCCAGGAGATCGCCAGCGATAGCCGCCTGCTTGACGAGACGCTGGGCGCCGCTGGCGAGTTCGGTGACGAGGATGGTTGCGCGGCGCGCCTGCCGCTCGGCGTTGAGCGTGGCGAGGACGGAAAGATCCACGCGGCTCAGCCCCTGTCCGTCGCCAGCTTCAGGCCCAGCCCGATCATCAGCGAGCCGCCGATCCAGCGCCCGAAGGCGAAGCCGGCCTTGGTCTTCTTCATCGCGCCCACGACGAGGGAGGCGCCGAAGACGGTGACGAGGTCAGCCGAGGAAAAGGCGAAGTTCACGATCGTCCCGAGGATCAGGAACTGCACCCAGACCGGCAGCGAACCAGCGGGATCGACGAACTGCGGCAGCAGCGCGATGAAGAACAGCGCAACCTTCGGGTTCAGGACCTCGACGATCAGCGAATCGAGCAGCGCGCGCTTCACCGTCTTCGGCGGCGAAACCGGCTGGTCGGGCGCGCCGAGACGCGAGCGGATCATGCCGATGCCGATCCAGATCAGGTAGAGCGCGCCCGCGATCTTCACCGCCACATAAAGTTCCGGCACATGCTTGAACACGGCCGAAAGGCCGAAGGCTGCGGCGAAGACATGCAGATAGCAGCCGAGATGGATGCCGAGCATCGCCATCAGGCCGGCCTTGCGGCCGTGGCTGATCGTCTGGGCAGCGGTGTAGAGCAGCGCCGGCCCCGGAAAATAGGCGACGAGGATCGTCACCGTCGCGAAGGCGATCAATGTTTCCCAGGAGGCCATCTCAGTTCACCTTCTCGACATAGACCTTGATGCGCCCGCCGCAGGAAAGGCCGACCTTCCAGGCCGTCTCGTCGGCGACACCGAATTCCAGCGTCCGTGCCTTGCCGTCGGCGATCACGTCGGCGGCCTCGGCGACCACAGCGCCCTCGACGCAGCCGCCGGAGACCGAGCCGACGAAATTGCCTTCGCCGTCGATGACGAGATGCGAGCCGACCGGGCGCGGCGCCGAGCCCCAGGTCTCGACCACCGTCGCGATCGCGACTTGCCGGCCGGCGCGGCTCCAATCCTCGGCGGCACGCAGGATGTCGGTGTCGGTGCTGATCATGGCCCGTGCCTGTTGCGGATGACGCGGAAACAAATTCGATCTTATGCGCCAATGCCCCGTCGCCGTCGAGCGAGCCGGGCACGGCCGTTATGTGAAGCTGACATATGTGCTAGCGCTCTGCCGAGTTCAAACGCCCTTCCCTCTCCAGACCCGAGGAAACCATGGCCGCAACCGGCCGCCGCGATGGCGTGGTCCTGCTGCACGGCATCCTGCGGCGCGCGGCTTCCATGAAGCTGCTCGAGCAGGCGCTCGCCGGCGAAGGATACCGCGTCCTCAATCTCGACTATCCCTCGCGCCGGCAGAGCCTGTCGGAGATCGTCGAAGGCCTGTCCGGCGCCATCTCCGCCTTCGAGGCTGGGCTGGACGGAGAGCTTCATTTCGTCACCCACTCGATGGGTGGGCTGGTCGCACGCGCCTGTCTCAACCGCTTCCGCCCGGCGCGGCTCGGGCGCGTCGTAATGCTGGCGCCCCCGAACGAGGGCAGCGAGATCTCCGACCTGCTGGCGCGGAACTGGTTCTATCGCAGCGCTTTCGGCCCGGCCGGCGAGCAATTGACGACACGGCGCAGCGAGGAGCTGTGCCAGTTGCTCGGGGCCGTCGATTACCCGCTGGGCGTCATTGCTGGAGACCGCTCGTTGTATATGTTCGCCTCGCTGGTCCTGCCGGGGGCCAATGACGGGCGCGTCTCGGTCGAGCGGACCCGCGTCGCGGGCATGGCGGACCATATCGTCCTGCCGACGAGCCACCCCCTGATCATGCGCGATCCGGAAGCTGTGGCCCAGACCATCTACTTCCTCCAGAACGGCCGCTTCAGGCGCTGAGCGCCGGCATCTGCGCCCGCTTCAGCCACAGGCGCGGATCGTTCTCGCGTCCCACCTCCTGGGAGAGCGCCGCGCAGAGATCCGTCATCGCCGCGAGGTTGTGGATCGGCCGGAACGAATCGACATGCGGCAGCATCGCCCGGATGCCGCTCGCCCGCGCCGCGAAGGCCTCGTAGCGCAGCAGCGGGTTGAGCCAGACCAGTTGCCGGCAGGACCGGTGCAGCCGGTCCATCTCGAAGGCGAGGCTGTCGTCGAGATGCCGCTCCAGCCCGTCGGTGAAGAGCAGCACCACAGCCCCGCCCGCCAGCACGCGCCGCGACCAGACGCGATTGAACTCGTGCAGCGCCGTGGCGATGCGGGTGCCGCCCTCCCAGTCCGGCGCGGCCTTGCCGGCGAGCGCCAGCGCCTCGTCGGGATCTCGCGCCCGCAGCATCCGGCTGACATTGGTGAGCCGCGTGCCGAAGACGAACGAGTGAACCCGGCGCCGCTTCTCGGTGAGCGCATGCAGGAAATGCAGGAAGATGCGCGAATATTCCGCCATCGAGCCGGAAATATCGACCAGCGCCACGATCGGAGGATGAACCTCCCGCCGCTCGCGAAAAGCGAGATCGATCGAGCCGCCTCCGCCCCTGAGCGACTGGCGCAAGGTCTGGCGCAGATCGACATTCCGGCCCCGCGCCGTCGGCTTGAACCGGCGGGTGGTGATGCTGTCGTCCGGCAGCCGCAACTCGGCGATGAGCTGCTTGGCGCGCGCGATCTCGGCCGCGCTCATCTGGGCGAAGTCGCGCGACTTCAACATCTCGCGATCCGAGACGGTGAGCCGCGCCGTGAGCTCGGTCAGCTCGGCAGGCGGCTCGTCGTCGCGTGCCGGCGGCGCGAACGCCTCCGCCACGCGCAGCGCCCCGGCCTCCGCCTTCACGGGCTGTCTGTCCCCGGCAGGCGAGGTCGGCGTCATCTGCGCCATGATCTTTTCGATCAGGTTGCGCCTGCGCCAGAACAGCCGGAACGCCTGATCATAGATCGCGCTATCCTCGTGCTTCTTCACGAAGATCGCATGCAGCGCCCAATAGACGTCGTCGCGCTCGCCGAGCGCGCCTTCGGCCAGCGCCTCCACCGCCTCCACGACTGCTCCCGGCCCGACCGGCAGCCCCGCCATGCGGAGGGCACGGGCGAAATAGGCGACGTTCTCGGAGAGCTTGCCGGTCATCGCTGCCCGCCTGCCCTCAACTCCGCGTCTCGGTCATGAACACCTTCTGGACGATCTGCCAGCGGCTCTCGATCTTCAGGAGCGAGAGCAGATCGGTGAAATAGCGCGGCGGCATCTGGCACTTGACCTTGACCAGCGCGAGCGTCGGCCCGACCAGATCGATCGTGAGGATGTGGTCGTCGCGCTGCAGCCCGGCGGACTTCGGCGCGGGCCGGTTGCGAACGGCCTCGAGCCATTCTTCGCGCGGCACGATCTGGATCGTTCCGTCCTCGCGGGCCGTGGTGAGCGCGCTGGTCGGATGGAAGACATGGGAGAGCTTCTCGGTGTCGCCCTCATAGAGCCCATCGAGATAAGTCCGCACCGTCGCTTCCACCGCCTTGATGTCCGCGTTCATGGCATCCTCCTCACGCTCTGCTTCGGCGACCTATACGGAAGGCAGGCCGGTCAACGCCCCGCCTCGGCCTTGGCCTGATCCAGCAGCTCCTTCACCTTGGAACCCTGCATCGCCTGGATATCGTCCTGGTATTTGAGCAGCGCGCCCAGCGTATCGGAGACGATGGCCGGGTCGAGCGCGACCGCATCGAGCTCGACCAGCGCCGTCGCCCAGTCGAGCGTCTCTGCCACGCCCGGCGCCTTGAACAATTCCTCCTTGCGGATCGCCTGTACGAAACCGACCACCTGCTTCGAGAGCTTCACCGGCGCGTCGGGCACCCGCGCCTTCAGGATGGCGAGTTCGCGGGTGGCATCGGGGTAGCCCACCCAGTGATAGAGGCAGCGGCGCTTGAGCGCGTCATGGATCTCGCGCGTGCGGTTCGAGGTCAGGATCACGATCGGCGGCTCGGCCGCCTTGACCGTGCCGAGTTCGGGGATCGTTACCTGCGCATCGGCCAGCACTTCCAGCAGGAAGGCCTCGAAAGCCTCGTCGGTGCGGTCGAGTTCGTCGATCAGCAGGATCGGCGCCCCGCCCTCCTGCGGTTCGAGCGCCTGCAACAGCGGGCGCTTCACCAGATATTTCTCCGAGAAGATGTCGCCTTCCAGCCGCTCGCGATCCTCCGCGACGCCGCCCGCCTCGGCGAGGCGGATCGCCATCATCTGCCCGGCATAGTTCCACTCGTAGACCGCGGAAGCGAGGTCGAGCCCCTCATAGCATTGCAGCCGGATCAGCCGCCGGCCCAGGCCCGCTGCCAGCACCTTGGCGATCTCGGTCTTGCCGGTGCCGGCCTCGCCCTCCAGCAGCAGCGGCCGCTTCATCCGGAGCGCCAGGAACAGCACGGTCGCGAGCGCGCGATCCGAGACGTAACCCTGCGACTGGAGCAGGGAGAGGGTCGCGTCGATGGAGGCCGGAATGCGGGAGGCGTTCAGCATGCTTGATCTCTATCGCGGCAGCCTTGGCGAAGGAAGGTATGGGACCGCAGGGCCATGCTGCTGACATGGCAGGGCGTTACCCATCCTAGCGTCTCCCGCACGGACAACGGAGCGCACCATCATGACCACCGAACAGATCGCCAAGGACTTCGTCGCCCTGCTCAAGGAGGGAAAGCACGACGAGGCCGCCAGCATCTTCAACGCCGACGACATCGTCAGCTACGAGAACATGCCTGGGCCGATGGCCGTCTGCCGCGGCAAGGAGGCCGTCAAGCAGAAGAGTGAATGGTGGGCCGCCAACCATGACGTGAACGACTTCGGCTGCGAGGGTCCCTATCTCAACGGCAACCAGTTCGCGGTGCTTTTCCATGTCGACGTCACGGTCAAGGAAACCGGCGAGCGGCAGAAGATGGACGAGGTCGGCCTCTATACCCTCAGGGACGGCAAGGTCGTCGAGGAACGGTTCTTTTATTGACGCGCCTCGCGTCATTCCCGGGCCAAGCGAGGCGCAGACCCGGGAATCTCGTGACGAGAAGGCGCTGATGGGCGCCCTCTCCGGCCTGAGATGCTCGGGTCAGGCCTAAGCATGACGCGCGATGGCCAACTCAGGCTTTTCCCGTCGCCTGTGCCACGGCCTCCTTGGCCATGACGCCGATCAGATGGGCGCGGTACTCGGGATCGGCATGCATGTCGCCATTGATCCCCTTCGCCGTATGCTTGAGACCGTCGAGCGATTTCGGCGCGAAGCGGGCCTTGAGCGCGACCTCGGCCTCCGGCCAGCGGAAGACGCCGCCCTCGCCCGCACCCGTCACCGCGACGCTGATATCGCTGCCGCGCTTGGCGACGAAGACACCGACCATCGCATAGCGCGAGGCCGGGTTGCGGAACTTGGCATAGCCCGCCTTCGAGACCAGCGGGAACGAGATCTTGGTGACGATCTCGCCCTCTTCCAGCGCCGTCTCATAGAGCCCGGTGAAGAATGCCTCGGCGGAAAGCTTGCGCTGGTTGGTGATGATCGTGGCGCCGAGCGCCAGCAGCGCGGCGGGATAGTCCGCGGCCGGGTCGTTGTTGGCGACCGAGCCGCCGATCGTGCCGCGATGGCGCACATGCGGATCACCGATATGCCCGGCGAGATAGGCCAGCGCCGGGATCGCTTCCCGCACCTCGGCCGAATCCGCGACCTCGGCATGGGTCGTCATCGCGCCGATGACGATGTTGCGGCCCTTGCGCGCGATGCCCTTGAGATCGGCACAGGCGCCAAGATCGACGAGAGCGGTCGGCGCTGCCAGCCGCTGCTTCATCGTCGGCAGCAGGGTGTGGCCGCCGGCCAGCAGCTTGGCGTCCTCCTTCTTGGCGAGCAGCGTCGCCGCCTGCCGGGCGCTGGTGGGCTTGTGATAGGTGAAAGCGTACATTTGCTTGTCCTTTCAGCTCACTCGGCCGCCAGGCGGCTGATCGACTTCTGCGCCGCGCGCCACACCGCCTGCGGCGTGGCGGGCATCGCGATGTCCTCATGGCCGAGCGCGTCGGTGATGGCGTTGATGACGGCGGGCGGCGAGGCGATGGCGCCGGCCTCCCCGCACCCCTTGATGCCGAGCGGGTTCGACGGGCACGGCGTCACGGTCATGCCGACATCGAAGGACGGCAGATCGTCGGCGCGCGGCATGCAGTAGTCCATGAAGCTCGCCGTCACGAGCTGGCCGTCGCTGTTGTATCGAGCGCCTTCCAGCAGCGCCTGGCCGATGCCCTGGGCGATGCCGCCATGCACCTGCCCCTCGACGATCATCGGGTTGATGACGTTGCCGAAATCGTCGACTGCGGCCCAGCGCTCGATGGTGGTGACGCCGGTATCCGGATCGATCTCAAGCTCGCAGATGTGGACGCCCGCCGGGAAGGTGAAATTGGTCGGGTCGTAGAACGCCCCCTCCTTCATTCCCGGCTCCAGCTCCTGCCCGTTGAACTTGTGCGCGACATAGGCCTGCAGCGCGCAGGAGCCGAAATCGAGCTTGCGGTCGGTGCCCTTCACCGAGAAATGCCCGTCCGCGAAATCGATATCGGCCTCGTCGGCCTCCAGCACATGGGCTGCGACCTTCTTGCCCTTGGCGATCACCTTGTCGAGCGCCTTGAAGATCGCCGACATGCCGACCGCGCCGGAGCGCGAGCCATAGGTGCCCATGCCCATCTGCACTTTGTCAGTGTCGCCATGGATGATCGAGACATTGTCGATCGGTATACCGAGCCGGTCCGAGACGAGCTGGGCGAAGGTCGTTTCATGGCCCTGGCCATGGCTGTGCGAGCCCGTCAGAACCTCGACCGTGCCAACCGGATTGACCCGGACCTCCGCCGATTCCCACAGGCCGACGCCCGCGCCGAGCGAGCCGACCGCCGCCGAAGGCGCGATGCCGCAGGCCTCGATATAGGAGGAGAAGCCGATGCCGCGCAGCTTGCCCTTGCGGGCTGAGTCGCGCTTGCGCTTGCCGATCCCCTTGTAGTCGATGATCTCCAGCGCCTTCTTCAGCGAGGCCGGGTAGTTGCCGGCGTCGTACATCATGATGACCGGCGTCTGGTGCGGGAACGTCCTGATGTAGTTCTGCATCCGGAACTTGGCCGGGTCCTTGCCGAGCTGGCGCGCGGTGACCTCGATCAGGCGCTCGACCACGAAGGTCGCCTCGGGGCGCCCGGCGCCGCGATAGGCATCGACCGGCGCGGTGTTGGTGTAGACGGCGTCGACCTCGCAATAGATCGCCGGGATGTCGTACTGGCCCGACAGCAGCGGCGCGTAGAGATAGGTCGGCACCGAGGAGGAGAAGGTCGAGAGATAGGCGCCGAGATTGGCGGTGGTCTTGACCCTTAGGCCCAGGATCTTGCCCTCCGCGTCGGTCGCGAGTTCCGCATGAGTGACGTGGTCGCGGCCATGCGCGTCGGACAGGAAGGCCTCCGTCCGGTCCGCCGTCCACTTCACCGGTCGGCCGACCTTCTTCGCGGCCCAGACACAGACGGTCTCCTCGGCATAGATGAAGATCTTCGAGCCGAAGCCGCCGCCGACATCCGGCGCGATGACGCGCAGCTTGTTCTCCGGCGCGATGCCGATGAAGGCCGAGAGCACGAGCCGCGCCACATGCGGGTTCTGGCTGGTGGTGAACAGCGTGAAGACGCCGTCGCCCGCATCGTAGTCGCCGACGGCCGCGCGCGGCTCCATCGCATTCGGCACCAGCCGGTTGTTGACGAGATCGAGCCTGGTGACGTGCTTGGCAGCCTTGAAGGCCTTCTCTGTCGCGTCCTTGTCGCCGAGATGCCAGTTGAACACCGTGTTGTCGGGCGCCTCGTCATGGACGACGGTCTTGGCGCCCGCCGCCGTGGCGGTATCGACCACCGCCGGCAGTTCCTGATAGTCGACCGTGATCGCCTCGGCGGCGTCGCGCGCCTGCGCCAGCGTCTCGGCCACCACGACGGCGACATGGTCGCCGACATAGCGCACCTTGCCCTGGGCCAGCGCCGGGTGCGGCCCGGCGCGCATCGGCGAGCCATCCTTGTTGTGGATCATCCAGCCGCAGATCAGGCCACCGATCTTGTCGGCGGCGAGATCGGCCCCGGTGAAGATGCCGAGCACGCCTGGCATGCCGGCGGCGGCCTTGGCATCGATCGACCCGATCTTGGCATGCGCATGGGGCGAGCGCAGGAAATAGGCGTGCGCCTGGCCCGGACGATTGACGTCGTCGGTGTAGCGCCCTTGGCCGGTGATGAAACGATGATCTTCCTTGCGGCGGACTGCGGCGCCGATTCCGGTGACGGACATGGTGTTCCCTCCTCGCACGGCACCTCTGGCGGGCGCCTCACTGCATGGAACGCAAAGACAGACGCGAAACCCGAGCCCATGGGCGCGGGCAGATGCTTCACTCGGCTGCGCGGCGTGGGGCCTCACGGTCCTTCAGCGATCCACCGGCCATGGCTTCGGCCCCGGCGGCGATCGCCTTGACGATGTTGTGGTAGCCCGTGCAGCGGCAGATGTTGCCGTCGAGGTCTTCGCGGATCGTCTTCTCGTCGAGATGGTGGCCACGCCGGTTCACGATGTCGATCGCCGACATGATCATCCCCGGGGTGCAGAAGCCGCACTGCAGGCCGTGATGCTCGCGGAAGGCCTCCTGCATCGGATGCAGCGCACCGTCCTGCGCCAGCCCCTCGATCGTCATGACGGAAGCGCCGTCCACGGAGACGGCGAGCATCGTGCAGGATTTCACCGCCTTGCCGTCGAGATGCACGAGGCAAGCGCCGCACTGGCTGGTGTCGCAGCCGACATGGGTGCCGGTCAGTCGGAGATTCTCTCGCAGGAACTGCACCAGAAGGGTGCGCGGGTCGACATTGGCGGTGACGGCCTTGCCGTTCACCGTCAGCGAAACAGTGGTCATGAGCACATCTCCTGTGACCCGTCTCTGATGCCCGTCCATCCCCCCCTGGGCCTGGATCGGGCTGAGCCCTTCGGATTGCTTCGCCCCATCGGGCAGCTTTTCCTTGGAATAGCTCAAAAACGAGTGTGGACCCGCACTTTTTCCGGGTCAAGCCGGATGCGCTTTGGGAATGCCCTGCGTTTCCAGACGAATCCCGGCGGTTTTCCATCCGGAACGCAACGTGCCGGACTTTGGCGGGACTTTCGGAGCATTGGAGATTTTTTAAGGGTATTCGCGCAGTTTCGGCGCTCGTGCCCGCTTTTCCGGTTACGAACGAGGGTTGCAGCTTGCCCCTGATGATGGAACAGATTCAGCGTAGGCTGCACGCCATCGGCTATGGCGAGAAGCAGCGAGCGCGCCTCCGTCTCTACCGGCCGATCGTCGACGACGTGATCGACAAGCTGGTCGTCGCCGATTTCGAGCGCGCCTTCACCATCCACAGCGACCTGCACAAGAGCGTCGCGCCCGTGGCTGAGGTGCTCTATCCGGCCTCTGCGGCGCATTTCCGCCTGCTGTTCGAGGGCGATCTCGACGAAGCCTATATCGCCTCGATGGAGCAGCTCTGCCGGCTCGAGCGGCAGGCGAATGTCCGCGCCAGGGCACGCGCCTCGAGCGCATTCTCGCTCGTGCGCGAGCTGTGCCTGGAAAGCCGTCGGCGTTCCCTGTTCTCGCCCCGGCAATTCGCCGAGGATCTCTTCCTCATCGAGCGCATCCTGACCTACGACGTCAACACTGCGATGACCGTCAATCAGGAGCTTGAGGAAGACGACGCGCGCCGACGTTCGGCCGCACTCGACCAGGCGGCCGTCACGTTGCGCAGCCGCATCGGCAGCCTCGACGACACGATCAGCGACGCCGTCGAGCAGTTCGTCTCGACTGCCGCCGAGACCGGCCGCACAACGGCCTTCATCAAGGACACGGTCGGCAAGGTCGCCAGCGCTTCGGTGGTCGTGCGGGAAAAATCGATCCAGACCGCCGCAGCGACGGAGGAGATGTCGGCCAACATCGCCGATATCGGCCAGCGCGCGCGGCAAAGCCTGTCGATCACCCATCAGGCCGTCCTCGATGCCGGACAGATGAACGAGGCCATCGCCCGCCTGCGAGAGGTGACCGGCAATATCGGCAAGGTCGTCGGCATGATCGCCGACATCGCGGCGCAGACCAATCTCCTCGCCCTCAACGCCACGATCGAGGCGGCTCGCGCCGGCGAGTCGGGCCGCGGCTTCTCCGTCGTCGCCTCCGAGGTGAAATCGCTGGCGACGCAGACCGCGAGCGCAACGCAGGACATCGCCGGCCAGATCGCCGAGCTCACCGCGAGCGCCGAGGCCTGCAGCGCCCATGCGGCAGCGATCGCCGCCACCGTCGACGCCATCCGGCTGGATTCGGAGGCGATTTCGGAAGCCGTCACCCAACAGAGCAAGGTCACCGCGATGATCGCGCATGACGCTTCACTGGTCGCTGACAGCTCTGATGCCGCGATCGAGAGCGCCAACGCCGTCAACGACAGCCTGGACATGACGCAGGTCGCGCTGGAACGGGCCAATGCCGCCGCGGCGGATGTCGCCCTTCAGGTCGGCGCGGCCGAGACGGCCGTCGCCCAGGCGCTGGACGCGCTACGCAAGGCTTCGTGAGGCGAAGGCGTCAGCCCTCGCTGACCGCCTTGGCGAAATTGGCGAAGAACTCGTCGGCCAGCTTCTTCGAGACCGAATCGATCAACCGCGAGCCGAGCTGCATCAACTTGCCGCCGACCTGTGCCTCAACCTCGTAACGCAGCAGCGTCTGGCCGCCCTCGGCATCGCTCAGATGCACCCGCGCCCCGCCCTTGGCGAAGCCGGCGATGCCGCCCTCGCCCTCGCCGGCGATACGGTAGCCGTTCGGCGGATCGAGCTCGCTCAGTTCGACCTTGCCCTTGAAGGTCGCCTTCACCGGCCCGAGCTTGATCTTCACCACCGCCGAGAGATGCGTGTCATCGTCCTTGCTGAGCTGGTCGCAGCCGGGGATGCAGGCCTTCAGCACCTCGGCATCGTTCAGCTTGGCCCAGACCACCTCTTTCGCCGCGGGCAACGTCGCCTCGCCGCTCATCGTCATCGCCATCATGCATCTCCCAGCTCTGCAGCCGCAGCTCGGACGATCACGGCCGGCGCGGTTCGAAGGCTATCCAGTTCCCTATCCATGGTCGCAAAGCGCCCGCCTGCACAAGAGGTGGGAGAACCGGCCAGCTGCTAACGGGGCACACACCAGTGCCTCGCCTAGGCCGGCGCACAGTCGACGCGCCTTGCCGACCACTTGGCGCGCCACGCAAAGCATGTTCGTGCCGAGCCGAAGTCCGGGCGCTGCCGAGAAATCAAACCGACCGGAACTGCCGGTCGCGATAGATCAGGCCGGCACCCTGCCCGGCCCCGGCGATGCCCACGACCTCGCCGATCAGAATGCGGTGGCTGGCGATGTCGTAAGTGGAGACCAGCCGGCAGTCGAAGGCGGAAACCGCGTCGAGCAGGACCGGCGAGCCGGTTGCCAGCGTATCCCAGCGTGCCGTCATGAACCGAGCCTCGCCGTCGATGCCGCGCCGGCTCGCGAAAATCTCGGCGAGCTCGACCAGATCGGCCGGCAAGGTGTTGATGCAGAAGGCGCCGCTCGCCTCGATAGCGGCCAGCGTCCGGCTCGTCCGGGCGATGCAGGCGAGCACCGTCGGTGGCGAATCCGACACCGAAGCGATGGCCGTCGCCGTCAGCCCCGTCCGGCCATCCGGCCCCTGGGTGGTGACGACATGCACCGCGCTGACGACCTGCGCCATCGCATCGCGGAAGGCAGTTGCATCCGGACGCTCCAGAGCAGGCGGCAAGGGGTGAACGGTCTTCGTCATGGACTCGGTCGGCTCGATGTTCCGGATCAGACGGATAGGCTGACGATGTAGAGGCTCGGGGCCCCGAACACCAGACGCAGCGGCGTCGGAATGAGGGGGCGCTTCGTCCATAGATATATCAGGACCGGCAAGAAGCTCGCCCCTATCGACCGAGCATCGCCAGAAGACCTTTGCGAAGATGCGCCATCAGGGCGTCGCTTGCCGCCATGGCCGCGGTGGAATCCGCGCCGGCAATCGCTTGGGCGAGCCCGCCATGGAGCAGCGCGGCAGGCACGAGGTCGTCCTGTCGTTCGAAATGATACCAGGCGCGCCGGATCAGCGCCTGCAGGGGCTCGACGGCGCGAGTGGCATAGGGGCTCCGCGCCGCCTGGCCGACCAGTGTGTCGAGTTCCTTGTCCAGCCGCGTATAGCCCGCGGCATCGCCCCTCTGGGCCGCCTGCCGCATGGCCTTCGCCGCCTCCACGATCGCGATCCGTTCGTCCGGACCGGCGCGCTTTGCCGCCTCGCCTACGACAAGACGCTCCAGAACCTCGCGCGCATCGAGCGCGGCGATGATGTCGATGGCGCTGATATCGGCGACGAGGACGCCCTTGCGCGGCAGGATCTCGACCATGCCATGCTGCGCCAGCCGGATCAGTGCCTCGCGAACCGGCGTGCGGCCGAGGCCGACGAGATCGATCAGCTGGGCCTCGGTCAGCCCGGCGCCGGGGCGCAGCGAAAGCGTCACGATCGCCTCCTCCAGCCGCCGGTAGGCGATATCGGAGAGGCTTTCTCCTGCCTTGGCGCCATGCCCCGCGCCGCGCTTCGCCTCGTCAGCCGCCTTTCGCTTCATCACGTCCCCATTCGCCGCCGCGGCAGCTTGACCGTTGTCGCGAGCTTGATATATCAAAAGAGATATATCAAGCTCGGTGGGCATTGGCGGCAAACCGCCTTGGGACAAATAGGCCGGCTCCTTCAGGCGGCATCCGATAGGCGATGCGGGCGGAACGCCGGCCGACGCTCTGGTGAGGAGACTTCTGGATGGCCTTCGCCTGCTCGATTCCCGCCATGCCGACCGTCCAGCAGGACGACGAAACCGTCAGGATCACGCGTTGGGATTTCGAGCCGGGCGCGGTGACCGGCTGGCATGAGCATGGCTGGCCCTATTTCGTGGTGATGCTGGTCGCCGGCACGCTGCGCATCCACAACGGCACCGAGGTCACGGACGTCCCGTTGGCGCAAGGCCAGTCCTATATGCGCCCGGCCGGCATCCGCCACGATGTCATGAACGGCTCCGATCATCCCATCGCCTTCGTCGAGATCGAGGTGAAGCAGCCTTCCGCCCTGAAGGAGCTCGCTCGCTCATGAAGGTCGCGATCGTCGGCGCGGGCATCGTCGGCGTCGCCGCCGCCCACGCGCTCCTCGACGAGGGGCACGAGGTGCTGATCGTCGAGCGCGAAGAGCCGGCCTTCGGTCCCTCGCGCGGCAACGCCGGCTGGATCGCCCATACCGACATCCTGCCGATCGCCAGCCCCAAGGTGCTGCGGCAGGTGCCGAGATTCCTCGCCGATCCGCTCGGTCCGCTCAGCATCCGCCCGGCCTATCTGCCGAAGCTGCTGCCCTGGCTCGCGCGTTTCGTGCTGGCCTCGCGGCCGCAGGCCTATGAGCGCTCGATTATCGGGCTCGCCGCGCTGCAGAAGCTCGCCTTGCCGGCCTGGCTCGCCCGCACTGAACGCACGAAACTCTCCCACCACATCCATCGCAAGGGCGGGCTATACGTCTTCGACGATGCCGGAGCGCTGGCCGCGGCGCGCAAGGTCGGGGAACGACAGGCCGCCTTCGGGATCAAGGTCGAGATGATCGGCGCAGACGAACTGCGCCAGCTCGAACCTGCCCTCAAGCCCGCCTTTGTCGGCGCCGCCTTCCACCCCGACGCCGCTCATATCAGCGACCCGCATCAGCTCACCCTTGCCCTGTTCGAGGCGGCGCTGGAACGTGGCGCCGTCTTCGAGAAGGCGGAAGTCACCAACGTCTCGCTCGGCGAGCACCCTGCCCTGATCGGCCCGGATGGCTGGCAGCGCGTCGTCGATCGCGTCGTCGTCGCGGCCGGCGCCTGGGCGAAGCCATTGGCAGCCGCGCTCGGCGATGCCGTCCCGCTCGACACCGAGCGCGGCTACAATGTCAGCTTTCCGGCTGTCACCGGCCTGCTGTCGCGCCCGGTCGGCTTCGAAGGCCACGGCTTCGTGGCGACGCCGCTCGACTCAGGCTTCCGCATCGGCGGTGCCGTCGAGTTCGGCGGGCTCAAGGCGCCGCCCAACCATGCCCGCACACGCCGCCTTTACGACAAGGCGGCCGGTCTGATCGACGGCCTGCCGCCCTTCGACAGCGGCAAGCTCTGGATGGGCTTCAGGCCGTCCCTTCCCGATTCGCTGCCGGTCATCGGCCCGGCGAGCCGGAATCCGCGCGTCATCTATGCCTTCGGCCACGGCCATTACGGCATGACACAATCTCACGTGACGGCAAATCTCGTCGCCGCCCTCGTCGCCGGAAGGCAGCCACCGATCGACCTCTCTCCCTTCAGCGCCACGCGGTTCTGACATGACGACGCCCGGCCCGATCATTCACATCCATGGCTGGCCGGGAACGGGGAAGCTGACGATCGTACGCGAACTGGCCAGCCTGCTTGGCGCTCGCCCGCCACGCCGATTGTCGAACGAGCATGGGAAGGTCCCTGGCAGCCCAACCGGCATCTCGAAAACCTATCTCGCGAGCTTGTCTGGCCTCTGGCGCACAGCGGCAGGCCGCGCAACACGCAATCATCATGCGCCAAAACCACGCTACGGCGCAGAGTATTCTGCACAATTTCGAGGCGTTTCGTTCGTAATTGCTTTTGACAGAAATTTGGCGCGGAGCGATTGTCGCTGGCGCAAGCCATTGGTAGCTCTGCATGGAAATCGCATCCCGCATGCGTCAGCGTCATGCTGATGACGAGAACGGGAGCTGGTTCGAGGGGTCGGCGTCGTCAATGGAAGTCTTTCTGCAGCAGCTCATCAACGGGCTGACACTGGGATCGATCTACGGTCTCATCGCCATCGGCTACACGATGGTCTTCGGCATCATCGGCATGGTGAACTTCGCCCACGGCGACATCTTCATGCTCTCGGCCTTCATCGCGCTGATCTTC
Source organism: Bosea sp. NBC_00550 (assembly GCF_026020075.1). Taxonomy (NCBI): domain Bacteria; kingdom Pseudomonadati; phylum Pseudomonadota; class Alphaproteobacteria; order Hyphomicrobiales; family Alloboseaceae; genus Allobosea; species Allobosea sp. NBC_00550. The sequence goes on from NZ_CP102772.1 coordinate 1,835,798, forward strand.
TTCATGCTGATCACCGCGGTCGTCGGCACCGGGGCGGGCATGGTCATGCTGGCGCTCGTCCTCGTCCTGGCATTGGCGATGTTCTTCACCTCGCTGTGGAACTGGGCGATCGAACGCGTCGCCTACCGGCCGCTGCGCGGCTCCTTCCGCCTCGCCCCGCTGATCTCGGCGATCGGCATGTCGATCTTCCTGATGAACTTCGTGCAGGTCGTGCAGGGCCCGCGCAACAAGTCGATCCCGCCGCTGCTCAACAAGTCGATCACCCTGATCGATAGCGCGACCTACTCGGTGCAGATCTCCTACAAGCAGATCGTCATCATCGTGACGACGGCGGTGCTGCTCGCCGCCTTCTGGTACATCGTCCAGAAGACGCCGCTCGGCCGCGCCCAGCGCGCCTGCGAGCAGGATCGCAAGATGGCCGCCCTCCTGGGCATCGACGTCGACCGCACCATCTCGATCACCTTCGTCATGGGCGCCGCCCTCGCAGCGGTCGCTGGCGTGATGTACCTCGTGCTCTACGGCGTGGTGAACTTCGCCGACGGCTTCACGCCGGGCGTCAAGGCCTTCACCGCGGCGGTGCTCGGCGGCATCGGCTCGCTGCCCGGCGCCGTGATCGGCGGGCTGCTGATCGGGCTGATCGAGGTCATGTGGTCGGCCTATTTCACCATCGACTACAAGGACGTCGCCGCCTTCGCCATCCTGGCCATCGTGCTGGTCTTCATGCCCTCCGGCATCCTGGGCCGTCCCGAAGTCGAGAAGGTCTGACGCCATGGCGAAGCAACAGAGCACGGCCACGGCCGCGCCCGGCCGCGATTTCAAAGCGGCCCTCAAGGAGGCCGGCTTCGCCGCCTTCGTCACGCTCGGCCTGTGCATCCCGATCGTCGCCTGGGGCACGCGCCAGAACATGGACAACGTGCTGGTGCTCGATCCGCGCTGGGAGGCTGTCGCCTGGGCCGTCGGCATCGTCTTCGTCGGACGCCTGCTGGTGGCGCTGCGCCAGCAGGGACGCAAGGAAGGCAAGGCCACCGTCCGCATCCTGCCGCACGGCACCATCGCCTTCTTCCAGCGTCATTCGCGCGCCTTCTCGCTCTTCGGCCTCGGCTTCCTCGTCACCTTCCCGGCGATCGCCGTCGGGCTCGCCGGCTGGGGCGGCGCGCTGAAGTGGATCGACAATTTCGGCGTCCAGATCCTGATCTACGTCATGCTCGGCTGGGGGCTGAACATCGTCGTCGGCCTCGCCGGCCTGCTCGATCTCGGCTATGTCGCCTTCTACGCCGTCGGCGCCTATTCCTACGCGCTGCTCGCCAAGAATTTCGGCCTGTCCTTCTGGATCCTGCTGCCGATGGCCGGCATCCTCGCCGCCTTCTGGGGCATGCTGCTCGGCTTCCCGGTGCTGCGTCTGCGGGGCGACTACTTGGCCATCGTGACGCTGGCCTTCGGAGAGATCATCCGCCTCGTCCTGGTCAACTGGACCGAGTTCTCGAACGGCTATGCCGGCATCTCCGGCATTCCGCGCCCGACCTTCTTCGGCATCCCCTTCACCGCGGCGGATAACGGGTTCGCAGCGACGTTCGGGCTCGAATTCTCGCCACTCTACCGAACGATCTTCCTCTACTACGTCATCCTCTGTCTCGCCCTGCTGACCGCCTTCGTCACGCTGCGCCTGCGCCGCCTGCCGGTCGGGCGCGCCTGGGAGGCCCTGCGCGAGGACGAGATCGCCTGTCGCTCGCTCGGCATCAACACCACCAACACCAAGCTCACCGCCTTCTCGATCGGCGCAATGTTCGGCGGCTTCGCCGGGGCGTTCTTCTCGGCCCGGCAAGGCTTCATCTCGCCTGAATCCTTCGTCTTCATGGAATCGGCGGTCATTCTCGCCATCGTCGTCCTCGGCGGCATGGGCTCGCTCTGGGGCTGCGCCATCGCGGCGATCGCGATGGTCGGCGGCACCGAGCTGCTGCGCGAGCTCGAATGGATGAAGCAGATCTTCGGCAACGACTTCGACCCGACGAAGTACCGCATGCTGATCTTCGGCTTCGCCATGGTCGTGATCATGATCTGGAAGCCGCGGGGCCTGATCTCGACGCGCGAGCCCACCGCCTTCCTTGCCGAGAAGAAGGCGATCTCGGCCGATCTCGTCCAGGAGGGGCACGGCTGATGGCCTCCACCGCTTCCCACGGACGGGCCCTGCTCGAGGTCGAGCAGGTCACCATGCGCTTCGGCGGCCTCACCGCCGTCAACGCCCTCTCCTTCGCCGCCCGCAAGGGCGACATCACGGCGCTGATCGGCCCCAACGGCGCCGGCAAGACCACCGTCTTCAACTGCATCACCGGCTTCTACAAGCCGACGCAGGGCATGATCTCGCTCAACCATGACGACGGCTCGAGCTACCTGCTCGAGCGCATGCCGGACTTCCGCATCTCCTGGAGGGCCAAGGTCGCCCGCACCTTCCAGAACATCCGCCTCTTCGGCGGCATGACCGTGCTGGAGAACCTGCTCGTCGCCCAGCACAACCCGCTGATGGCCGCCTCGGGCTTCACCTTCCTCGGCGTGCTCGGCATCGGCGGCTACAAGGCCCGCGAGAACGAGGCGATCGAGAAGGCCAAGTTCTGGCTCAACAAGATCAACCTCACCCATCGCGCCGACGACCCCGCCGCCGACCTGCCCTATGGCGACCAGCGCCGGCTCGAGATCGCGCGCGCCATGTGCACCGATCCCGTCCTGCTCTGCCTCGACGAGCCGGCCGCCGGCCTCAACCCGCGCGAGAGCCTCGAACTCAACAACCTGCTGCTCTCGATCCGCAAGGACCTCGGGACGGCGCTGCTGCTGATCGAGCACGACATGTCGGTGGTGATGGAGATCTCCGACCACGTCGTGGTGCTCGACTACGGCACCAAGATCGCCGACGGCACACCCGCCGAAGTACAGGCAGACCCGAAGGTCATCGCCGCCTATCTCGGCGTCGACGACGAAGAGGTCGAAGTGGTGGAAGCGGAGGTCGGCATCTCGTGACTGTGGCCCAGCCTCTCCTCGCCGTCCGCGGCGTCAAGACCTATTACGGCAAGATCATCGCGCTGAAGGGCGTCGACATCGACGTCAACGCCGGCGAGATCGTTACCATGATCGGCGCCAACGGTGCCGGCAAATCCACCCTGATGATGACGATCTTCGGCAGCCCGCAGGCGCGCGAAGGCTCGATCACCTATGAGGGCCGCGACATCACCAGGATGCCGAGCCACGAGATCGCGCGTCTGGGAATAGCGCAGTCCCCCGAGGGACGGCGCATCTTCCCGCGCATGACGGTGTTCGAGAATTTGCAGATGGGCGCCGCCGTCCGCAACTTCGCGCATTTCGACGAGGATCTCGAGAAGATCTGCGTGCTCTTCCCGCGCATCAAGGAGCGGCTGCAGCAGCGCGGCGGCACGCTCTCGGGCGGCGAGCAGCAGATGGTCGCGATCGCGCGCGCGCTGATGGCGCGCCCGAAGCTGCTCCTGCTCGACGAGCCTTCGCTCGGCCTCGCCCCGCTGATCGTGAAGCAGATCTTCGAGGCGATCCGCGAGCTCAACAAGACGCAGGGGCTGACCGTCTTCCTCGTCGAGCAGAACGCCTTCCACGCGCTGAAGCTCGCCCATCGCGGCTACGTCATGGTCAACGGCGTCATCACCATGAGCGGCTCGGGCAAGGAACTCCTCGCCAACCCGCAGGTGCGCGCCGCCTATCTTGAAGGCGGCCGGCATTGAGCCCCGGCGGCCGGACGATGCGCCGGCCGCTGCAACTTTTTGATGAGAGACGGCTGCACGCCACCCATGCCATCGCTGTGGTGATGTCAGCCGCTTCCAAAGCCGAATGAAGCCGGGAGCAAGAGATGCAGGGCATCCTCTACGAAGAACCGACGGTCTGGCTCTTCCTGCTGGTCACGGTGATCATGGGCGGCTGGCTCGCCTGGATGTCGGGGCGCGCCATCGCGCTGACCTGGCGGCCGAACTGGCAGCTCGTCGTCTACATGCTGATCCTCGGCCTGTTCGTGCGCTTCATCCATTTCGCGCTGTTCCAGGCTACGCTGCTGACGCTGCATTACTACATCGTCGACACCATCGTGCTGCTGATCTTCGGTTTTGCCGGCTGGCGCTACAACCGGGCGAAGCAGATGACGCGGCAATATCACTGGCTCTTCGAGCGCACCGGCCCCTTCGGCTGGAAACCGCGCGCCGGGGCCGAAATTCGACCAGAATTGCTCTGAAGAGCTCACGAGCTTGTCGCGTGACACACCATCGAAAAAGCGCAAGACTGCGGCTTCCGGTGGCGAAAACGCGCCGAGACGGGCGGACCGTCCAGCCCGTTGATCAATCATAGAGGGGAGTTGCATCTCATGAAGAAACTGCTGTTGGGCGGTATTGCGCTTGGCGCGGTCCTCGCCATGTCCGGCGTGGCCAATGCGCAGATCAAGCTCGGCGTCGGCGGCCCGATCACCGGCCCCAACGCCGCGTTCGGCGCGCAGCTCAAGAACGGCGCCGAGCAGGCGGTCGAGGACATTAACGCCGCTGGCGGCGTCCTCGGCCAGAAGATCACGATCTCGGTCGGCGACGACGTCTCCGATCCGAAGCAGGGCGTCTCGGTCGCCAACAAGTTCGTCGGCGACGGCGTCAAATGGGTCCTCGGCCACTTCAACTCCGGCGTCACCATGCCGGCTTCGGAAGTCTATGCCGAGAACGGCATCCTGATGATCTCGCCTTCGGCCACCAACCCGAAGATCACCGAGCGCGGTCTGTGGAACACCTTCCGCACCTGCGGCCGTGACGATCAGCAGGGCAGCGTCGCTTCGGCCTATCTGCTGAAGAACTTCAAGGACAAGAAGATCGCCGTCGTCCACGACAAGACGACCTATGGCCAGGGCCTCGCCGACGAGACCAAGAAGGGTCTCAACGCCGGCGGCGTCAAGGAAGTGCTCTATGAAGGCGTCAACGCCGGTGAGAAGGACTTCTCGGCGCTCGTCTCCAAGATCAAGGCAGCCGGTGCCGACTACCTCTACTGGGGCGGCCTGCACACCGAAGGTGGCCTGATCGTGCGCCAGATGCGCGACCAGGGCCTGAAGACCGTGCTCGTCTCGGGCGACGGCATCACCACCGACGAGTTCGCCACGATCGGCGGCCCCGGCGTCGAAGGCACGCTGATGACCTTCCCGCCGGACCCGCAGAAGCGTCCCGAGGCGGCCGCCGTCGTCAAGAAGTTCGAGAGCAAGAACTTCAAGCCGGAAGCCTACACCCTCTACAGCTACGCCGCCGTCCAGATCATGGCGGAAGGCGCCAAGCGCGCGAACTCGGTCGATCCGAAGAAGATCGCCGAAGCGCTGCATGGCGGCCAGCCGGTCAAGACCGTGATCGGCGACATCGGCTTCGACAAGAAGGGCGACATCACCCGCCCCGACTACACCGTCTACACCTGGAAGAAGGGTGCCGACGGCAAGATCACCTATGTCGAGAACTGATCTCGACGGCTGATCCAGCCTGATATGAAAGAGCCCGCTCCGGACCGTCCGGGGCGGGTTTTTCTTAGATAGGCGATGGTGGCGCGGCGCCTGCGATGAATGCCGGCTAGGGGCGAAAGGCTGACGTGGCACACACAAGTGGCGATGTAGGTGTTGATGCCGTTCGCATCAGGCCCATGGTCGTCGGCGATGAGCGGTCGGTGCACGACATCCACAGCGCGTGCCTGACTCAAACGTTGTCGACGCTCTATTCCCCTGAACAGATCGCGGCTTGGATGCAGGGCCGGACGCCCGAGGGATATCTGAAGGCTGCGACATCCGGCGAGATCTTTTTCGTCGCAGAGACGGTCTCGGGCATAATCGGGTTTGCTTCATGGGAAGATGACGAGCTTCTGGCCCTCTTCGTACATCCGGATTTCCAGGGGCGCGGTGTCGGTTCGCAGTTGTTTGAAGCCTGCATATCGGACGCCATAGCCTCGGGCTCCAGCATCACTCGCGTGAAGGCGGCAAACGGCGCGGTGGCATTTTACGCCAATAGGGGATTTGTATCCGTCGCTCGGGGGAGCGTCGTAAAACACGGCGTCACGATCGAGGACACGCGTATGGTCATCGATCCAGTTCGGTTGGCGTCGCCTCGACGGGAACCGAACTGGAGAGGCTTATACGTCCGCGACGGGGTGGAAAGCGGACGCAGTGCCCGCGGCCTAATGCTCCGGAACTGGTCGTAGCAACTCGGGCTGGAAGAAACGGCTTGCAATTGCCGCTAAGATTATCGGCGCGAACCTGATCACGGCAGCATAAACCAGCAGGCCGGCATTGCCGATCAACCCAGCCTTGAAAAGCCCGTACCCGCCGAAAAGAAAGGCATGGGTAATGGCTCCAGCGGCGTAAGCAACACCTACAACCTTGCCGCTGTACGGCCCGCGGATCGCGGAGGCGTAAATGACCCAGACCGACAGCGGAACAAACAAAACTGCCGCCGTCCAGAGGCCGGTGTTGTAAGCGCCCTCCATGATGCCGCCCGCGGTGTGCACAAGTCCGTTTGCGAAGAGCAGCCCCCAGAAACTAAGGCCAATGAGTACGTTTCGTCGGAAAAGATACGCCGCTAATGGCGCACCAAACCACATCAAAGCGATGTTCACGACGGGGTAGAACGCCAGCGGGATCGGGCATTCTGGATAGGGCGGAAAGCCAATCTTCTGGCAGATCATTTCCTGAATGGAGTAGTCGAGGCCCAGCACAGGCAGGCTGTATTCCTCGAACTGATGCAGCCAGTACAGCGGCACTGCGAGCCAAACCAGCCACGCTGGATCCCACCAGCGGGACACCTTGGGATTGCTGCGGAACGTGTCGGTGGTCAGCAGGATGGCGAGCATTACAATCGCCCCACCCAATCCAATGAAGGGCCAAACGGTGTAAAACCACATGCGCATCGTCCCCCGGCACCTGTGTCAAGATCGTATTCAAGGGCCGGTCGGATTACCATTGTGTTTGAGACGTTCCGGGGGCGCCCTCAGAAGCGGTGAAGTACGTCATCCGGCGCTGGTACGATATCGGCTTGGCGATGGTCGTGCCCGTCGCAGTCTGGGCGGTCGAAGGTGACCTACTTCCGGTCCAGCGGATACTGCTGCTGAACTTCGCGGTGTTGCTGTTGCACCAATTCGAAGAGATGCGCTGGCTGGGTGGCTCGCCAGGGTTCTGAACGAGGTGTTCAATGGATATGGCTTCATGGCCGACAAAAACACGCGATACCCGTTCGACCCGCAGGAGATGGCAAGGTGGAACCGGGCAAAGCGTCTCACTCGGGCTGGTATCGTCCCCTTGCCCGGCGCAGACGCCTAACAGGCGGAGCTGAACGTCTCCAATGGGTGGTGGTCTCAATCGGTAATCGCAACACGCTACTTTTCCTTTGGAGATGGAGCGTGGGTGATGATGCAGCGGCGGCGGATCTACTATTCGGCGGCCCAGCGGGCTGAGATCTGGGATCGCTGGAAGGCCGGCGAGTCGATGAGTTCGATTGGGCGGCGGTTCGATCGGGAGTCCTCTTCGGTGTTCTCGGTGCTTTCGCCGACGGGCGGCATTCGGCCTCCAGACCGGCGGCGGGCGCCGCGGGCGCTCACTCTCAGCGAGCGGGAGGAAATCTCCCGAGGGCTCAGCACCCGCCGGTCGCTGCGCGTGATCGCTCGGCAATTGGGCCGATCACCGTCCACGGTCAGTCGCGAGGTTCAGCGCAACGGCGGGCCGGATCGCTACCGCGCGGCGCGCTCCGATCAGGCGGCCTGGGACCGGGCCTTGCGTCCCAAGCCGTGCAAGCTGGCTTGCCGACCCGGTCTGGCCCGGACAGTATCCGGCAAGCTGCAGCGGAACTGGTCGCCCGAGCAGATCGCCGGCTGGCTCAAGCGCACCTGCCCCCGGGAGCCACACAATCAAGTGTCGCACGAGACGATCTACCGCAGCCTGTTCATCCAGACCCGTGGGGTGCTGAAGAAGGAACTGCTGGACCACCTGAGGGCCCGGCGAACGATCCGCCGCTCCCGGCACGCCAGCCTGAAGCGGAACGGCCTGGGCCAGATCAGGGACGCCGTCTCCATCAGCGAAAGGCCGGCCTCCGTCGAGGATCGTGCGGTCCCTGGTCACTGGGAAGGCGACCTGATCGGCGGCTCCCGGAACAGCTACGTCGCCACGCTGGTCGAGCGGCATTCGCGCTACGTGATGCTGGTCAAGGTCGCCAACAAAGACACCGGGAGCGTCATCACCGCCCTGATCAAGGCGAACTCTATCAGTCCCTGACCTGGGACCGAGGCAAGGAGTTGGCCGACCACAAGCGGCTGGCCCTCGCTTCGAACGTCGAGGTCTACTTCTGCGATCCCAGGTCACCCTGGCAACGTGGCTCGAACGAGAACACCAACCGGCTCCTGCGCCAGTATCTTCCCCACGGAACCGACCTGTCCCTGCAAAGCCAGGCCCAGCTCAGCGCCATCGCCCGTCAGCTCAACGAACGGCCCAGAAAGACCTTGCTCTATCAAACCCCAGCCGAGAGGTTCGCCGAGTGTGTTGCGGCGATCAGTTGAGCCCGCCGTCGAAAGCGGGCGTCATGCAACGTCTAGGGAACCGACCCTGACCACGCGCCGTTGGTCTGTCGCCCAAGACGACGAGAACCCGGGATGCGCGAGATCACGATGAAACTGTCCGGTGGCTGCAACTGCGGACAGGTCCGCTACGAACTCGACGGCGAGCCCATCCGCGTCGGTATCTGCCATTGCGAGAACTGCCGGAAGGAGTCCGGCTCGGCCTTCTCCTTCTTCGGAATCTGGCCCAAGGCCAGCGCGATCCTGTCCGGCGAACTCAGCTGCTGGCAGAGTCGCGCGGGCGGCGATCGCTTCTGCCCGAAATGCGGCTCATCTCTGTTCTGCTGGAACGACGAGTCGGATGAGATCGAGATCAAGCTCGGCACGCTGGACGGGCCGCCCAGCGCGCTGCTGCCGGCCTATGAACTCTGGACCGTCCGCCGTGAGCCGTGGCTGGCGCATCAGAAGGGCGCAGAGCAGCATACGCGTGATCGGCAGGATTCCAGCGCCTGACCCGGTCCGGCGCGCTCATGACACGGACGGAAGCTCCGGTCTTTGGATCCCGTCCGCGGAAACGGGCACTCAGGCGTACGCCACCCAGCCGCGGAACGCGAAGCCCGCATAGAACAAGCTGACATCCCCGAACCTCGCTTCGCGCAGAAGCTGCTCGTCATCTTCGGGAGAGAGGATCGGCAGGCGCGCGCCGATCATGGACCGCGCCTTCTGCGCCTGCGCTTGGTCGATGCCCGAAGCGGCCGCGAAGGCGGCATAGCGTGACAGCCAGAGGTCGCGATCACCCTCCCCTTGCGGAAAACTGAAATGCGCGACGGCCAAGGGCGCACCGGACTTGAGGCGCCGGCGGACCTCTCGAAGCGTGCGCAGGCGCTCCTCGCGTTCGACGAAGTGCAGGGTCAGGATGCAGGCCGCGCCATCGAACGGCCCCTCGGGCGCGATGTCGATCAGGCCGTGGTGCGAATCTGCGCGAGCAGCCAGTGGGCCGAGCGTCAGCCGCGCGAGATCCAGCATCTCGGCTGATGGATCGACACCGTCGAAGCGCCAACCGGGCCGGGCTTCGGCAAACACCTTGATCTCCAGGCCGCCGCCTGCGCCGAGCACCAGGATCCGCGCGTCATCCGGCGCCCGCTCCGCGAGGAGAAGCGTGACCATGCGCTGCAGATCGGCGAGACCGGGAACCAGGCGTGGCGGGCCTTCGGCATAGCGGGCGACGGCTTGCGGATCAGAGAATGCATCCATGCTCGAAGGGTCTCCGGTCCGGCGGCGCATCTCGCCGCTATTCGAGAAGGGGTGGCGGCGCTCCTACTGAATCCGTTTCTGCGGAACCACGCTCAAGCTCTTGAGAAAGCCCGCGAAACGCAGCAGGCCGTCCGGCCAGGGGCCATGCCCCGACTCACTGTTGAGATGGCCGCTGTCGCCGGCATCGACGAACTCCGAGCCCCAGGCTTCGGCCAATTCGCGAGCCTCGTCCGACGTGCAATAGGGATCGGTGGCGCTTGCGATCAACACCGAGGGGAACGGCAGCTTCTGGCGGCGATGCGCGATGAAATCCGGCCCCATGCCCGGAACCGCTCCCTTCGCCTTCTCCGAAGCCGGCGCGACCAGGAAGGCACCGGTGACCTCACCGGGATGTAGATGTTCAGCGGCAAAGGCGACTGCGCTGCAGCCGGCCGAATGCGCGACGAGCACGACCGGCCGCGTTGCGCTGCGGACGGCCTGGACGATCCGGTCGGCCCAGAGATGGCGGGAGGGCTTGTACCAGTCCGCCTGCTCGACGCGGCGCGCCGTCTTCAGGCGGGTTTCCCAGCGGCTTTGCCAGTGGTCGGGCCCGGAGCCCGACCAGCCAGGGATGATCAAGATATCGACGTCGGAGGATTTCATCAGGCGTAGATAGCCCCGCCGCCGCCGAAGTCCAGCCCGTCAGCTCTCGCCGAATACCCGGCGGAAGATCGTGTCGACATGCTTGAAGTGATAGCCTTCGTCGAACATCGCCTTGAGTTCGGAAGCTGCGAGCTTCTCCGCCACGTCCTTGTCGGCGAGCAGATTGGTCAGGAAGTCCTCGCCATGCTCCCAGGTGCGCATCGCGTTGCGCTGGACCATGGAATAGGAATCCTCGCGGCTGGCCCCGGCCTGCGTCAAGGCGAGCAGCACGCGCTGCGAATTGTGCAGGCCGCCGAGCCGGTCGAGGTTCTTGCGCATGTTCTGCGGATAGACCAGCAGCTTGTCGACGACGCCGGTCAGCCGCGCCAGCGCGAAGTCGAGCGTCACCGTCGCATCGGGGCCGATCATACGCTCGACTGACGAGTGCGAGATGTCGCGCTCGTGCCAGAGGGCGACGTTCTCCAGCGCCGGCGTGACCATGCCGCGCACGAGGCGCGATAGCCCGGTCAGATTCTCGGTCAGCACGGGATTGCGCTTGTGCGGCATCGCCGAGGACCCCTTCTGGCCCGGCGAGAAATACTCCTCGGCCTCGTAGACCTCGGTGCGCTGCAGATGCCGGATCTCGGTCGCCAGGCGCTCGATGCAGGAAGCGACGACGCCGAGCGTCGCGAAATACATCGCATGCCGGTCGCGCGGGATCACCTGCGTCGAGACGGGCTCGACGGTCAGGCCCATCTTCGCGGCGACGTACTCCTCCACGCTCGGATCGATATTGGCGAAGGTGCCGACAGCGCCCGAAATCGCGCAGGTCGCGATCTCCGCCCGCGCCGCGACGAGGCGGGCGCGGCAGCGATCGAACTCGGCATAGGCCTGGGCGAGCTTCAGCCCGAAGGTGACCGGCTCGGCATGGATGCCGTGCGAGCGGCCGATGGTCGGCGTCAGCTTGTGCTCGAAGGCGCGGCGCCTGATCGCGGCGAGCAGCGCATCGACATCGGCGATCAGGATATCGGTGGCCCGCGCGAGCTGGACCGACAACGTCGTGTCGAGGATGTCCGACGAGGTCATGCCCTGATGGACGAAGCGCGCCTCCGGCCCGACGATCTCGGCCAGATGCGTCAGGAAGGCGATGACGTCATGCTTGGTGACGCGTTCGATCTCGTCGATGCGCGCAACGTCGAAGACGGCATCCCTGGCCTTGGCCCAGATCGTCGCGGCAGCCTCCTTTGGCACCACGCCGAGCTCGGCCAGCCGGTCGGTGGCATGCGCCTCGATCTCGAACCAGATGCGGAAACGGGTCTGCGGCTCCCAGATGGCGACCATCTCGGGGCGGGAATAGCGCGGGATCATCGCAAGCCTTTCATACAATGCGCGCCGTCATCCCGGACAAGCCGCGAAGCGGCGCCGATCCGGATCCATCGAGGGGCGTCGCGCCCTATGATGGATTCCGGGTCTGCGCTTCGCTCCGCCCGGAATGACGGAGCCCTTTCAATTCAAACCCACGCGCCGCGCGCGGCTTCCGCCGCCTTGCGGATCGCTTCGATATTGCCGGCATAGGTCGAAGGCCCGCCCTTGAACACCGCGGAGCCGGCGACCAGCGTGTCGGCGCCGGCCTTCGCCACCAGCGGCGCGGTCTCGGGCGTCACGCCGCCGTCGATCTCCAGCGCGATCGGCCGGTCGCCGATCAACGCCTTCACCTGAGCGACCTTCTCGACCACGGAGCGGATGAAGCTCTGCCCGCCGAAGCCGGGATTGACTGTCATCAGCAGGATGAGGTCGACATCCCCGATCAGTGCCTCGGCCGCGCTCGCCGGCGTGCCGGGGTTGAGCACGATGCCGGCCTGCTTGCCCTGAGCCTTGATCGCCTGCAGCGTGCGGTGCGGATGCGGGCCCGCCTCGACATGGAAGGAGATCAGGTCTGCGCCCGCTTTGGCGAAGGCTTCGACATAGGGGTCGACGGGCGCGATCATGAGATGCACGTCGAAGAACTTTTTCGTATGCGGGCGGATCGCCTTCAGCACATCGGGGCCGAAAGTGATGTTGGGCACGAAATGCCCGTCCATCACGTCGCAATGGATCCAGTCGGCGCCGGCCTCGTCGATCGCGCGCACCTCTTCGCCCAGCTTGGCGAAATCGGCCGAGAGGATCGAAGGAGCGATACGGATGGAGCGCGTCATGGCCGGGGGTTTAGCGCCCCGGGACGCCTGCGGCAATCAGGCGGAGCGCAATTTCACCGGAAAGGACAGCCTTCTATCGGCTTCCGCGATCTCCGCCACGACTTGCGCGAAGGCCGGGCGTAGCTTCAGCCGCGCGAACCATCCGGCCAAGGCCTCGAAGCCGTCGAGCGAGGGGCCACCAAGACGGCGGACGAAAAGCACGCTCATGAACAGGGCGATATCCGCCAAAGAGAGCCGGCCGCCGAAGAATTCGCGGCCCGCCAGCTTCTGTTCCAGCACCTCGTAATGCCGCAGCAGCTCCTCCTCGGCGATCAGCGCATCGGCCTCTTGCGCGATGCGGCGGTCGCGGTCCGGCGATGGCGGCGCCGTGCGGTGCATCAGCGGCCTCAGCGCCTGGAACAGAATTTCGTCGCCATAGAGCTCATCGAGACGGCAGCGCGCCCGGTCGACGGGTGAGTCCGGCATCAGCTTCGGCTCGGGATAGGCTTCGTCGAGATACTCGTTGATCACCGTTGAATCGTAGAGCACGAGCCCGCAATCGCTGAGCACCGGCACCTGCCGCTTCGGATTGAGCGCCAGTACCTCGGGATGCCGTGGGTCGTACCCGGTCGTCTGGTTGAACGGCACCATGATGCGCTGGAAGGACAGGCCTTTTTCCTTCAACGCGATCTCGACCTTGCGCGAGAACAGGCTCAGCGGCCCGCAATGGAGTGTGATCATGGCGCGGCTCTCCTGCGACGTCCAAAGCCTCGCAGGGCCCCGCGTCAACGCCCGTCAGCAGCTTCCCGGCGCCGGATACGGGCCGCGACACCGCCCAGCAGCCAGGGCAGCAGGTAGATCGGGAACTGCGCCAGCGCGAAGAACAGAAAGGTCGTAGGCGAGACGCCGGCGCCGAGCGCCGCGACCAGCAGCCCCATGTTCCGCTGCCCGGTGCCATAGCCGATCATGAAGCGTTCGGACGCCGGCAGCCGCCGCAGCACCAGCCATGCCGACAGGAGCCCCGCCGCCGAGACCGCGAAGACGCAGGCCAGCACGAACAGGACGAGCCGGGGATTGTCGAGCGCGGCGCGCGTCACCCCATCCATCGCCGCGATGGCGAAGATGAAGTACATCAGCACCCCGAAGCCATCGAGATTGGCCTTCATCGCCCTGATCCGCTCGACGCCGAGCCAGGACCGCAGCGCGAAGGCGACGGCCATGCCGCCGCCGATGAAGATCAGCAGCCTGAGCGCCAGCACCCAGCGGTCGAGCGGCACAGCGGCCCCCGCGAGCAGTTCCACCAGCAGCGGCGCGACGATCGGACTCACGATCGTGGTGACGATGACGCTGGCGATGATCAGCGACGGCTCGAAGCCGTAGAGGATCGCGACAGCCGGCGACGACATGATCGGCGGCGCCGCGCCCATGATCGCCAGCCCGAGCACGATGCCCGGATCGAGATTTTCCCGCCCGACAATGAGCAGAGCCCCGCCGATGATCAGCACCGGCCCGGTGACGAGCCATAGGCAGGCCGCGGCGAGCTTGGCTGGGCGCCGTAGCAGCCGGGCGGTGACGCCGAGGTCGACCCGCATGAATACGACCGTGGTGAAACAGAAGATGGTGAAGGGCAGTACCGGGCGGGCCGCGGCGGAGAATTGCGGCAGGGCGAGCCCGAGAAAGATCGAGAGCGCGAACCCCTGGGTACCGTAGCGCCCGAGCCATGCGAGCGCGGCGGCGAGAAAGGCGGCAGGACGCATCGGCACGGCTCTGGAATCATTCGTGAAAGAGCCGCACACTGGCCCATGGCGGATGAAGCGTCACCTGCCTGCCAAGCGGGGCGGTTCTGCGTCGGCATAAAATTGCGCCTGAATCGACCAAAGACTGCCTGAGATCATCGACCGGAGCGAATTGGCGCAGAATTTGCGAAAGATTTGGCCATTCGACGCAAAATACGGTCGCGCCGCTGACAAGCCGCCGCAAACCGGTATTTTTGCAGGGAAAAGCGTTGGCAGGAGCAGGTCATGAAGGTGGATACGATCGTACTCGGCGCCGGGATCGTCGGCATTTCGGTCGCGCTTCACCTGCAGAAGGCCGGGCGCTCGACCCTGCTGGTCGACCGGCGGGGACCTGGCGAGGAGACCAGCTACGGCAATGCCGGCCTGATCCAGCGCGAGGGCGTCTACCCCTACGGCTTCCCGCACGATTTCGGCGCGCTCATCCGCTACGCGATGAACAACACCATCGATGCGCATTATCATTGGCAGGCCATCCCGAAGCTCGCGCCCTTCCTGTTCTCCTACTGGATGCATTCGCGCGCCTCCCACCATGAGGCGATCGCGCATAAATACGCGACGCTGATCGAGCATTGCGTCACCGAGCATGATGCGCTCGCGCAGGAAGCCGGCGCCACCGAACTCCTGCGCCGCAACGGCTGGATGAAGGTCTTCCGCACCGAGCAGCAGCGCGACGAGCGCCTTGCCGAGGCTGCCCGCTGGCACCGGGAGTTCGGCCTGAACTATCGGGCGCTCGACATGGCGGCGCTCAAGGCCGCGGAGCCGCATCTCGATCATTCCAGCCTAATCGGCGGCCTGCACTGGACCGACCCGACCACCGTCATCGATCCGCTGGGCCTCTCGAAGGCCTATGTCGCGCTCTTCGAGAAGCTCGGCGGCAAGCTCGCCATCGGCGATGCGACGACGCTGGTGCAGAACGGCACCGAATGGAACGTCACCCTCGCCGATGGCACCAAGGCACAGGCGAAGGACGTCGTCGTCGCGCTCGGCCCCTGGGCCGACATGCTGACCAACAAGCTCGGCTACCGGTTGCCGCTGGCGGTGAAGCGCGGCTACCACATGCACTACAAGCCTCAGGGCAACGCCGTGCTCAACCATCCGGTGCTCGACACCGAGCGCGGCTATTTCCTGGCCCCGATGCAGCAGGGCATCCGCTTGACCACGGGCGCGGAGTTCGCCGATCGCGACGCGCCCAAGACCCCGGTTCAGCTCGCCCGCGCCGAGCCCATCGCCAAGGCGCTGTTTCCGCTGGGCGAGCGCCTCGACGCCGAGCCCTGGCTCGGCCGCCGCCCCTGCACGCCGGACATGATGCCGATCATCGGCCCGGCACCGAAGCACAAGAACCTGTGGTTCTCCTTCGGCCACGCCCATCACGGCCTGACGCTGGCCGCCGTCACCGGCCGCATGATCGCCGAGATGGTGAGCGGCCAGAAGGTCTTCGTCGATCCGGCGCCGTTTGCGCCCGCGCGGTTCATTTAGCCAGTGCCGTCATTCTCGGGCCGCGCCTGCGCGGACCCGAGAATCTCTTCACGGAAAAAGCGCCCTCTCCTGCACGAGATGCTCGGGTCAAGCCCGAGCATGACGCCCGGCGGATAGCCGGTCTGCACTGAGCCCCCTCGCCTCGCTGCGCCCGGCCTGTCACGATCCGGCTCCCGATTCTTGACCGAGACCTCGCCATGGCCCTCGCCAAACCACCCGTCCAGGACAATGCCTATGCCGCCGCGCTCGCGCTGCTGGACCGGGTGCCGCTGATCGACGGCCATAACGACCTGCCTTATGTCATCCGCAAGGATGCCAGGGCGAAGGGCGACGTCGCCGCCTATGGCCTCGACAAGGTCCATGCCGAGGGCGACACCGATATCCCGCGCATGCAGGCCGGCAAGCTGGCCGCCCAGTTCTTCGCAGCCTATGTGCCGCCGAAGCAGGCCCGGCCCGCAGGTTTCGCGCTCGCCCAGATCGCGCTGATGCGCGACATCCTCAAGCGCCATGCCGATGTCTTCCGCCCCGGCCTGTCCGCGGCGGACGTCGAAGCCGCCAAGGCCGAGGGCCGGATCGCGCTGTTCATGACCATCGAGAACGGCACGGCGCTCGACAACGAGCTCGACGCGCTCGATGCCTATTACGATCTCGGCGTGCGGCTGATGACGCTCTGCCACAACGACACCACCGACTGGTGCGATTCCGCCACCGACGCCCCGCGCCACAACGGCCTGACCGCGTTCGGCAAGGACGTGCTGCGCCGGATGAACAAGCTGGGCATGGTCATCGATCTCGCCCATGTCGCGCCCCGCGTGATGCATGACGCGCTCGACGTCTCAAGCGCTCCGCTGGTCTGGTCGCACTCCAACGCCTTCTCGCTCTGCGACCATCCGCGCAACGTGCCCGACGACGTGCTCGATCGCGTCGCCGGCAATGGCGGCGTGGTCATGGCGACCTTCGTGCCGGACTTCATCAGCCAGGCCTCGCGCGACTGGCACCGTCCGGCCAAGGATCAATACGGCAAGACACCCGATGGCATGGACTACGCGAAGGTCGAAGCCGAGATCGCACGCAACACCGGCCCGCGCCCGAAGGCGACGCTGGTCGAGTACTGTGACCATGTCGAATACCTCGCCAAGCGCATCGGCCACGACCACATCGGCATCGGCTCGGATTTCTTCGGCTGGGTCAATCCGGACGGGCTCGAGGACACCACGACCTTCCCCTCAGCGATCGCCGAGCTGATCCGCCGCGGCTGGTCGGAGGAGAATCTCGCCAAGCTCGCGGGTGGCAACACGCTGCGGGTGCTGCGCGCGGTCGAGCAGGCGGCGGGCTGAACACCAAGTGTTGTCATGGTCGGGCTTGTCCCGACCATCCACGTCTTTTCTTGTCAGGCGCGGGGTTCAAGACGTGGATGCTCGCCACAAGGGCGAGCATGACGTATGAGCTTGCCCATCGCCCCCGACCGTCCTGAGCGCGATGCAAGCCTCAGCGCAAAGACAAGACCTGACCTCCCCATGACCGGTTCCGGCACCGACCGTACCCGCCCGGCCCTCCAGGGCCCCGCCCCCATCGTCATCCTGGTCGAGCCGCAGCTTGCCGAGAACATCGGCATGTGCGCCCGCGCCATGGCGAATTTCGGCCTGTCCGAGATGCGCCTTGTCGCCCCGCGCGACGGCTGGCCCAGCGGTGGCGGCCTCAAGAAGGGCGCGACGGCAGCGGCCTCCGGCGCGACGCATATCCTCGAGAACGCCCGCCTCTTCGCCAGCGCGGCCGAGGCCATCGCCGATCTCAACTACGTGCTCGCCACCACCGCCCGCGAACGCGGCCAGATGAAGCGCGTGCTGACGCCGGCCGAGGCGATGCCGGAGGTCGCGGAGCGCGTCAGTAGCGGCGAGCGCGTCGGCATCCTGTTCGGGCGCGAGCGCATCGGCCTGACCAACGAGGAGATCAGCTTCGCCGATGCGATCCTGACCTTCCCGGTCAACCCGGCCTTCGCCTCGCTCAACCTCGCACAGGCCGTGCTGCTGAACGGCTATGAGTGGTTCAAGACGACGGGCGGCGAACCGCCCTTCCGCGAGAACAACCCGTCCCCGCCCGCGAGCCGCGCCACGATCCTCTCGATGTTCGACTATCTCGAAGGCGAGCTCGACCTCAGCGGCTTCTTCCCGGCCGGCAAGAAGCCGGTCATGACCGCCAATCTGCGCGACATCCTGCACCGGCTCGACATGACCGAGCAGGAGGCCCGGACGTTGCGCGGCGTCTTCAAGTCGCTGGTCGAGGGGCCGAAGAAGGCGCGGCTCCTGGCGCGGCAAGCCGAGACGCCGGACCAGTCAGAAGAATAAAAAAAGCCGGCCCCGAAGGGCCGGCTTGTCTGGTCCGGGGGGTCTCGAAACGCCCGGTCAGAACTGATACTTCAACGTCGCCTTCACGGTGCGGCCCGGCTCGCTGTAATAGTCGCGGGCCTGCGCCAGCACCCCGGTCGGGACGTTGACCGCGTCGAAGTACTTGCGATCGAAGATATTGTAGACGCCGATCTGCAATTCAAGGTCCGCGATCTGCGGCATCGGGCGCCACCAGGCCGAGGCGTTGAAGATCGCGTAGCCCGGTGCCCGGAAGCCCTGAGCGCTACCCGTCGTCGCCGCGACGTCGTCACGCTTGCCGGCGAGTTTGGTCGAGACTTCGGCGCCCCAGTAATCCGTGCCGTAGGCAATCGCGACAATGCCCTGCACCGGCGGAATTGAGTTCAGGAAGGTGTTGTCGGTCTTGTTCACGCCGCGCGTATAGGCGAAGGAGCCACGCACCAGCCAATTCTGCGCGAAGGCGTACTGGCCGTTGATCTCCACGCCCTGGATCTCGGCGCGGGGAATGTTGCGGAAGCTGACGACGCCACCCTGTGGGTAGAGCGCGCTCAGCGGCTCGACCTGAAGCTGCTCGATGAAGTTGTGATACTTCGTGTAGAAGTACGTGATCGACCCGCCGAGCTGCTTGTCGCCGAGGCGGACGCCGACATCGATGCCGTTGCCCTCCTCCGGACGCAGATCCGGATTGCCCCTGCGCAGATAGGTGCCCGGCCCGCCGAAGCGGCCATATAGCTCATTGGCCGTCGGCGCACGGAAGGTCTTCGCCCACTGCGCGAAGAAGGTAACGTCCCTCACCCCGGGCGCGTTCTTGAGGATGTCGTATTCGAGGCGAACGCGCGGCGACCAGCCGGTATCGCTGGACGACGGCGGCAGAGCGGTCGGACGCGAGCCGCCGGCGAAGAAGGCCGGCGTGTTCTGCGGCACTTCCTCGTACCAGTCGAACCGGACGCCGGGCGTGATGCGCAGCCGGTTGTCGAGCATGCCGATCTCGTCATGCGCATAGATGCCGACAAGCTTGCCATCGACCTTCGGCTGGTCGGCCTGATTGGTGTGCAGGTTGTTGCAGGTCGTGAAAGCGCCGGTATAGAGGCCCGAGGGGGGCTTGGCTGGGCAGTTGTCAACGCCCGAGGAGAACTGCTCGAGCGTCGACATGCGCAGTTCGGTGCCGACCAACAGGCGATGCGACAGCGCGCCGGTCTGGAAATTCTTGATGACATGGCCGTTGAAGCCGTAGGCGTTCTCATCGTTCTCGTTGTCTCGCACATGCGGCCCGATGATGGTGGTGTAGCGCCAGGCATTGACGAGATCGTTGCGCTTGAGGCGCTGCCAGTAGGCAACGGCATGGGCCTCGTCGAAGAACGACCCGGGCACCTTGTAGTCATAGGTCAGCGAAACGCGGTTGCGCTCGACATCCTCGCCGGTCTGGTAGGAGCCGGGGCGGAAGTTGCCGGTCAGCGACACCGTGCTGGTGCGGGTCTGCACCCGGTCGGCGCGCTTGAAGAGCTCGCCCTGAATGCCGAAGCGGTGATCCCCGACCTGCTGGTAGAGCTTGGCGAGGAAATTGTACTGGTTGAAATCGGACGGGTTGGGAGCCGTGCGCGCTGCACCGATCGACTTGTTGGTGCCCTTGTTGTCGATCTCATGTCCGTCGCGGAAGCCGCCCTGCAGCAGGACGGAGGTGTTGCCCATCTTGGCCGCAGCCGCCGCACTACCGAACCACGCCCGGTCCGTGCTGTCGTAGCCGGTCTTGGCCAGCGCGCCATAGGAACGCCCGTTGCGGAGCAGGTCCTCGGGATCGAGCGTGCGCACTGCCAGCGCGCCACCGAGCGCGCCGCCGCCGAGCGTGCTGGCGCCGCTGCCGCCGCGTAGCAGGTCGAGCGTCGACAGCGAATCGAAATCGAAGGCGTTCTGCGCGCCACGATTGACGCGAGTATCGATGATGAAGGGTTGGCGGATGCCGTCGATGGTCGTCAGCACGCGCGCGCCATCAAGGCCGCGGATGTTGAGCGAATTGGTCTGGCGGTTGAAGGTGATGCCGGCTTCGACGCGGTTCGAGAGGTCCGTCAGGCTCTGGATCTGCTCGCGGTCCAGTTCCTGGCGTGTCGTGCGCGTCGTCGTGGGGCCGCTCAGCAGCGCGCCGCCGGGCACGCCCTCGCCCTGCACATTGATCTGGTCGAGCACGACCGGGGCATCGCCGACCAAAACCGGCGCTGGCGCCGCCTGGCGGGTCCGTTGCTGCGCCTCAGCGGATGAAGCCAGAAGCACCAATGCCAGGCTTCCAAGCGCCACGCCGCCGCGAAGCCGACCGGAAAGATACCCCATCGCCCGTATCCCGTCCTTGCCGCGCGGCGGTTGAGCCTGCGCAGCAATTTAAAATGAGTAAAAAGAAGACCCTATACGCTCGAATAAGGCCGATGGACCGATATTGATCGTAATGGATACTGTCAATTGTCGAGAAAGATTCGGTAAAACAATAGAGGCGTTCTAATAAAGAACTATTCCAATGTAGAACTGCATCGTTTCTTCCGGGCGACATCACGCATCGCTCCCGAGGTCGTGATCGCCGAAGTCATGCCTGCCGCCGCTCCGGCCATTGCAACGTCGCCGACAGCGCGCATTGTCCTGTCATGAATTCCCGCCACACCAGAACGACCCGCCGCAAGCTGCTGACCGGAGGCAGCGCCATGGCCGCCGCTTTCGCCATCTCCGGCCGCAGCTCTGCTGCGACGGATGCCGATATCGTCATCGTCGGCGCGGGTGCGGCGGGTATCGCGGCCGCCCAGGCGCTGCGCGCAGCGGGACGCAAACCGATCGTTCTGGAGGCGCGCGGCCGCGTCGGCGGGCGCGCCTTCACCGATAATTCGCTTGGACCGGCCTATGATGCCGGGGCGATGTTCATCCATTGGGCGGAGCGCAATCCGTGGGTCCAGATCGCCCGCGAGCTCCGCATCGAGACGGCGGAGGAGTCCTGGGGCGGTGGCTTCCGTGTCTTCGCCAACGGACGCCCCATGGCGGATGCCGATCGTCGCCGCCGACGCGATACCTTCAACCAGATCGACCGCCGGCTTGAGACTGTCGATCTCGCGGCACGCGATATGTCGATCGCGGAACTGCTCGGCGACCTCGGCCCCGACAGCGCTCCCGTTGCGGCATCTGGCTTGCTGCTTTCGATCGGTGAGGAATCCAGCCGGATTTCGGCCCGCGACTATCAACGCCTCTGGTCGGGCGACGATCTCGTCATTCCCTCCGGCTACGGCGATCTCGTCACCCGCTCAGCCGCCGGCCTGGATATCCGGCTGAACGAGCCCGTCGAAGCGATTCGCTGGGATGGCCCCTCCGTCACGGTGGCCTCTCGCTCCGGCGAATTGCGCGCCAATGGCTGCATCGTCACCGTGCCGGTCGGCGTCCTCAAGGCCGGCGCTATCCGCTTTACCCCGGAATTGCCCGCCGCGACCCGCGATGCTCTCACGGGCCTGCATATGGGCGCGCTGACCAAGATTGCGTTTCGGGTCGAGGGCGATCGTTTCGGCCTCACGCCGGGGGCGAGCCTGCTCGAGGCCGGAGCGCCCGAGCGCATGATGAATTTCGACATGTTCCCGGACGGCAAGGACATCGTCATCGGCTATTGCGGCGGCGACTATGCACGCAAGCTCTCCGAAGCCGGCACGCAGGAGGCGCGCGCCCATGTCGTCGACCTGCTCGCGACGATGGTCGGCGCCGATTTCCGCAAGGCGGTCAAGGCGGTGTCCTTTCCGGCCTGGTGGACCGACCCCTTCTCGCGGGGCTCCTATTCCGTCTGCGATCCCGGCCACGAGAACGCCCGGGAGGCGCTTGCCCAACCCATCGGCGGCCGGCTCGTCATTGCCGGCGAGGCGACTGCGGGCGGCGGCGCCATGACGGTCGGCGGCGCCACGCTGGCCGGCCGGGCTGCAGCAACGGCGCTCGCGCGGCTCAAGGCCTGACGACAGGGTTTCGTCCCTCTACAGGATCAGTTCCCAACTCTGCCCGACCAGATGCTGGCCGAAGGAATGGTGCGTTTCCTCGGCCACCAGCCGAAAGCCCTCCGCGAGATAGATCGCGCGCGCGGCATGGAGGATATCGTTGGTCCAGAGCACCATGCGCGTATAGCCCGCATCACGGGCGAAGCCGATCGCCTCGCGCACGAGCGTCTTGCCGAGCCCCAGCCCCTGCGCCCGCCTCTCAACCAGCACGAGCCTGAGCTTGGCCGTAGCCTCATCCTCCTGCACGACGAAGGCCGATCCGGCCGGCGCGCCACCCAGCTCGGCGATGAAGCAGCGCTCGCGCCCCGGCTTGAAATCACGCAGGAACTTGGCCGCGATCTCCGCGACGAGTGCCTCGAAACTCAGATCCCAGCCGTAGTCCTCGGCATAGAGCCGACCATGGGCAGAAATCACCCAGCCGATATCGCCAGCCCGATGCTCGCGGATGACGGGTTCTGAACGGGCTTGCGGCTCCGATGAGAGAAAGCCCTGCGTCGTGTCGAGTGCGTCGACCAGATTCGCCTGCTGCGAGGGGTCCAGCCAGGACAGGATCGCTCGTGCCTGCGTATCGGAAGCCTCATCCAGCGCAGCGAAGAACGCCCTGCCTTCCGCGGTCAGCCGCAACCGCCACGCCCGCCCGTCGGCCGATGATCGGCTGCGCTCGATCAAGCCCTGCGCCGCAAAGCGCTTCAGGATGCGCGAGAGATAGGCGGGGTCGAGATCGAGCGCCTTCGCCATCTCCGCCGCCTGCCAGTCGTCGCGCTTCGCCAGTTCATAGAGCACGCGTGCCTCGGTCAGCGGCACGCCGGAGCCGTGCAGACTGCTTCCGAGCGCGCCAACCCAGCGGGTGTGAAAGCGATTGAACCGGCGGATCGCCGCTACGGCAGCGTTTTCGATAGAGTCCATGGCTCACCTCCGCAGCCGGAATCAGCCAGCTTAGTGGACCAAGTCAACTAAATTCAGGACATCAATGCAGGGCATCGTTGACTCTCCTTTAACCGGTCTCTGGCGGAGTCGGATTTTGACGTCTCGCGGCGCTGACATGCAGGTCGATCTTCTCGCTGGAACGGAATACCGCCCCCTGGCGGTCCCGCGCCCCCAACCCACCATCCTCGTCTTCGATTCCGGGCTCGGCGGCCTCACCGTGCTGTCGCGGACGACGCAGGCCTGTCCCGGCGCGCATATCGTCTACGCTGCCGACGATGCCGGTTTTCCCTATGGCCGGCTCGGCGAGGATGAGCTCGTCACCCGCATCCTCGCGGTGATGGAGCGGCTCGTCGCCCGCTATCACCCCGATCTCGTCGTCATCGCCTGCAACACGGCTTCCACGCTCGTGCTGCCGGCACTGCGGGCGCGCTTCGCCATCCCCTTCGTCGGCACGGTGCCAGCGATCAAGCCCGCCGCGGCGGCAACGCGGAGCGGTATAATCTCTGTCCTCGCCACGCCCGGCACTGTCGCACGCGTCTATACCCGCGAGCTGACCGAGACCTATGCCGCTGCGTGCCATGTCACGCTCGTCGGCTCGACACGGCTTGCCGGCCTGGCCGAACAGGCGCTCCGGGGCGAACCCGTCGATGACGATGCCCTGCTCGCCGAGATCGCGCCGTGCTTCGTCGTGTCGGGCCGGGGCCGCACCGATGTCGTCACGCTGTCCTGCACCCACTACCCGCTCGTCCTGGAGCGGATGAAGCGGCTCGCGCCCTGGCCGGTCGAATGGATCGACCCCGCTCCGGCGATCGCGCGCCGCGTCGTTAATCTCCTCGGCCCCGTTGCCGAGGGCCCCTGCCCGGACGCAACCGCCGTCTTCACATCGGGCGCCGGGCTGAGCGGCCCGCTGCGGATCGCGCTTGCCGGCTATGGTCTGGCGCGCATCGCGATCGAGCCCGTGCCGCTGGCAAACTGAGCCCTCGGCACGGCCCTGCACCGGCCGCAGCACCCATTCGCGTTTGACAAATCAGCCGGCGCATGGTTCTAGAGCGCCGTCGCGCGGCTCCTGACGGGGCCGCGTGACTTTTTCCGCACCCGTGATCCACTCACTTCAGAGTCGGATCTGTCGCCCCGGAGACGGGGACAGGAGGGCGCGGTCCTCAACTCGCGAACCATAGAGGACACGCGATATGTCGAAGCGCCATGAGGCGAAGTACAAGATTGACCGCCGTCTCGGTCAGAACATCTGGGGCCGTCCGAAGTCCCCGGTCAACCGTCGTGAATACGGCCCCGGCCAGCATGGCCAGCGCCGCAAGGGCAAGCCGTCCGACTTCGGCACCCAGCTGCGCGCCAAGCAGAAGCTGAAGGGCTATTACGGCTCGATCTCCGAGAAGCAGTTCCGCCGCTACTACGCCGAGGCTATCCGCCTCAAGGGCGACTCGGGCGAGAACCTCGTCGGCCTGCTGGAGCGTCGTCTCGACGCGGTGATCTACCGCGCCAAGTTCGTGCCGACCGTCTTCGCCGCCCGCCAGTTCGTCAACCACGGCCACATCACCGTGAACGGCAAGCGCGTCAACATCGCTTCCTATCAGGTGAAGCCGGGCGACGTGATCGCGGTCAAGGACAGCTCGAAGCAGCTCGCCATCGTGATCGAGTCCGCCGGCCTCGCCGAGCGCGACGTACCTGATTACATCGACGCCGACCACACCAAGTCCTCGGCCACCTTCACCCGCACCCCGACCCTGTCGGACGTGCCCTACGCGGTGCAGATGGAACCGAACCTGGTCATCGAGTTCTACTCGCGCTGATCCGGCTGCGGCCTACCGGTCGCACATTGGCAGATTTTGGGGGATGGCAGGTTTCTGCCATCCCTTTTTTGTTGCGCATGATCCTGCTGTGTTCGACGCGGGACAGCCGCCTGTATCGAGCAACAGGCGCGGCCCTCCTCGCCTACCGATGCCGGGGAAGACCACGAGCGTAAATCTTGCTCCAAATGCTGAGATCGGAGCTCGTGGATATCTGCCCGGCCTTGTCGGCGCGCTGCTCGCTTCCCTGGCGACGCTACCGGTTGCTCAGGCCGAGATGCGGTTCCGCGGCAATGTCCGTATCGGCGGCCATGAAGTCTCGAACCGGACAGTCACGCTCAGGCGCCGGGCCGTCATTCATCTCTAAGATCGGGCACCAAGCGGCGCCGGCTGCATCTGGCGCTCGGATGACAGGGGCGGAAGGGTGAAGGCCTGTCGTCTGCGCCGGATCAGATGATCGCGATGATGGTGCTTCGCCTAGAGATGCGAGCCGACCTCGTCGCGGAAGAAATAGCAGCCCACGCCGACGCAACCGATCAGGATCGACAGCGCGTAGGGCCCGAAGAGGCACACGACAAAGACGGACCCGATGAAGGCTCGCATCGCCCATGCTAACCACGTCTGCTTCATGGCTAACCTCTCGCATCGCATTTGCTGACAAAGCGTAAACGGCGACCTGTGAATCCAACCTGAATGGATATGGTGAATTTCGGAAACCCCATTCAGATCCGTGCGTTAGCAAGTCCGGCGAAAGCAAGGCAGCTTCACGGCCCGCGTTTGCCTTCGGCGTGGGATGCCGTAGCGTCGTCCTCCCATCGAGAGGAGATTCGCATGAAAAGAGCCTTGCTCATCGCGTTCGTCCTGGGCTGCACCGCCGGCGCCGCTCAGGCACAGAGCTGCAACCTCCAGGCTTCCGACAAGAAGCTCGCCGGCGCGGCCAAGACCAGCTTCCTGACCAAATGCCAGAAGGACGCGACCGCATCCTGCGACAAGCAGGCGGCCGACAGGAAGCTGGCCGGCGCGGCCAAGGCGAGCTTCACCAAGAAATGCGTGACCGACACGGTCGGCGGCTGAGCCGCCTGAAAGGCCGCGAATAGCGGCATCGCATCTCGAACGGACAGGCAGTGACGGGTCCGGTAGTCCGCGGCGCCGCTCTCGTGGCGTGGCTCACCAACGGCAGGCGCGCCAGCCTGTCGACGACTTGGTCGCGTTCCTTGCGATGGGCCGCCTTGCTCATGAGCTTGGCGATGATCTCGCTCTCGTCAGGAACGGCGTAAACTGGAAGGCCTGGATAACGTACGGCTGCAGCTTCATGGCAGCGGCGATCGCATAGAGATGCGCCCCCGGGGCGAGCCGGGGGCGCGATGTCGTCAGGGTTCGGGATCGATCGCCGAATACCGGCGGGGTTTACTCGTCGTCGTCGGAGCCGCCCCGGTCGCGACGGTCGTCCCGGTCGCGCCAGCGGCGCGGCCCGCGATCATCCTCGTCATGCTGCCCGCCGCCGCGCATCTCGCGGAAGCGCTCCTGTCCTTCCGCCATGGCTTCGCGCACGGAGCGGCGGAGCACCGTCTTCTGCTCGTCGCTGAGCGTGGTCCAGAGCGGGCGAACCGCATCGGCCAGCTCCTTCGATCGGGCCGCGCGCTCGCTCTGCCGGCTAGCGGCTGCGTCGAGCCGCTCCATCAGATCGGCATGGCGCAGCTTCTCGCGCTCCTCCCGCATCGCCGTCCATTGCTGGACACGCTGCTCGCTGCGCTGTTTGACGAGCGCCTCGACCTTGTCGAAAGCTGCCGTCTGCTCGGGCTTGAGCTTGAGGTCCGTGCGCACCCTCGCCAGCCGCTCGTCGAGACGCGCCTTGGCGCGCTCGGCGCGGCGCTCACGCCATTCGGTCCGGCGCTGCTCGCGGGTCTCCGAGCGCTCCTGTTTCTGGTCGCCGCCTGCGGGCGGGACCGGTTGCGGCTGTGCCAGGGCGAAGGTGCCGGCCAGCATCGCGATCGACGACGCGGCGATGAGAGCGATTGGTTTCATGGGAATCTCCCTTGAGGCAGTCCAGTCGGTATGTCGCTCAGCGGGTCTCGAGGCCGATTGGCGATGGGGTCAGCCTGCCCCCCGCTGTCTGACCCGGCAATGGCCCGAAGATGAAAAGATCGTAATGTGAGGCCAACGCGCGCCGCGCGATTCGGTTCGCCATCGGACGTCCCATGCATAACCTCATCACCGATATCCGCGGCGTCCTCGTCGGCCATGCAGATGACGCAACGGCAGCGACCGGCGTGACCGCAGCCATATTCGAACGCCCGACGATCGCTTCCGCCGCCGTGCTAGGCGGCGCACCGGGCACCCGCGACACGGCGCTCCTCCTTCCCGAGATGACGGTCGAGCATGTCGACGCGATCGTGCTCTCCGGCGGATCGGCCTGGGGGCTGGGCGCGGCCGACGGCGTCATGAGCTGGCTGGCGCGCGAAGGACGGGGCTTTCCGGTGGGCGCCTTGCGCGTTCCGATCGTGCCGCAAGCCATCCTGTTCGACCTCATCAATGGCGGCGAGAAGCGCTGGGCGCGCGGCGAAGGCGAAACGCCCTATCGTGCGCTGGGCGCGCGCGCAGCCGCGGAAGCCTCCACCACCTTCGCGCTGGGCACGGCAGGCGCCGGCTTCGGCGCGACGACCGCCAATCTGAAGGGCGGCATCGGCTCGGCCAGCGCCCGCGCCGCAACCGGGCAGATCGTCGGCGCCCTCGTTGCCGTCAACGCCGTCGGCACTGCCACGATCGGCGACGGCCCGCATTTCTGGGCGGCTCCCTACGAACGCGGCGATGAATTCGGCGGGCTTGGCTGGCCGGCGACCATCACTCCGGCCGACACGGCTCTGCGCTTCAAGGGCGGCACCGGGCAGAATACGACGATCGCGCTGGTGGCGACCGACGCGGTGTTGACCAAGGCACAGGCGCGCCGCCTCGCCCTCGCGGCTCATGACGGCCTCGCCCGCGCCTTGCGTCCGGCCCACGCCCCGCTCGATGGCGACATCGTCTTCGCAGCGGCAACCGGCTACAGCGGCGCGCCATCCGATGCCTTTGCCCTGACCGAACTCTGCACCACCGCGGCCGATGTCCTGGCGCGCGCAATCGCTCGCGGCGTGCATGCGGCGACGGCCCTGCCCTTCCCCGGCGCCAAGCCGGCATGGCAGGATCGGTTCCGCAGCTGAGAGACTACAACCATCGCGAGCAATCCGGTTCACAGAGCTTGTCGAGTTTACGAAATCGCAAGCCTCCTCCCGCAACCAGGCGGCCGACGAGACGATCGCCGCGGCCGGCAACATCGACATCGTCAGCCGTGTCGCCGCCGAGACCGACGAAGCCGCCAGCCACATCGCCGACTCCGCCGACCAGCTCTCCCTTCAGTCGTCGCATCTCGACGCCAAGGTCGCGCAGTTCCTCGGACGCGTCCGCGCCGCCTGAAGCGCCCGGTTTCAAGCCCGGCGCGAATGCGCTATGGCGAGGCCATGTCCACAGACGATTTCCTCGCCCGCTTCGGCTCGCCCGGCGCCAGCCAGCCGGATCCCGTGGCGGCCGCCCAGCAGGCCATGCGCAACCCCCTGCCCGCGCGCTTCTACAAGGAAGCCGGCGTGCTCGAGCGCGACGGCCTGTTCCATGTCGCGCTCGACGGCAGAACCGCCCGCACGCCGGCCCGCAAGCCGCTGGCTGTCGGCTCCCGCGCTGTCGCCCAGGCCCTCGCAGCCGAGTGGGAGCAGCAGATCGAGCGGATCGACCCGGCCCGGATGCCCCTGACGCGCCTCGTCAATTCGGCGCTGGACGGTGTCGAGGATCAGCAGGAGGCCGTTCGGGCCGAGATCGTGCGCTATTCCGCATCCGATGCGCTCTGCTATCGCGCCGGCGAGCCAGAGGCGCTCGTCGCGCGGCAGGATGAAGTCTGGCAGCCCATCGTGAAGGGCGTCGAGGCGCTGATTGGCGGGCGCTTCATCCTGGCCGAAGGCGTTGTCTTCGCCGAGCAACCGGCCGAGACGCTCGCCGCCGTTACCCGGCAGGTCGAGAATATCCCAACGCCCGTCGCTCTGGCTGGCGCCCACAACGTCATGACCCTGACCGGCTCGACCATCGTTCTGCTCGCTCTCGCGAACGGGCTGATCGATGCCGAGGCTGCCTGGCAGGCGGCGCATCTCGACGAGGATTATCAGATCTCGGTCTGGGGCCAGGACGAGGAAGCGGCCGAGCGCCGCGCGATCCGCCGACGCGAATTCGATGCCGCAGTGCTGTTGTTGACGAAGGGTTGAGCTTTCGAACAGGCAGGGGTCGGATCATCGTTCGATCGCCCTGATGGAAAATTGAGAGGTGGCCATATGGCGATGGGTCCGGCCGCAACCTCACCCGACGGCTATGTCGCCGCGCTGGCGGGCTGGCAGCGCGCCCTCGTCGAGCATCTGCGGCAAGGCGTACTGGCCGCGGCCCCGGTCGAAGAGCGCATCAAATGGACCCATCTGGTCTATTTCGCCAACGGCCCCGTCCTGCTGATCCGCGCCGAGGCGAAGCGCGTGCTCTTCGGCTTCTGGCGCGGCAAGCGTCTGCAACAGATCGCGCCACAGCTGAAACCCGGCGGCAAATACGAGATGGCGACCTGGGAGCTGCACGAAGGCGATTCGATCGCGCCAGACACCATAGCCGCTCTGGTGACGGAAGCCGTCCGGCTGAACACCGAACTCGGTAACCCGGCGGAGCGATCGGCATGATGCCGCTCCGCGCTTGAGCAAATGTCGTAATGGACTCTGGCGGTCGCGCCGCTTAAGCCGGCTTCGAGACGCGATTTCCGCCCGGAGCTTGCCGCCATGAAGGACATCCTCGAACAGCTCGAAGACCGTCGCGCCGGCGCGCGATCGGGAGGCGGCGAACGGCGGATCGACGCGCAGCACAAGCGCGGCAAGCTGACGGCGCGCGAACGCATCGAGCTTCTGCTCGACAAGGACTCCTTCGAGGAGTTCGACATGTTCGTGCAGCATCGCTGCGTCGACTTCGGCATGGAAAAGGGCGAAAAGATACCCGGCGATGGCGTCGTCACCGGCTGGGGCACGGTCAATGGCCGCACCGTCTTCGTCTTCTCCAAGGACTTCACCGTCTTCGGCGGCTCGCTCTCCGAGACGCATGCCCAGAAGATCACCAAGATCCAGGACATGGCGCTGAAGATGCGCGCCCCGATCGTCGGCCTGTTCGATGCCGGCGGCGCCCGCATCCAGGAAGGCGTCGCGGCACTCGGCGGCTATGGCGAGGTCTTCAAGCGCAACGTCCAGGCCTCGGGCGTCATCCCGCAGATCTCCGTCATCATGGGGCCCTGCGCCGGCGGCGACGTCTATTCCCCCGCGATGACCGACTTCATCTTCATGGTCCGCGACACCAGCTACATGTTCGTGACCGGCCCGGAGGTGGTGAAGACCGTCACCAACGAGACCGTCACCTCCGAAGAGCTTGGCGGCGCCAAGGTTCATACCAGCAAGTCCTCGGTCGCCGACGGCTCCTTCGAGAACGACGTCGAGGCGCTCTTGCAGGTGCGCCGCCTGATCGACTTCCTGCCGGCCAACAACACCGTCGGGGTGCCGGAATGGCCGTCATTCGACGTGCCCGATCGCGTCGACATGAGCCTCGATACGCTCGTCCCGGACAACCCGAACAAGCCCTACGACATCAAGGAACTCATCCAGAAGACCGTCGACGAGGGCGATTTCTTCGAGATCCAGGAAGCCTACGCCAAGAACATCGTCACCGGCTTCGCGCGCATCGAGGGCCGCACCGTCGGCATCGTCGCCAACCAGCCGATGGTGCTGGCCGGCGTGCTCGACTCCGACGCCTCGCGCAAGGCGGCCCGCTTCGTGCGTTATTGCGACGCCTTCGAGATCCCGATCGTCACCTTCGTCGACGTTCCCGGCTTCCTGCCGGGCACGGCGCAGGAATATGGGGGGCTGATCAAGCATGGCGCCAAGCTGCTCTACGCCTACTCGGAATGCACCGTGCCGCTGGTGACGATCATCACCCGCAAGGCCTTCGGCGGCGCCTATGACGTGATGGCCTCCAAGCATATCGGCGCCGACGTCAACTACGCCTGGCCGACGGCCCAGATCGCGGTGATGGGCGCCAAGGGCGCGGTCGAGATCATCTTCCGCGGCGGCGACGCCGAGACCATCGCGCGCCAGACCAAGGAATATGAGGACCGCTTCATGTCCCCCTTCGTCGCGGCCGAGCGCGGCTATGTCGACGAGGTCATCATGCCGCACTCGACGCGACGCCGCGTTGCCCGCGCGCTCGCCATGCTCAGGACCAAGAACGTCGAGCGGCCCTGGCGCAAGCACGACAACATTCCGCTGTAAAATCACAGGGCGCGTCATGCTCGGGCATGACCCGAGCATCTCATGCCGAAAGAGGCTCAGGCATGAGTTTCTCGGGTCTGCGCTTCGCTCCGCCCGAGAGTGACGCCCCGGCGCATCGCCACCCGGGCATGACTCGCACCGGATAATGGTCTAAGGCGGCAGCCATCCTCTGATCTGCCCTGCCCGGATGCTGTTCAACTCCTTCGCTTTCCTGCTTGCCTTTCTGCCGCTGGCGCTCGCGCTGCACTGGCTGGCCGAGCGCTTTGCGCCGCGCTGGCGGCTGCCGGTTCTCGTCGTGCTGTCCTTCGCCTTCTACGGCTATTGGGACTGGCGCTTCCTGCCGTTGCTCGCCCTGTCCATCGGGCTGAACTGGCTGATCGCCGAGGCCTTCCAGAAGACGAAGTCGAGCGGGCTGATCACACTGGCGATCGTGCTGAACCTCGCCGTCCTCGCAGTGTTCAAGTACTTCAACTTCTTCGCCGATCTCGCTGGAATGATTCCGGGATTGCCGGCGCCGAAATTCGATATCGCGCTGCCGCTCGGCATCTCCTTCTTCACCTTCCACCACATCATGTACCTGACGGATCTCAGGTGCGGGCAGGCGCCGCGCTACGATATCGTCCGCTATGCCCTCTACATCGCCTTCTTCCCGCAGGTGCTCGCCGGCCCGCTCGTGCGCTGGCGAGAGATCATGCACCAGCTCGACGAGCGGCCCTATCAGCGCCCCGATGCTGCCGAGCGAATCGCACGCGGCCTGATGCTGCTGACCTTCGGCTTGGCCAAGAAGGTGCTGATCGGCGACCCGCTGGCCGAATACGCCAACCCGGTCTTCGCCGCTGCGGCAGCGGGCAAGGTCGTCAGCATGGCCGAGGCCTGGCAGGGAACGCTCGCCTTCACCTTCCAGATTTATTTCGACTTCTCCGGCTACACCGACATGGCGCTCGGTCTCGCTTTGCTCTTCGGCATCGTTCTGCCGCAGAACTTCGAGGCGCCCTATCGCTCGCCCAGCATCCAGGATTTCTGGCGGCGCTGGCACATGACGCTGTCGCGCTTCCTGCGCGACTATCTCTACATCCCGCTCGGCGGCTCGCGCAGCGGCCTTCCGACGCAGATCTGGGCGCTCTTCGCCACCATGGCCCTCGGTGGCCTCTGGCATGGCGCGGGCCTGACATTCGTGGCCTGGGGCGTGGCGCATGGGCTCGCGCTGATCGTCGCCCTGTTCTGGCGCCGGGCCGGGCTGCCGATGCCCGCCCTGCTCGGCTGGCTTCTGACCTTCGTCTTCGTGATGTTCTGCTGGGTGCTGTTTCGCGCTGCGAATTTCGACGCTGCGCTTACGATCTACAAGGGCCTGATCGGCCTCGCCCCGACAGGGACCGGCTTCAAATGGCGCGCCCTCATTCCGGCCGCTGCCTTCGCCATCATCGGCCCCACCGCCTGGAACCTCGTCCACAAGCTGCCGCCGGCGCGCTGGCTCGCCGTTCTGGCGGGGCTCCTGTTCGTCATCATCCTGCTGAAGATCGGCGAAGACGCCAATTATGAGTTCATCTACTTTCAGTTCTGAGCCGGCCGCCGCGCCCGCTCAGGCGGCGAGGTGGACGAGCTTCATTGCGACGCTGCTCGTGGCGGCAGCGCTGTTTTCGGTCGCGTTCCTGGCAGTCGCCTTCCTGCTCGACCCCTATGATTCCGGCCGCTCGCCGCTCAAGCTGAAGGAAGGCGTGCGCCCGCAAGGTCCACGCACGGCTCTAGCCAGCCGCGGCCGCGATCCGCAATTCACCGGCGCGATCTTCGGCAATTCGCACATCCAGATCGTCTCGCCGGATGAGTTGCGTATGCGAACCGGCATACCCTTCGTCTCGCTGATTGCGCCCGCCACGACGCCGAAGGAGGTTCTGGCGACGGTCGACTGGTTCCTGCGTCACCATCGTGCCCCCGCGGCAAAGGCGCTCGTGATCGGCATCGACAATTACTGGTGCACCGCGAACCCCGCCCTGCCCAATGAAAAGCCCTTCCCGTTCTGGCTGCTGAGCCGCGGCCTGCCGGACTATCTCGGCGGCTTGATGCGCTTCGATCTGCTCGAGGAGCTCTCGCGCCGGATCACCTATCTGACCTCGCGCAAGGCCGAACGCGCCCCGCCCGACGGATACTGGGATTACGAGGCGAACTACCGCGCGCTGGGCTACGACACCAACCCGGAGATTCGCGTCCGGCTCGAAAAGCGCCAGGAAACCGGCGGCAACAACACCGACGGCCCCTTTCCGGCCGCAGCCGCGCTGGAAAAGCTCATGAGCACGGCACCTGCCGAGACCGCGCTGATTCTGGTGCGACCACCCGCCTATGCCACGGCGCTGCCTCAGCCAAGCTCGCGCGATGCAGCGGCCGATGCCGCCTGCCGCACAGCTTTCGCCGATCTGGCGGCGCGACGCCCGCGCACGGCGCTCGTCGACTGGCGCGCCGACAGGCCTGAATTGCACGACCCGAATCTCTTCTTCGATCACACGCATTACCGCCAGCCGATCGCCCGGCTGGTCGAGGCGGAAATCGCCCGCGCCATCCAGGCGCTGAATTGAGGCGTATCCGGCCTGAAATCGGACTGGAACCGCCCTTTTGCCGGCGGAAATCACGAAGCGGTTGAAGTCATGTCGGAAGCGATTGTTCCGCTTGAAACGGATCGCTATAAGGACGCGAAATCGGCTCACCCTCCCGCGGCAAAGCCGAGGGGCGCGTGAGCGGACAACTCAGAGAGCGCGCCCATGTCGAAGCAGATCATCCTCGATGCGGATTATAAACCGAGCGATGACGAGCCGTTCATGAACGATCGTCAACGCGAGTATTTCCGCGGTAAGCTCCTCGCCTGGAAGGATGAGATCCTGAAGGAAGCGAAGGAGACCCTCGTCACGCTCCAGAGCGAGAGTGAGAATCACCCCGACATCGCCGACAGGGCTTCGTCCGAGACCGACCGCGCCATTGAGCTGCGCGCCCGCGACCGCCAGCGCAAGCTCATTGCCAAGATCGAAGCCGCCATCGCCCGGATCGATGACAATTCCTACGGCTATTGCGAGGAGACCGGCGAGCCGATCTCGCTGAAGCGCCTGGAAGCCCGTCCGATCGCCACGCTCTCGCTGGAAGCGCAGGAGCGCCACGAGCGCAACGAGCGCGTCTTCCGCGACGATTGAAGCGCACCGGCCGGCCGCTATCCGGAAAGCCCCACGCCTTAAGTCGTGGGGTTTTTTGTAGGAGAGGCATGAGCTTCGCCTCACCCCCCGTCTTTTCCCGAGAACAGCCGTTCTCGTTCGGGCACGACGGCCGGCTATCCCCAGACCACGCGTCCATCGCCTGACGAAGACATGCCATGAAATGCTCGAATGCGAGCGCGACCTCGTTCGAGCTAGGATGCGGCGCGTAAGACAGCGCCGCCTTGCGCGGCAGTGGCGCTGCTTTCAGCGGTATTCTCTTAGGGAAGCGCGGCGGCTCCTACTAGATTTTCCTCTTCCGGCTTTGCCTCCCTTGGCGTCAATCCGCTTTCTTCTCCAGTTGCGGCTCCGCTTTCCAGGCTCCGAATCCGCCGCTCTTGAGAAACCGACGACCCGTCCATAAAACTCTGGGTTGCACATCGGAAGTCAGTCCAGACTGCCGGATTGCAGGGGCCAACGGCATGTTCGACCTCGACGCACCGGCAGAGAACATCGGCGTCCTCACGAAATGGCTGGCGGGTCAGCACCGGCCCGAACATCTGTATAGAGGGCAGACGAAGGACTACCCCGTCATGGTGCCGTCCATTTTTCGGCCTCTGGTGGCCGATCTCTCGGACGCTTCGCCCATCGCCAAGATCGATGCGGGCCGGCTCGGCAATTTTGCTCCACAGGCCGCAGCCCGGCTCGAGATGCTGAATCGCGTTATCGGCATAGCCGGCATTGGCCTCGGCAATATCATCGCCCAGCAATATGGCCTCAGCTCCGAGTCTCTCGACGTTACTGAAAGCATCGATATCGCGAGCTTCTTCGCGACACGTCGGTACCCGAGCTACACTCACGTGGAAGATGGTATCGGTGTGATCTACCGTTTCGACTCCAGCGCGGGGCGGCGGTTGCGGTTTCCATTCACGCTCTCGAATCTCGATGACCTTTTCGAGCGCGGAAAGTCCGACGCAGGCTTCTTCGACTTCTTCGTCAAGAAAACCGAAATGGACCGCATTTTCGATCGTGATCGATGGTTCGGCTTCCAAGAGGGGGAGGAGAAAGTCGTATCCGCGATATCGTTCGCGACGAGTTGGCAGGACCTCGAAGAAGCGATCGACGCGCGACAGGCCGACCTTGCACGGCCGGGCCAAGCCGCGACAAGCCAACTCGCCCGCACGATAGACGCACTGGATTGGGGACGAACCCGCTTCGCCGCCCAGCGAGGCGGATTCATACGTCCCGCGATCTTCTGGAATTCCCTGGTCCCGAAGGACTACAGCCTCATCAACACACGCCAGGAAATGGCGCGCGCCTATGGCGGCGTGTCTCTCCGGTTTGACGGGGGATCAGATGAGCAGGGACCCATCAACGCTTTGCCGCTCATTATTCCGTCCTCGGCGATCAAGCAGACCATCGTAGGAGTCGAAAACCTTCGTTCACGTGCAGACTGCCAGGCCTTCTTCTTCCAGCATGGGCCGAGACGTGCTGCGCCCGTTTTCCGGCGGGGTCTTTGGCCCGAGCCATCGGAAGATCCCCTCTATGGCGAGCTTTGGAACCTCGCCATTCGAATGCTGATCCGTCGCCATTTTCCAAACGACATACCGCCGGTCGACGACCCCGATCACGGGCTGCTCGACCGCGGGTACCGCGTGGCAGGCGAGAAAGCGACCCGCGACGCGCGTGAGATCGAGGACATCTACCGCGGGCAACTCGAGGACGCGGAAGAGGCAATCGCAGCTCATGGGCCGACATCGACACGTTACGCGGCCAAGGGTTGGGCGTTGTTTCAGCTTGGCCGGCGCAGGGAAGCGCTGAGGGCTCTCGCCGAGGGCCTGCGCGCTGACCGGACCGATATCGATCTGCTCATAGGCTTGGCCGAGCTTCTCCGGGCGGCGAACAAGCCGAGATGGGCGGGGAAGGTCATCGAACATGGCGGTCGGATCGATCCGGACAGTCTTCGCGTCATCGAGGCTCTCGCAGACGCACAGACGGACGCGTTAGATTTTGCCGGCGCTGCGGGCACGGTCGATCGCGGCTTGGCCCTTGCGGATGAAAGCCTGGACTGGCGAGAGCGAGCTCGGTTCGTCGTCCTGCGGATCGCGCTGGCGGAGCTTCTCGGCGAACAGGCGCTTTCCACACAGTTGCGCGATGTTGCTCGGAAGGCCGACATCGACATCGAAGAAGCCCATGAGCTTGCCCTGAAACTGCGTGCGCTCAAGGCGCGATCAGACAATGCGGGCGCCGGCCCTCAACAATGAGGAGCGGTGCGGCGAGAGCATCTTTATCGTTCGATGGAAAAGCCCCGCGTCGGGAGAACGCGGGGCTTCGGGCCGCCTGCTTGTCGGCTTGGGGAGCGTGGCGGGCGGCCGGGGCTGTCGGCGGCTCGGGAGAGACCGCCGGCCGAACCGGCGCGGAGACAAGGGGGAGCGTTCCGCGCCGTCCGGGTTCCGGAAAAGGGGTTAGAAGGGCAGCAGGATATCCATGACCTGCTGGCCGTAGCGCGGCTGCTGGACATCGGTGATCTGGCCGCGGCCGCCATATGCGATGCGTGCCTGGGCGATCTTGGTCGACTCGATCGTGTTGTCCGATTCGATGTCCTCGGGCCGGATCACGCCCGCGACGATCAGCTCGCGGATCTCGAAGTTGACGCGGATCTCCTGCTTGCCCTCGATCACGAGGTTGCCGTTGGGCAGGTTCTGCGTGACGACCGCCGCGACATTGGTCGCCAGGGTCTCGGAACGGTTCACCGAGCCGGCGCCCTCGCTCGACCCTTCCGAATCCAGCTTCAGCAGCGAGGACGACTTGGCCCCGTCCGGCAGGAACTTGTCGAGCTTGTTCTCGAAGCCGAAGGTGTTGTCGGCGCCGAAATCCTCGCCGTTCTTGCGGCTGCGCTTCGTCGTGTTGTTGAGCTGGGCCTTGTCGGTCACCTTGACCTTGACGGTGACGAGATCGCCGACATTGCGGGCGCGCTGATCCTTGAAGAAGGCGCGCGATCCGGTGCGCCAAAGCGAGTTCGGCGCATAGGAAGCGTGCTCCATCGCCGGCATCGGCATCTGCACCGGCTTGTAGCCCTTGGCGGCGGTCGGATCATCGACCGGCGACAGCGTCGGCGCCTGGCCGACATTGGCGAGGCGGTCGCCGATGCCGCAGGCGCCGAGCGAGGCGGTGAGCATCAGCAATGCGGAGAGCTTGGCGAGACGATGCGCGTACATGGCGGTTTCCATGGCTGTCACTGGGCGCTTGCGATGCGGCCGGCGGCGGAGGGCTGGACGGAAACCCGCCCGGGGCCGCTGACCTTGCCTTGCAGCACGCGCTTGGATTGAGGATTGGTGACGGAGACGACGTCGCCCATCGCGCCGGCCTCGCTGGCCCGGCCACGGAGCGTGATCAGCAGCCCCGGTGCCTCGTAGACGATGGTGACGAGGTCGCCCTTGGCGACGATCTCCTCGCGCTGGACGTCGCCGCTGCGCAGCGGCACGCCGGCGAGCAGAGCCCGGCGCGCGACCTTGTCGATGGCGGCGCGGGCGTCGCCGATGATCTCGCCGCCCTGCCCGTCGCGCGGGCGGCGCTCGACCACGACATCGTCCTTGCCGAGCGTCTCGCCGCGAGTGATCAGCCGCTTCGGCACGACGACCTCGACGGTCTCGACGAGCTGGCCGGAGATGCGCAGCGGCTTCAGCCGCATCGCCATGCTGCCGGGCACCGCAAGCCGGGCCTGAAGACGGCGCGAGCGGGCATCGAAGGAGAGGTCGAGGACGCTGACGTCGCCCGTGAGCTCGGGCTCGACCGCGATGGACGGAGCCCCGCCATCGATCGACAATGCGAAGACACGGGCATCGACGCCGAAGCGCTCCTGCAGCCCGACCTTTACTGCCGCCTCGAGGTCCGAGGCGGTGATGCGGCGCGCGGTGCGGGTCACGACGACCTGTGCGAAGCCTTGGCTCTCCAGCTCCGAGACCTCGCGGACGATGCCGGCGGCTCGGGCGGCCTCGACGATGCGCGCCACCTGGATAGTGCCGGTCTCGCCCAGGCCCGGTGCCCGGAAGGCGGCGGTCGCGGCGGCTTCGCTGGCGAGGCCCGGAATGAGATCGCCGAAGGTGACGAGGTCGCGCGCCAGATTGATCTCGGGACGCAACTGCAGCTTGCGCGGCAGCGTGGCGGCGGGAGCCACAGGGGTGGAGGCGGCAGCGGATGCGACCGCCACTGGCGCGGGTTGCGGATGATGCTGGCTCTGCTGAGGCGCGGCCAGCGCGGCGGCGCTCGACAGCAACAGGGCGGCGAGGGAGAGGCGGATCATGATGCGAAGCCCTCCGTCAGCCGCGGAACATCTGAGTCGTCGCCGACATCATCTGGTCGGCGGCGGTGATGACTTTGGAGTTCATCTCATAGGCGCGCTGCGCCGCGATGAGGGAGGAGAGCTCCATCACGGCCTGGACGTTGCCCTCTTCGAGGTAGTTCTGCTGCAGCGTGCCGAAGCCCTCGCCGCCGCCGAAGCCATCGATCGGCTGCCCCGACGCTGCGGTCTCGATGTAGAGGTTGTCGCCGATCGACTCGAGGCCGACCTTGTTGACGAAGCGCACGAGCTGGATCTGGCCGAGCTGCTGCGGTGCAGTCTGCCCCGGCATCATGGCTTCGACGATGCCCTGCGCGTTGATGCTGACGCTGGTGGCGTTGTTGGGCACGGTGATGCCGGGCTCGACCTGATAGCCGTCGCGGGTCACGAGCTGCCCCTGTGAGTCGAGGTCGAAGGAGCCGTCGCGGCTATAGGTGGTGCGGCCGTCCGGCATGCGGACGCGGAAGAAGCCCTCGCCGCGGATGGCAAGGTCGTAGGGCTTCTCGGTCGGGCTGATATTGCCCTGCGTCATCACGCGGCCGGTCGAGACCGTCTTGACGCCGGAGCCGATGAAGGTGCCGGCCGGAGCCTGGGTATTCTGATCCGAAGTGGCCGAGCCGGCGCGCCGGAAGTTTTCGTAGAGCAGATCCTGGAAATGGACCTGCTGGCGTTTGTAGCCGGTGGTCCGGACGTTGGCGATGTTGTTGGAGATGACCTGAACGTTCATCTCCTGGGCCATCATGCCGGTAGCGGCTGTCTGCATGGCGCGCATGGTGCTGGCTCCTTTCCGCTATCAGGCCTGCTGGTCCGCCAGGCGCGTGATCGCCCGGCTGCGCAGCTCATCGGATTTGCTGATCATGTTGGCGACGCTCTGGTAGTTGCGCTGCACCTCCATCAGGCGGGTCAACTCGACCACGGCCTTGACGTTCGAGCGCTCGATCGCGCCGGGCTCGAGCCTCGCCTCGGGGCCGGCGGCCTGGGCGGCGACCGTCGAGGAGAACAGGTTGGTGCCCTCGCTGACCAGCGCGGCCGGATTGGCGAAGCGGACCTGACGAAGCTTGCCGCGCGTGCCCTGGTCGCTGCTCACCGTGCCGTCGGCGGCGATGCGCATCGCAAATTCGCTGGAGCCGAAGGCGATCGGGCCGGATTCGCCCATCACCGGCAGCCCGGTCTGGGTGACGAGCCGGCCTTGCCGGTCGATGCTCAGCGATCCCGCCCTTGTATAGCGCTCGCCGTTCGGCGTCTGCACGACGAGGTAGTTGTCGCCCTTCAGCGCGACGTCGAGCGGGTTGCCCGTGAGTTCGACCGCGCCCTGCGACAGGTCGAGCGGCGTGCCGTTGTCGATGACATAGGATAGCGGCCGATCGGTCGGCTTGAACGCATCCGCCTTTGCGCCCGGCATGATGAATTCGTTGAAGCGCGCGTTGCGTGCCTTGAATCCATTGGTGCCGACGTTCGCCATGTTGTTGGCGATGACGTCCAGCTCGCGCGCCAGAGCCACCTGGCGCGACAGGCCGATGAGAAGCGCGTTCTCCACGGCTCAACTCCCGATCATGTCCCGCGGCAACCTCGACGCTCCCCAGCGCAGTCGCCACGGCAGACTTCCCGCAATCGCCGTGCCAGCATGGTTAATTTCAACAAGATATTGAAATCAAAATGATTATCCTTCTGGAAGGAGCTCTCGGAAGCCCGGCACGACCTGCAAAATCGGCAAGAACGACCCGGCAAATTCTGCCGCCCTTAACGACGCGTTAACCGTGATTGGCGAAGGTGAGCCATGGACGGCAGAACGCCGCCCGACGGCCGGGATGCGGAAGAGATGGCGAAGAAAGCCAAGACGGAAGAAGGCGCCTCAGGCGAAGCGGCGCCGAAGAGCAAGAAGAAGCTCTTCATCATCGGCGGCGTCGTGCTGCTGGCCGCGGCCGGCGCAGGCGGCTGGTTCTTCCTGAAGAAGCCCTCTGCCGAACAGCTTGCCGCCGCCGAAGCCGCCAAGCCGAAGAAGCCCGCCACCTTCCTCGAGATGAAGGACATGATGATCGGCATGTCCAATGGCGGCCAGCAGGACCGCCAGCCGGTGATGAAGATCAAGGTCGTGCTCGAGATCGGCGATGTGAAGGTCTCGGAAGAGGTCAAGCCGCTGCTGCCGCGTGTCGAGGACGCCTTCCAGGTCTTCATGCGCGAACTGCGCCCCTCCGATCTCGAAGGCTCGGCCGGCATGTACCGGTTGAAGGAGGAGCTGCTGCGCCGCGTCAACCTGACGGTCTACCCGGCCAAGGTCGACGCCGTGCTGTTCAAGGAACTGCTGGTGCAGTGAGCCGGGATACCCTGAGCTCCGGAACGAGATGACGGCGGAACGATGAGCACCGAGCGCGACAACCCCGCACTGGCCGACGAGCCGCTGACGCCGGAAGGCATGGCGGCCGGCTGGACCACGATGCCTGATATCGTCGAGGAGGATGGCGAGCAGGAAGGCGGTACCGACCGCCTGATGTCGCAAGAAGAAATCGACACGATGCTCGGTTTCTCCAGCGGCGACGACAAGGACGGCCGCAACGGCATCCAGGCGATCGTCGATTCGGGCTCGGTCGCCTATGAGCGCCTGCCGATGCTTGAGATCATCTTCGAGCGTCTCGTGCGCCTGCTCTCGACCAGCCTGCGCAACTTCTTCACGGACAATGTCGAGGTCACGCTGGAGAGCATCCGCTCGGTGCGCTTCGGCGACTACATCAACTCCATCTCGCAGCCGGCGCTGCTCTCGGTATTCAAGGCCGAGGAGTGGGACAATTTCGGCCTGATCACCATCGAATCGGCCCTGACCTATTCGGTTATGGACGCAATGTTCGGCGGCAAGCGCGGCCAGCCGGCGCCGCGCATCGACGGCAGGCCGTTCACCTCGATCGAGATCCGCCTGATCCGCCGCGTCATCGGGCTGGTGCTGAGCGACGCGGAAGCTGCCTTCAAGCCGCTTTCGCCCGTGAGCTTCACCGTCGACCGCGTCGAATCCAACCCGCGCTTCGTCTCGATCTCCCGCCCCGCCAACGCCGCCATCCGGGTCGAACTGAAGTTCGACATGGAGGGCCGCGGCGGCGCGCTGCACATCCTCCTGCCCTACGCCACCATCGAGCCGATTCGTGAATTGCTGCTCGAAAGCTTCATGGGTGAGAAGCTGGGCCGCGACCCGATCTGGGAGAACCACCTCGCGACCGAAGTCTGGCAGGCCGATGTCGACGTCACCTGCGTGCTGCACGAGACGCAGATGCCGCTGAAGCGCGTGATGAAGCTCGAGATCGGCGACACGCTGATGTTCGACAGCCGCCCGGACTCGACCGTTTCGCTGCGCTGCGGGGACTTCATCGTCACCGAAGGGCGGATCGGGCGCGTCGACGACAAGATCGCCGTCCAGGTAACCAGCCCGCTCCGGCGTTCGAAGACCACGCTCGCCGCCTTCGACAGCCTCGCCAGCCATCTCGGCGCCACGACCTGAGCAAGGATGCCATGATGATCAATCTCATCGCCGACGTGCTTGTCGCCAGCCTCCTGGTCGCCACCATCATCACCTGCTTCATCCTGACGAGGCGCATCGAGCGCCTCAAGGCCGACGAGGCCGGGATGCGCCAGACGGTCGGTGCCCTCATCACGGCCACCGACAACGCCGAGCGCGCCATCGCCGGTCTCAAGCACACGCTGGGCGACTGTGATCGCACGCTGGAAGAGCGCCTGCGCACGGCCGAGCGCTACGCCGCCGATCTCGCCGCCCAGGTCGAGGCCGGTCAGGCCGTGATGGAGCGCATCGGCCAGATCGTCAGCGCCGCCAGCCTTGTCGGCGCCAAGTCCGGCCCGGACGCCGCACCGGCCGCCGAGCCGGTGCCCGCGCCCGTCTCCCGCCTTGAAAGCGCGGCACAGTCCGCCGCTGCCATCCGCGCCCGCGCCGCCCGCCGCCTCAAGGAACAGGCTGCGTGATCGAAAGACCCCGCCTCCTGCCGGCAGTGATCCTCGGCGCCATGGGACTCCTGGCGCTGAAGCTGCTTGCCTGGACGGCGGAGCCCGCACCCGGCAAGATTCCGCCCGATCCACCGGTCTTCGCCAATGCCGCCGGCGGCAAGCCCAAGACGGAGAAGGAGGTCTGGGGCCTGGCGAAGATCATCGCGCGCGCCCACGCGCCGGACTTCTTCGATCCGGAGACCACAGGTTCCGTTCCGGCTCCCGACCCGAAGAAGGAGCAGGAGAAGAAGGACGCCGAGGCGAAGGCCGAGGCCGCCCGCGCCGCCAATCCCAACAACAAGGCCGGCATCATGAACGGCACGGCCAAGGCCGCGTCGCCATCGGAGAAGGCCATCCTCGAACGGCTCGGCGAGCGCCGCGAGGAGCTCGACAGCCGCATGCGCGAACTGGAAATGCGCGAGCGCCTGCTGGACTCGGCGGAGAAGAAGCTCGACGGTCGCGTCGGCGATCTCAAGACCCTCGAGGACAAGGTCACCCCGGGGGCGAAGGCCGCCGTCGAGGAGACGAAGGCGATCAAGAACCTCGTCATCATGTATGAGGCGATGAAGCCGAAGGACGCCGCACGCGTCTTCGACAGGCTGGGTCTCGAAGTCCTCGTCCCGGTTGTCCAGCAGATGAACCCGCGCAAGATGTCCGAAGTGCTGGCCGCGATGTCTCCGGAACGCGCCGAGAAACTCACCATCGCGCTGGCGACCAGCGGCCGCATGCCGAGCTTCGAGCGCGTGGCGAACGAAGCCGCCCTGCCCGGCAACGAACTGCCCGCGATCGCCCCCGCTCCGCAGCGCTGACCACTCGAATTCGGCTCGCCGGCACCGTCGCGTTAAGACCGCATTATGGTTGACGCGCTAGCGTGCCCGAGGGCCGTTGCGTCTGCCGGATGCGACGGGCCCGCTGTCGCGTTTGGTCGAGTATTCCGGTTTGCCTTTGTCGCGTTCCCTCGCCTTCGGTATCGGGCTGGCCGCTCTTGCGCTCGCCGCCGGCCTCGACGCGCCCGCGCTCGCCGCCGGCGCGACCTTGCGCGGCGAGACGATGCCGGCGGGCTTCGGCCGCCTGTCCCTTGCCTTCGAGGAGCCGACGCAGACCCGCATCCGCGTCGCAAACGGCGTGCTGATCGTCGCCTTCGGCAGCCCCGTGCAGGTCGATGTCGCGCGCATCGCCCGCGACCTGCCCAACTATGTTTCGGTCGCCCGTATCGATCCCGACGGGCGCGGCATGCGCTTCGCTCTGACCCAGCCCTACAAGGCGAACCTGATCGAGGCCGGCGACAAGGCCTTCATCGACCTGCTGCCGCAGAACTGGGCCGGCGTGATGCCCGGCCCCCCGCCGGAAGCCATCGCCGAACTGACCGAGCGGCTGCGTCTGGCCGAGGCGAAGGCGAAGGCGGCTGCGCGCCAGCCGCCCGCGCCACCGGCCGTGCTGACGATGCGCTCGGCCAGCCTGCCGACGCTGGAGCGCCTGATCTTCAAGGCGCCTTCCGAGACGAATCTCGCCAGCGAGCTTTCGGACGGCACGCTCAAGCTCGTCTTCGACAAGCCGATGAATGTCGAGGCGGCCGAGATCCGCACCGCCTTGCCGCCCGACGTCGCGCTCGCCGGGCTGGATGCCGGCAAGGAGGCGCTCACGCTGACCCTCTCCGTCCCGAAGGAGTGGCAGTCCCGCACCTTCAACGACGAGACCGGGCTGGTCGTCGACCTGCTGCGGCCCGCCAAGACGGCAGCGCTGTCGCTGCCGGATATCGACAAGCCCCAGCCTCCCGCCGCGCCGACAGCCGCCCCGTCCTCCGCCGGGCCTGCCGCGAAGCCTGCCGCCGCTCAGCCGGCCACGCAACCGGCCGCGCCCGCCCCGCGGCCGGCGGCCGCGACGATCGCTCCAGAGCCGCCTCCGGGGCCCGTCGCCAT
Organism: Bosea sp. NBC_00550; assembly: GCF_026020075.1. Classification (NCBI taxonomy): domain Bacteria; kingdom Pseudomonadati; phylum Pseudomonadota; class Alphaproteobacteria; order Hyphomicrobiales; family Alloboseaceae; genus Allobosea; species Allobosea sp. NBC_00550. The sequence goes on from NZ_CP102772.1 coordinate 1,880,536, forward strand.
CACGGCCGGGGATAACCGCCTCGATTTCCGCTTTCCCCGCCAGACCGGCGCCGCGGCGTTCCTCGACGCCGGCCTGATGACGCTGGTCTTCGATACCCGCGACACCATTGATCCCGCCCGCCTCACCGGCTTGCTGCCGAAGCTGATCGAGGACAGTTCGGTGAGTCGCGAGGGCCGGGTCACGCTCGTGCGCCTGCGCCTCGCCGGCCAGCCGCTCGCCCGGTTCTTCGACGACGGCAACGCCTGGTCGCTCGATCTCGGCGGGGATGCCGGCAAGCCCGCCGCCCCGGTCGAGCCGCAGCGCAGCATGGACGAACGCGGCCAGACCATCGTCGCCTTGCCGCTCGCCGGCCTGACCGGTATCCATTGGCTGGAATCCGGCCCCGCCGGTCTGCCCGTCGCCGTGGCCACCGCGATCGGCCCGGTGCATCTGACACCGAAGCCCTATCAGTTCGTCGAGTTCGGCTTGCTCGAGACTGCGCAGGGCCTCGCCGTCCAGCCGCGCTCGGACGACGTCGCCGTCCGGGCCGGCACGGAGCAGGTCCGCATCGGCCGCACCGGCGGTCTCAGCGTCTCGCTCGACGTCGCCGAGCCCGCCAGGCAGCAGGAAGCGAAAGTCGAGAAATCCGAATTGCCTCCGCTGCTCGATGCCGATGCCTGGGCGAAACTGCGCCTCGGCAATCTGCGCGACCGAGCCCGAGCGCTGATGCTCGACGTCACCGACGCTTCGCGCGGCCGCAAATCGGAGGCGCGGCTGACGCTCGCCCGCTTCTACGCCGCCAACGGCATGATGCCCGAAGCCGCTGGTCCGCTTGGAGCGATGCTGGCCGACGACACGGCCATGCGCGCCAACCGGGAGGCGCTTTTCCTGAAGGGCGTCGTCGCTGCGCAGATGCACCGCAATCAGGATGCGATCGCCACCTTCGATGCCGAGCTGATCAAGGACGACATCGAGACCGGGCTCTGGCGCGCCCTGGTCGAGCAGCGCCTGAACCGGAACGCCCAGGCTCTGGTCGGCTTCCGCAGGGCCGAGGCCACGCTCGACCGCTACCCCGCCGATCTCCAGGGCGAGTTCCGCGAGGCGATGGCGCGCGCCGCACTCGCCATGCAGGACATGGGCATCGCCGAGCGGCAGATCCAGGCGCTCGCGGACATGCCGCGCGGTAGTTTCGACCAGGAGCGCCTCGCCTTGCTGCAGGCCATGCTGGACGACGCCAGCGGCCGGCCCGAAGCGGCGATGAACGGCTACAAATCGCTGTTCGAGGCCAAGAGCCGGCCCGTCGCGGCGGAGGCCCAATTGCGCGCTGTCAGGCTGGCCGACGCCGAGAAGCGAACCGATCTCAAGCCCGAGGAGGCCATCGCCCGGCTGGAAACGGTCTCGGTGATCTGGCGCGGCGGGCGGCTTGAGATCGAGGCGCTGGCCGAGCTCGGCCGGCTCTATGGCGACCAGCAGCGCTGGCGCGACGCTTTCATGGTTGCGCGCCGGGCGAACGAGAACTTCCCCGACGATCCGCTGACCCGGCGCATGCATGACGAGACCGCGCAGCGCTTCGCCGAGCTGTTCAGCGGTTCCGGGCTCGGCAACCTGCCCCGGATCGAGGCCTTGGCGCTGTTCTATGACTTCAAGGAATTCCTTCCGATCGGCCGGCGCGGCGACGAGATCACCCGCCTGCTCGGCGACCGGCTTGTCGAACTCGACCTGCTCGATCAGGCCGCCGAGATCCTGCGCTATCAGATGGATCGTCGCCTGAGCGGGGCTGCCCGCTCCACGGTCGCCGCCCGGCTCGCGATGATCGACCTGATGAACGGCAAGCCGGCCGAGGCCGTCCGTGCGCTCAATGCGACCCGGCTCGTCGAACTGCCCGCCGACGTCAAGCGAGCCCGGCTGCTGTTGGAAGCCAAGGCGCTCTCCGATCTCTCCCGCACCGATCAGGCGTTGGAGATGCTCGAGAGCGAGCGTGGCGTCGAGGTCGACCGGCTGCGCGCCGATATCTACTGGACCGGACGCCGCTGGCGCGAGGCCGGCGAGGCCTATGAGCGCCTTCTGGACGAAAGCTGGCGCGGCGACTCAGGCCTGACGGACCCCGAGCGCGCCGACGTGATGCGGGCCGGCGTCTCCTATGTGATGGCGAACGAGGCTTTGTCGCTCGATCGGCTGCGCAGCAAGTTCGCGCCGAAGATGGCGCGTAGCGCGGATGCCCGGACCTTCGCCTTCGTCACCGGCGCCAATCGCTCCCGCGCCGCCGACATCCGCGAAATGGCGCGCGCCACCGCCAATGCCGATACGGTCTCGGAATTCCTGAAGGCCTATCGCGAGCGCTATCCCGGCCTCTCGGCCGCGATCCGCAAGCCACCGCCGCAGCCCGACACCCTGCCCTCGCCTGCGCAGGGCGCGACGGCAGACCCGGCGACGCCGCAACGCAGCTGAGTTTCCCGTCATGCTCGGGCTTGACCCGAGAATGACGCGCTTTGCCTAGCCCGGCCCGGAATTCGTATCCTCGCCGCGCGCCCTGGCGCGCAGCACGAATTGCAGGTTGCGGATATAGACGAAGACGCCGAAGCCCTGGCCGAGGATGAAGACCGGGTCGCGCCGGTAGAGCGCATACATCAGAAGCAGCGCGCCGCCGCCGATCGAGAACCACCAGAAGGTCATCGGCACGACCGAGCGCCCCGCCTTCTCGCTCGCCAGCCACTGCACGACGAAGCGCATGGTGAAGAGGCCCTGCGCGACGACGCCGAGCAGCACCCACCAGTCGATTTTGTTGACGAAGACATCGTGGAAATAATTCCCGATGGTCTGCTGCAGGTCGATCAGCATCACATCGTCTCCGAGACGATCTGCGGCACGCGCTTGCGCCGCCGGATCAACCACCAGACGCCGGCGAGGTCGAGGATGCCGACCCAGAGCCGGTCGAAGAAACCGTAATTCGAGACGCCCGTCAGCCGCGGCCGGTCGCGCACATCGGCATGCAGCACCTGATAGCCCTCCCGCGCCATCAACGCCGGCATGAAGCGATGCAGCGCATCGAAGTAAGGCAAAGCGAGATAGGCCTCGCGCCGGAAGCACTTCAGCCCGCAGCCGGTGTCGCGCGTATCGTCCTTGAGCACGCGTCCGCGCACGCCATTGGCGATCTTCGACTGCCAGCGCTTGAAGCCGGTATCCTTGCGCCCGACGCGCTGGCCCTGCACCAGCCCGGCATGCAGCCCGCCCTTCTGCAAGGTCGCCACCATCTCCGGCAGGAAAGACGGGTCGTTCTGGCCGTCGCCGTCGAGCGTCGCCACGATCGCGGAACGGGCATGGCGCACACCGCTGCGCACTGCCGCGCTCTGCCCGCAGGATTGGGCATGGGTGACGACGCGCAGCCAAGGCCGCGTATGCGCCAGTTCCGCGAGCGCATCGGCGGTGCCGTCGGTCGAGCCGTCATTGACGTAGACGACTTCGAAGGGGCCGATCGCCGCGCAGGCCTTCTCGATATCGGCGACGAGCGGCGCGATGTTGCCGACTTCGTTGCGCACGGGCACGACGACACTGAGCAGCGGGTGGGAAGAGGTTTCGGTCAAAACGGCATCATCCGGAAAAACGGCCCGCAAACTGCGTCAGCTCAGTCGATAGGGCAAGGGTTTCTCAACCCGGCTCCCTGGCGAAGACGGCGATATCGAGCCTGCGGCCGCCATTGAGGTTGAAGCCGCGGATCGTCGTGAGCAGGCGCGGCTTGACCGACTGCGACGTAATCGCGGCTTCGAACTCACCCGCGTAGCGCTTCTCGACGAAGGCGACGCGGCAGCCGGGCTGGTTCAGGAAGGCGGCGGCCTGCTCGCCGCTGGCCGCCATGGCGAGATTGGTGCCGGTCAGGAAGACGAGGCTCGGCTCGCGATAGCCCAGCGTCAGCACGGCCGGATCGGGACAGGCTGCCCGAGCCGCCTCGGCGAGCCGCGGCGAGAGCTTGAGCGAGCGCAGGCTTTCGATGGCGAAAGGATAGACCGAAGCCGTCAGCAACAGGCTCGCCAGCACGCAACGCCAGAGCGCGCCCTCGAGGTCGAGCCGCCCGAACGCAGCGATGATGCCGATGGCCACGGCCAGCACCAGCGCGAAGCCGGGCAGCGCCAGCCAGGGCAAGGTCTGGTCGAGCGTCCAGTTGCCGTAGAGAATGACGCCCATCAGCGCCAGCGGCACGATCAGGACGAGGCAGGCCGTCGCCACGGCACCGCGCCGGTAGCGGTCGATGCCGCCATTGATCACCGCCAGCAGCAGCAGGGCCGTGATCGCGGGATAGAGCGGCAGCACGTAATGCGGCAGCTTGGTCGGCACCGCCTCGAACACCAGCCAGGACGGCACGATCCAGGCGATCAGGAACAGGATTTGCGGCTCCCTGCGCCTGACCCAGGCGAAGGGCACCGCCATCGCGGCGAAGGCCGCAGCCGGCCAATAAGTCGCGAAGAAGACGAGGAGATAGAGCCCCGGCGGTCCCCAATGCTTCTCCTGCCCCTCGGAGACCTTCCCGAGCATGTCCTGCCCGACGCTCTCGGCAAAGAAACTGCCGCCGGTCTTGAGCATGATCGCGACGAACCAGGGCACCGCGACGACGAGGCAGAGCAGCAGCCCCGGCCCGAAGCGCAGCGGCTTCAGCCAGCGGAAGGAGCGCTGGCTTGCGCTCAGCACGAGGATGGCGAGCCCCCAGACCATCGGCACGATCGGCCCCTTGATCAGAAGTCCCAGCGCCGTGGCGCCCCAGAACACCAGCCAGTTGCGCCGGTCCGGCACGAAGGCGAGCGAGCGCGTCCAGTTGAGCCAGGTCCGCGCCAGCGCGCCCATGCTGGCGACGGCGCAGGCGGCGAGCACGGCGTCGGTCTTGGCGATCCGGGCCTCGACGCCGAGCAGCACCGCCGCCGCCATCAATGACGCACCGAGCAGCGCGTAGCGCCGCGCCAGGAAGGCGAGCAGCGCCCAATAGCTCAGCAGCACCGTCGCGATCGCGCCGATGAGCGAGGGGATGCGATAGAGCCAGACCTGCGTGCGCGCCTGCGGCACGCCGAGCGCCTCGCCGGCCTTCACCGCGGCACTCTGCAGCCAGTAGATCCCGACCGGCTTCTTGTGGCGGGCTTCGTCCTGGAAGCGGATATCGACGAAATCGCCGGTCTCCAGCATCTGCTTGCTGGCCTGCGCGAAGCGCGGCTCGTCGCGGTCGAGCGGCTGCAACGTGCTGAAGCCCGGCAGGAAGGCGGCGAGCGAGAGCAGCAGCAGGAACGCGCAGACGCGCGCATGACTGGCCGTCAGGAACGTCGTCAGCCGGTCGATCGCTGGCGTGAGCGAAAACATCATCCATCCTCGCGGCCGTCGGGCCGCGCTCATGTCGAAACCGGCATGGCCGGGAACGCCGCGGGGATGCCGGGCCTTTCGGGCACGATCAAGGCGAACCGCGGCGGTTTACGCTGCGGGGCGCGAGCCGGCAAGCATAACGACCCATGCCGCACCATCCCGCTCGTGACACGACGGCGAGATCTAAGGCCAGGGGCGGCGGTTGCGGCTGCTGTTTCGACCGACCCGCCTCCCTCGTCGCCCTTCGACGATCGCGGTGGCGGGGGAGCGCTATCGAGAAACATGGCCGCTTCGCGTTCGCTCCTGCCGTATCTGAAGACCACCGCGCTCGTCGCCCTGGCCACGGCACTGGCTGGCATCGCCGTCTGGTTCGCCCCGCTCGACAGCGTCTCGGCGATCTACATGCTGCCTGTGCTCATTGCAGCGGTGCGCTACGGCACCGGCCCGGCAGTCATGGCCGCCTTGCTCGGCGCGTTGATGACGACGCTCTTCTATCCGCCGCTCTTCAGCGTCCTGGTGTTCGAGCCGCCGCAGATCATCGACCTGACCACTTCGCTGGTCGTCGCCCTCACCGTGGGGCAGCTCGCCGGCAAGCTGAGGCGGCAGATGCTGCAGGCGACGGAACGCGAGCAGACGATCAGGCGGATCTACGAACTCAGCAGCACGCTCGCAGTCGCGACTGATGTGGACGCGGTTTATCGCATCGTTGCCGAGCAGGTGTCGCAGGCGCTCGGCAGGCCGGCGGCGCTGTTCGCCATGTCCGGGCCGGGCCGCCTCGCGACGGTTCATTCGCCGTTCGCTCCGGACAACACCGAAGCCCTGGCCGTGCGGGCCAGGGAACTTCTCCTGAAGGCGCCCGGCCCGTCGTCGACGCTGGCCGTCGAGCTGCCGGATGGCGGACACTGGCTGCTGTGCCGTCTGGCGGGCACGGACGAAGCCCGCGCGGTCGTCGCGGTCGAGGTCGGCACGTCTGGCGACACCCTGGAAGGCCTTCCGGAGCGCCTGCAGACTGTCCTCGCCGAAGGAAACCGTTCGCTCGAACGGCTCGGGCTCTCCCGGATCCTGGAGGAGCGGCGCCTGCGGCAACGCACGGACGCCTTACGGGACATCCTCGTCGAATCGGTCTCGCACGAGTTGCGCACGCCGCTGGCCGGCATCATGGGGTCGGCCAGCGTGCTAGCGACAGCTCCGGGGCTCGACGACCAGCCGGAGCTTCTGGCCCTGGCGGGCGGAATCGAGCAGGAGGCCGGCCGCCTCGACCGGCTGATCCAGAATGTCCTCGACCTCGGGCGGATCCGCGCAGGCGCGCTTCAGCCCCGACTCGACACGGTCGATCCCCTGGACATCGTCAACAATGCGCTCGATCTTGCTACCAGCCGCCTGCACGGCCATGCCGTCCGGCGTGAATTCGACATGGAACTGCCCCTCGTCAGCGTCGATCCGGTGCTCGTCGCCCAAGCATTGGTGAATGTGCTGGAGAACGCCGCCAAATACACGCCTGCGGGCGGGACGGTCGCGGTTTCCGCGGCGAGGGAAGACGATGCGATCATCCTCGCCATCCGGGACGAGGGCGCGGGCCTCGCCTCGGGCGAGTCCGACATGATCTTCGAGCGCTTCCATCGGGGCGATCGCCATGCCGACATCGCCGGCGGCAGCGGTCTGGGCTTGACGATTGCGCGCGTTTTCGTCGAGGCCTGTGGCGGGCGCATTGCCGCCACGAGCCAGGGGCCAGGATTGGGCACGACCATACGGATGGTCCTGCCGGTTGCGGAAACGGGGCAACGTGACCTTGATGACGAGTGATACGGCCGCCACGACGAACCTCGCGACGGGGCCGCTCGTCCTCGTCGTCGATGACGAGGCGCCTATCCGCCGCTTCCTGCGCACCGGGCTGGAGATGCACGGCTTCCGCGTGGCCGAGGCCGAGACGGCCCGGCAGGCCCAGGAAGAGGCCGTGATGCGCCAGCCCGATCTCGTCGTCCTCGATCTCGGGCTCCCCGACGCCGATGGCGCAACCGTGGTCGATGCGCTGCGCGGCTGGTCGAAAGCCCCGATCATCGTCCTGTCGGTGCGCAAGTCGGAAGCGGAGAAGGTCAAGCTCCTGGAGAGCGGCGCCGATGACTACATCGTCAAGCCGTTCGGCATGGCGGAACTGCTGGCGCGGGCCCGCGTGGTGCTCCGGCGCGCCGTCCGCCAGGAAACGACGGAGCCCGTCGTCAAGGCGGGCGGGCTGTCGATCGACATCGCGCGCCGCCTCGTCAGCCGCGATGGGACGACGATCATACTTTCGCCCAAGCAGTTCGCGCTGCTGCGCATCCTCGCGGTCCATCACGGCAGCGTGCTGACCCACCGCCAGCTGATGCGGGAGCTTTGGCCACAGGAGCCGGACGAGGACGTCCAATACCTGCGTATCCTGATGAAAAAGCTGCGTAACCGCATCGAGCCCGATCCGGCCCGGCCAGCCTACATCGTCACGGAGCTTGCCGTCGGCTATCGCCTGCGCACGCAGGAACAGCTCATAGCCGCCGGCTATGTGGCGGCTATGGATTGAGCAACAACCCGTCATGGAACGGCTAAGCCCGTAACTGCTAGCAGCGGCGTTCGGGGAAGAAACGTCGTCGCCGTGGGGGCTCATGTTCAAGCTTTGGCTTGCGATTGCGACCATTGGCGCCATGGCCGGCGCCGTGGCGATCGCCTGGTATTTCTGCCGGCAGCTGATGCCGCTGGCGCGGCTGATCGACCGCCTCGGCGGCGGGCTCGGCGTCATCGCGAGCTGGCTCGTGCTGCTGGCCTGCCTGGTCAGCGCCGGCAACGCCACGATCCGCTACCTGCTCTCCTATAGCTCGAACGCCTGGCTCGAACTGCAGTGGTACATGTTCGCCGGCATGGTCCTGCTCGGCTCGGCCTATACGCTCAGGGTCAACGAGCATGTCCGCGTCGACCTGTTCTACGGCTCGGTCTCCGATCGGACGCGGCACTGGATCGACCTGCTCGGCGGCGCGGTCTTCCTGCTGCCGATGTGCATCGTGATGATCTGGTTCACCTGGCCGTGGTTCGTCCAGTCCTGGACGCTGAACGAAGCCTCCAACAATGCCGGCGGCCTGATCCGCTGGCCCGTCATCCTGCTCCTGCCCGTCGGCTTCGTGCTGATCCTGCTGCAGGGCATCTCCGAGATGATCAAGCGCGCCGCAGCGCTGCGCGGCTTCCATCAGCACGAATACGCTTACGAGAAGCCGCTGCAATGATCGACACGATCCGCGCCAATCTCGGCCCCATGATGTTCGGGGGGCTGATCGTCTTTCTGCTGATCGGCTATCCCGCCGCCTTCTCGCTCGCGGCCGTCGGCCTGTTCTTCGGCTTCATCGCCATCGAGATGGGGGTCATCACCCATAACTACATGGGCAACCTGACCTTCCAGCTGTTCTCGATCATCTCGAACGACCTGCTGCTCTCGATCCCGTTCTTCACCTTCATGGGCGCGGTGCTGGAGCGCTGCGGCCTGGCCGAGGATCTGCTCGACTCGATCGGCCAGCTCTTCGGCAGCATCCGGGGCGGCCTGTCCTATGCCGTCATCTTCGTCGGCGCGATCCTCGGCGCGATCACCGGCACGGTCGCCGCCTCGGTCATCGCCATGGGCGTGATCTCGCTGCCGGTCATGATGCGCTACGGCTACGACATGCGCCACGCCACCGGTGTCATCGCCGCATCGGGCACGATCACCCAGCTCATCCCGCCTTCGCTGGTGCTCGTGGTGCTGGCCGACGTGATGGGCAAGTCCGTCGGCGACATGTATGCCGGCGCCATCGGCCCCAGCATCGTGCAGGTCGCGCTGTTCTGCATCTGGGTGATGATCCTCTCAATCGTGAAGCCGGCCGCAATCCCGGCCTTGCCGCCGGAAGCCCGCACGCTCCGGGGCTGGGCGCTGGTCTGGAAGTGTATCCGCGGCATCGTCCCCTCCGCCGCCCTGATCTTCCTCGTGCTCGGCACCATCTTCATGGGCCTGGCGACGCCGACGGAAGCCGGCGCGATGGGCGCGGTCGGCGCGCTGGGGCTGGCGGCGCTGTATCGCACGCTGAGCTGGAAGCTGACCTACCAGGCGATGTCCTCGACCATGCGCATCACCGCCATGGTCACGATGATCCTGATCGGCGCGCGTGTCTTCAGCCTTGTCTTCCAGGGCGTGGGCGGCGGCAAGTGGATCGAGCACATGCTCACCGGGCTGCCGGGCGGTCATGTCGGCTTCCTGTCCTTCACCATGGTGTTCGTCTTCTTCATCGCCTTCTTCCTCGACTTCTTCGAGATCGCCTTCATCATCATCCCGCTGCTGGCGCCGGCGGCGGAGAAGCTCGACATCAACCTGATTTGGTTCGCCCTCCTGATCTGCGCCAACATCCAGACCTCGTTCATGCACCCGCCTTTCGGCTTCGCGCTGTTCTATCTGCGCGGCATCGCGCCGCCGACGGTGAAGAGCCGCGACATCTACCTGGGCTCGATTCCCTGGATCGTGCTGCAGCTCATCCTGGTCGCGCTGATGATCGCCTTCCCGCAGATGGTCACCTACTGGCTGGATAAACCGGTGACGCTCGATCCGGCAGCGCTCGAAAAACAGCTGAATTCGATGCCGTCCTTCGGCACGATCGAGCTGCAGGGGCTGACACCGCCCAAACCGTGAGCCACCGCGCCGAATGGCGAGCGATCGGCGCGCTGCAAAGCAACTCATTCTGAAGAGGCGATCGAGCCCGGCTCGCGCGCGGCGGCGGCACGGAGCGGCGTCCCTGCCAGCGACCAGCCGAAGGCGACGCCCCCACTCAGGACAAGCGTTGCGCCGCTAGGCGAGCCGCGAAGTTCCGGTCGAGCCGGAGGGCTCCTCGTTCAGGCTTCTGCTCTCGGGCCTCTGACGGCCAGCAGCATCGCGTAAGCCAGCATGCCGAAGGCGACGATGCCGAGGAGATTGAGGGCGATGTCGATCTTCATGGCGTGGCCCGAGCGGTAAAAGGTCAATCATTCCTTAACCGCGCTCGATGGGCCGCGCCAGATCAGATGATCTGATACTTACGTCACGCTCTCTGTGGCCAGTTTGAAGGCGTAGGCCAGCGCCGCGAAGCCGATCAGCCCCAGCATGCTAAAGATGTCCATGTCGTCTCCTCGGTGTTCAGCCGGGAGCATGGCCCGCAGGCCCTAAGATTGGCGGATCGATTTCATTCGAATTTTCTGTAATCGCGACGCCCACGCCGGATGGGTGCGGACGTGGAATTCCACTGACAGGCGACGATGCTTCTTGCCTCGGATAGCGGAGGCGCAAATCAGAATGACGCGCCGTCGCCTCCTCGGAATACCTCGTTGAAAAACGAGAACTCCGGAATGAAATCAATGGCGAGCCCGGCTGGATTCGAACCAGCGACCAGCAGCTTAGAAGGCTGCTGCTCTATCCATCTGAGCTACGGGCCCGAGAGGCGAAGGGAAAGCCCCCCGCCTGTCGTCTTCAATGCGTCCACTGACCGACGCGGGTATACTTGAAATTATCGGAGTAGGAGAGCGCGCGGCGTTTGGCCTCCTGAGGCTTCTCGACCCGGAAAGGGATGCCGTTGCGCGTGGCGTAGGCGACCGCGTCCTGCTCGTTGTCGAACCAGAGCTTGAGCTGGCTCTTCATGTCCGAGGATGAGGTCCAGCCCATCAGGGGCTCGATCTCGCGCGGCCGCTCCGGCTCGTATTCGAGCAGCCAGCGTTCGGTCTTGGCAGTGCCGGACTGCATGGCGGTGCGGGCCGGGCGATAGATGCGTGCGGTCATGAAAGCGCTCTGCCGTCACCAAATCTCGTGCAGCTCGCGACGCGAACCGCTTCGTAGATTTGGAACGATGGTCGGGGCACCAGGATTCGAACCTGGGACCCTCTGCTCCCAAAGCAGATGCGCTACCGGGCTGCGCTATACCCCGACGAACCATTCCAAACGTTGCGGTTCGCTATCATGCCACGGGCCAGACCCGCAAGCGAAAGCCGTTGACTGAGGATCGATCAACGCTTGAAAAGCGCGTGCTCGACCTTGTCGCCCGGCTTGAGCCCGAGCTGCTTGCTTACGCCACCGTTGATCTCGAGCACCGACAGCACCGGTTCCCCGGATGGAATCGTGCGGGTCGAGAGCGGTTCCGTCCGTTCGGCGATGCGCGCGATCGTGCCATCGGCCCGGATGAACAACATGTCGAGCGAGATATAGGTGTTCTGCATCCACATCGCGACCGGCTCGCTCGCGCCGAAATCGAACAACATGCCGCGATCCGCCGGCATGTAGTTGCGGTACATCAGCCCTTTCGCGCGCTGGTCCGGCGTGCGCATCACCTCGACCTGCAGAACGTGGCGCGTGCCGCCGCTGACGATGACGAGCGATTCGAGCCCCGAGCCGGCCGCGGCGGGCTGGCTCTGCGCCGCCGCCGGCACAAGCGCGATCAAGGCAAAAAGAACAGCGGCGAAAGCGGTCTTGACGGTATACATCGCGTCCAACTCCATGGCGGCCATCGCCGCGTGTCAGCTCTAGGTGCGGCCGATGGCGAATCTTCGGCAGATGGCAGCGCCGTCTGTCTTCCGGTCAAGTCTTTCGTCATCATATGAATGCGGGATGCCGCTTCCCGTCGCATGACGGCTTTCTTTCGCCATCGGCTTGCGGCAGTTTCGCCCGGCCAAAGAAGCAGGAGATCTGAATGACCGTTGCGCGCCTTCGTCGGCCGATGCACCTCACTGGAACGGCCCTGACCGCCGTCCTCATCGCCTTCGCATCGCCGGTCTGGGCCGCCGACTTCCAGCTCGACAACGTCCGGATCGATCTCGGCAAGCTGGTGATCAATGCACCGAAGATCGCGATTAAGGGCTCGACGCTGGAGAAGGACGCCTTCCTGGCGCTGTTCAGCGGCACGGCCGGCGATTCGGCAGCTACGCGTGCAGGGCGGTTGACCGCCAGCGAGATCAGCGCGCCGGAGTTGACACTGGTGCAGACGGTCGGCGACCAGAAGCAGACCACGACCTATCGCGACATCCGCTTCACCGACATCCGCGAGGGCAAGATCGGCCACGGCGAATCGGCGAGCGGCTCGATCGCCGCCGACGGCGCCGCCACCGGACCGATGAAGGGCGTGCTGAAGCGCACCGCCTTCGACGCGTTCGATCTGCGCCAGAGCGCGCGCGTGCTGACCGAGAAGGCCGCGCCGGGCACCCAGGAGCCGATGCTGCCGCTGATCGGCAATTTCGAGCAGGACGGCTACAGCCTCGACATGGGCAAGGCCGGCAAGATGTCGCTCGGCAAGACCACCGGGCGCGGCTTCGCCGCCAAGGTCGGGCCGGAGCCGCTGCTCGAGGTCATCAGCCAGCTTGCCGCCGCTTCCGAGGAACTCGAGAAGAAGGATGCCGACAAGGCTGGCGGAAGCGATGCCAAGCCGGCTGGGAAGAGCGACGCCGAAAAGCGCCTCGGCCTGTCCATGCTCTCGCTGTTCGACATGTTCGAATACGGCAGCGGCGAAGCTCGCGACTTCGTCATGACCGTCTCGGCCCCGCCCAAATCCGATGCCAAGCCCGGCGCCAAGCCCGATACGGTCGACATGAAGATCGCCCGCATGGCCTTCGGCGAGAGCACGCCGGCCAAATCTGGTTTCGCCCTCGAAGGTTTCCAGTTCAGCTCGGGCCCGGCCAAGGGCGGCGTCGATTCGATCAGCTATTCCGGCTTCTCCTTCGCACCTGTCATCCGCGAGCTCAGGGCAGCACTGACCGAGCCCGACAAGCCGCTCGACGAGGTCGATTTCCGCCGGTTCATCCCGACGATCGGCACGGTCCGGCTCGCAGGCATCTCGATCGATGCTCCCCCTGTCCTCACCGGAAAGGACCCGATCAAGATGTCGCTCGGCACCTTCGAATTGAAGGCCGGCGAGCAGCTCAACGGCATCCCGACCAGCATCGCACTGACCATCGACAAGCTGGTCACCCCGATCGTCGACGCCAGCGGCAATCCCGCCGCCAAGGACATGATCGCGATGGGCATCCGCTCGCTCGATCTTTCGGCCAGGCTCGACCTCGCCTGGGAGGCAGCGAAGAACGAGATCGCGATCCGCACGCTGTCGCTCGGCAGCGCCGGCCTCGTCCAGCTCGATGCGTCCGGCGCGCTCGGCAACGTCACCAAGGACCTGTTCTCCAGCGATCTCGCCCTCGCCCAGGTCGCCATGCTCGGTGCGACGGTGCGCAACCTGCAGGTCAAGCTGCAGAATTTCGGCCTCGCCGAGAAGCTGATCGAGAACGAGGCACGCAAGTCGAAGCGCAAGGTCGAGGATGTCCGCCAGCAGTTCACGATGGTCGCCAGCCTCGGCCTTGCGGCGATCCTCGGGCCTTCCGACGCGGCCAAGACGTTGACCGCCGCGGTCGCGCGCTTCGTCGCCAAGCCCGGCACGCTCAATGTCTCCGCGAGCGCCAAGTCGCAGACCGGCCTCGGCCTCGCCGACGTCATCACCATGACCGAGCCGACCGAGATCTTCGACAAGATCGACCTCAAGGCCGATGCTCAGTGAGCTAAGCATTTTCAAGCGAAGTGGACGCCGGTTCGCGTGAAGAAAATGCGACCAACTGATGACGGCGCCGTCGCGCCCGAAGATCGCGACTGGCGCCCGTCCGCCCTGCAATCCTGGTGGGCGGGCCTGTCGTCCGTCCCGCGCGGCTGGCTGCGCAAGCGGCTGAACCCCGACAATCAGACCCGGCTGCATCTGGCGCATCTCATCGCCCGGCGGCCGGGCCAGTTCGTCGCCGGCGCCTATACCTATGGCCGGCCGAAGGTGCGCTTTCCGGAAAGCGGCGCCAGGCTCGCCATCGGCCGCTACGGCTCGATCGCGGACGGCGTCGAAATCCTGCTCGGCGGCAACCACCGGCTCGACTGGGCGACGACCTATCCCTTTCCGGCCCTGCCGGGCCTCTGGCCTGAAGCCGCGAGCACGACCGGCCACGACACGACGCGCGGCGACGTCCTGATCGGCCATGACGTCTGGCTGGGATCACAGAGCATGATCCTGTCCGGCGTCCGCATCAGCCATGGTGCCGTGGTCGCGGCGCGAGCGGTGGTGACGCGCGATGTGCCGCCCTACGCGATCGTCGCCGGCAACCCGGCGCGCCTCGTCAGGCTGCGCTTCGACGAGGCGACGGTCGCAGCACTCCTCGAAACCCGCTGGTGGGCGTTGCCACGCGAGGAGCTCGTTCCGCTCCTGCCGTTGCTGATGAGCGAGCGGACCGAGGCGTTCGTCGCCGCGCTCAGGAGCCGCGCAGCAGCCGGCGCTTGACGCCGAGCGCGGGTTTCTCGACCAGGAACCACGACAAGGCGGCGATGACGACGGTCGCGGCGAGCGACGGCCAGAGCAGCGCGACAGCGCCAAGGCTCGGGAACAGCGCGTGCAGGGTCTGCTGCACTGGCCAGCCGTAGAGATAGACACCGTAGGACAGGTCCGCCGGCGGCTCGAGCGAGCGGCGCGTCAGCGCCGGTGCGAGCGCGAGCACCAGGGAGCCCCAGGCCGTGACTAGGTAGAGCGCAGCCTTGTAGAGCGGGGTGAAGCCTAGCGGCAAGAGCGCGAGCACGGCGAGCACCAGCAGTGGCAGCGAGAGCGTCACCCGCTCGCGATAGAGATAGATCACGCCGCCTGCGAGAAAGATCAGCGGCAGGCGAAGCGCGGTCTCCAAGCCCTTAGATCCATGGGGCGCCAGCACTTCGCGCAGGACCACCGCCAGCGAGAGCACCACGAGGGCCGCCAATGCGATCCGCGGCTTTGCCAGCAGCCCGGCGATGCCCGCGACGAGCACGCCCAGATAGCACAGCGTCTCGTATTTCAGCGTCCACACCGTTCCCATCGGGAACTGCAGCGGGTTGCCCTCGAATACGCCTGGCAAAGCGGCGGCGCTCTTGAAGGTGGTCAGCGTCGCGCTGATGAAGCGCCAGAGTCGTGGGTCGCTCAAATAGGCGGCCTTGTCGAGCGTCGTCATCAGCCCGCCGATCAACAGCGCCACGACCAGCGTCGCCGCGATCAGGCCGGGCGCGATCCGCAACAGGCGCGCCAGCACGTAGTCGCGCCAGCCGCGGCGCAGGAAGCTCATCGTGACCAGAAAACCCGAGATCGCGAAGAAGCCGTTGACCGCATGCTCGCCCAGCGTGAAGCCGGTGGTCTGGAACCAGGGCTCCTGCTCGACCCGTCCATCGGTGACGCTGAAGGCATGCGAGATCACCACGGCCACCGCCATCACCAGCCGCAACAGCCCGAAATTGTTGTGCGGATGAGCGAGCGCCTCGGCGACGCGCGGGGCACGCCCGATCATGGCAACATCTCCAGCCCCTCATGCGCCAGCGCGGTCTCGCCCCGCCGCCAGGCCCGCGCGCCCGCGACCGAGCCGGCATGTGCGTAAAGCTTCTCGCGGTTGAGAAGGAGGCCGTAGCCCACCGCCTTGCCGAGATTCTCCAGCATCCGGATCGGGCTGGGCTCCGTCAGGCCGTATTTGCGGGCGATGTAGCGCTCCGACCAGGCGAGATGCCAGCGCGCCTTGAAGCGGCGTTGCGGCGACGGCGTGCTTGAGCGGCCACGACCATGCCGCGCCTCCGCCTCGTGGACATGGATCAGCGAATGGCCGGCATCGCGCATGCGCCGGCACAGATCGTCATCCTCGTAGAACAGGAAGATCGAGCGGTCGAAACCGCCGAGCGCCATGAACAGCTCGCGCCGGATCAAGAGACAGGCGCCAGAGAGGAAGGGCAGGCAGGCATCGCCCTCCGGCACGACCATCGCGCCACTGCGGTTGAGATGATCAGGCGAGAGCAGCGAGCGCGGCTGCAGGAAGATCCGCCCCGACGGCTCGACGATGCGCGGCGCCAGCATGCCGGCATCGGGATACCGCTCGGCTGCAGCAAGCAGCGCCCCAGCAGCCCCGGCGCCCAGCTCCAGATCCGGATTGACGATCAGCACAAATGGAGTTTCGGCTGCCGCGATACCGATGTTGTTGCCGCGCCCATAACCCTCGTTGCGGGCATTGGCGATGACGCTTGCGCCCTTCTTTGCAGCGATGTTCCGGCTCTCGTCGCCGCTTGCATTGTCGACGACGATCGCCGGCACGCCCTCCCCCGCCAGCGCATCGAGGCAGGCCGGAAGGACCTCGGCGCTGTCATAGCTGACGACGATGGCGGTGATGGCGGCGGCGGGCATCGCGGCCTTGTGGCCTCGTCATGTCGCCGGACGCAAGCGAATTTCAGAGCACGCCACGTTTCCAAGGCAACGCGCCGTCATTCCGGCGTGGGTCCGTCCGTAACCAGCAGGCTCTAGCGGCGGGCGAGCGTGCCGATCTCGCCCTGCACGCGCTCGCGCTCGCTCGCGTCGCAGCGATGCGGCGCCTTGTAGGATTTCACAGCATAGCCGGCATTGGCCTCGACGAAGCGCTGTCGATCCTGCCGGTCGAGCCGGGCGATGATCCGGCTGCGGTCGACACGCAGGCCGCAATCATAGGCGCGCGAAACCGTCGCGGCGGCATATTCGACCGTGCCAGGCAGCGACCCCGCCACGGTCGTGCAACCGGCAAGGCCTATAAGCAGAAGCCCGGTGGCGAATGGCTTGATGGTCGTCATTGGGCGTGGCAGCAGCTCAGGAGGCGTCGAAATTTCCGGCGCGGATGCGGCCCATCCGCTCCTTCAGCTCGGCCCGTTCCTCAGCCGTGCAGGGCTCTGGACGGATGCCCTGATTGATCGTCTCGGCTTCGGAGACGCTGATATAGGCCGAGCGCGCCGCGGCCAGCTGCTCGTCGCTCGCCCCGCGCGCCTTCTCGGCCGAGAGGAAGCGATCGAGCGTCGCACGCTGCGGTGTTCCGGCCCGGCAGGCGCTCGCCCGCGACACCGTCGTCGCCAGCGCCGAGGCGCGTCCGGCGCTGGTGTCGGCATGGCCGGCGACGCAGGCGCCGAGCGACAGCGCAAGGAGGCAGGCGAGCGGAAGCGCCCGCCCGGTTGGCAGAGAGGCCATCGATGTCAGCCGTTCTTCTCGGGAGCGTTGATCCGCAGATGCGCCTCGCGAAGCTGCTTGGGCGACGCCTCGGCCGGTGCCCCCATCAGCAGGTCGACCGCCTGCTGGTTCATCGGGAAGAGTGCGACCTCGCGCAGGTTCGTCGCGCCGGCCAGCAGCATGATGATGCGGTCGATGCCGGCCGCCATGCCGCCATGCGGCGGGGCGCCGTACTGGAACGCGCGATACATGCCGCCGAAGCGCTCGACCACCGTCTCCTCGCCATAGCCTGCGATCTCGAAGGCCTTCACCATCGCCTCGGGGCGGTGGTTGCGGATGCCGCCGGACGCCAGCTCGTAGCCGTTGCAGGCAATGTCGTACTGGAAGGCCTTGAGCGAGAGCGGGTCTTCCTCGGTCAGCGCCTTCAAGCCGCCCTGCGGCATCGAGAAGGGGTTGTGCGAGAAATCGACCTTCTTCTCGTCTTCGTTGTACTCGAACATCGGGAAGTCGACGATCCAGGCGAAGGCGTAGGCGTTCTCGTCGATCAGCCCAAGCTCGGAACCGACCTTGTTGCGGGCGTTGCCGCCAAACTTGTAGAACTTCTCCGGATCGCCCGCGACGAAGAAGCAGGCGTCGCCGCCCTTCAGCCCCATCTGCGCGACGATGGCAGCGACCCGCTCCGGCCCGATGTTGTTGGCGATCGGCCCCTGGCCCTCGCCGTCTTCCTTGATCATCAGGTAGCCAAGACCCGGCTGCCCCTCACCCTGCGCCCAGGAGTTCATCCGGTCGCAGAAGGCTCTGCTGCCGCCGCCCGGCGCCGGGATAGCCCAGACGCGGTT
This sequence comes from Bosea sp. NBC_00550, assembly GCF_026020075.1. NCBI lineage: Bacteria > Pseudomonadati > Pseudomonadota > Alphaproteobacteria > Hyphomicrobiales > Alloboseaceae > Allobosea > Allobosea sp. NBC_00550. Next base: position 1,898,676 of record NZ_CP102772.1, read on the forward strand.
CTTCTCGCCTTCGAGGATGCGCGCGAAAACCTTGAAGCCCGAACCGCGGAAATGCTCGGAAACGTCCTGCATGATGAGCGGGTTGCGCAGGTCCGGCTTGTCGGAGCCGTATTTGGCGATCGCCTCGGCATAGGGGATGCGCGGCCAGTTGCGGGTGACGGATTTGCCCTCCGCGAACTCCTCGAACACCCCGGTGATGACTGGCTCCATCGTCGCGAAAACGTCCTCCTGCTCGACGAAGCTCATCTCGACGTCGAGCTGGTAGAACTCGCCGGGCAGGCGGTCGGCGCGCGGATCCTCGTCGCGAAAGCAGGGCGCGATCTGGAAGTAGCGGTCGAAGCCCGCCATCATCAGGAGCTGCTTGTACTGCTGCGGCGCCTGCGGCAGCGCGTAGAACTTGCCGGGATGCAGGCGGCTCGGCACGAGGAAGTCGCGCGCGCCTTCCGGCGAGGACGCGGTCAGGATCGGGGTCTGGAATTCGGAGAAGCCCGAATCCTTCATGCGGCGGCGCATGGAGTCGATGACCTTGGTGCGCAGCATGATGTTGTTGTGCAGCTTCTCACGACGCAGGTCGAGGAAGCGGTATTTGAGGCGGGTATCCTCGGGATATTCGAGATCGCCGAAGACCGGCAGCGGCAGTTCGGCCGAAGGACCGAGCACCTCGATCCCTGTCGCGAAGACCTCGACCGCACCGGTCGGCAGATTGGCGTTCTCGGTACCGGCGAGACGGGCCTTGACCTTGCCGTCAATGCGCACGACCCATTCCGAGCGCAGTGTCTCGGCATCGGCGAAGGCCGGAGAATCCGGATCGATCACGACCTGCGTCATGCCGTAATGGTCGCGCAGATCGATGAAGAGCACGCCGCCATGGTCGCGGATACGATGGCACCAGCCGGACAGGCGCACGTTCTGGCCGATGTCGCTCTCACGGAGCGCGCCGCAGGTGTGGGAACGATAGCGATGGAGGGTCACGGGATCGGTCTTTCGGAAATGCGTCGGGTGCCGGCGCGAACGCCAGCCGAAACTTGAGGCTAACCACACGCGCGGGCGCGGAATGTCAAGAACGCCCGCGACATGCGGCCTCGCTGTCTGCTAAGAGCCGAAAGCCATGCATCTGATCTCCGACACCGCTGAACTCTCCGCCGCCTGCGATCGCCTTGCCGCCCATCCCTTCGTGACGGTCGACACCGAGTTCCTGCGCGAGACGACCTATTATCCGAAGCTGTGCCTGATCCAGCTGGCTTCGCCGGAAGAGGCGGTTCTGGTCGACCCGCTGGCGCCGGATCTCGATCTCGCCCCCTTCTTCGGGCTGATGGTCAACGACGCCGTGGTGAAGGTCTTCCACGCCGCCCGGCAGGATCTCGAGATCGTCTGGCTGCTCGGCCGGGTGCTGCCCGTCCCGCTATTCGACACGCAGGTCGCCGCCATGGTCTGCGGCTATGGCGACTCGGTCGGCTACGAGCAGCTCGCCAACGACCTCGCCAAGGCCCGCATCGACAAGTCCTCGCGCTTCACCGACTGGTCGCGGCGCCCGCTGACCGAGGCTCAGTTTTCCTATGCCGAGTCGGACGTCACCCATCTCCGCGATATCTACCTCGCGCTGCAGGCCGATCTCGATGCCAGCGGCCGCGAGAGCTGGGTTGCCGAGGAAATGGCGGTGCTGAGCTCGCCCGGGACCTACGAGGTCAAGCCGGAGAATGCCTGGCTTCGCCTGAAGGGCCGCGTCCGCAAGCCGCGCGAGCTGCCGGTCCTGATGGAGCTCGCCGCCTGGCGCGAGCGGGAGGCGCAGACCCGCGACGTGCCGCGCCAGCGCGTGCTGAAAGACGACGCGCTGATGGATATCGTCCAGCGCGGCCCGCGCACCACGGAAGGGCTGGCGGAATTGCGCTCGGTCCCCAACGGCTTCGAGCGCTCGCGCAACGGCGCCGAGGTCCTTGCCGCGATCGAACGCGCCGCGGACATCGATCCGAAGACCCTGCCTCGGCTGGAGCGCGAGCGCGGCCGGCCGACCAACGGTGCCGTGCTCGACCTGCTCAAGGTGCTGCTCAAGGCGGTTGCCGATGCCGAGCGCGTCGCGCCGAAGATCATCGCCACCAGCGACGACCTGGAGGCCATCGCGTCCGACGAGCTTTCGGACGTGCCCGCGCTCAAGGGCTGGCGGCGGGAAGTCTTCGGCGAGAAGGCGCTGGCGCTCAAGAACGGCTCGCTCAGCCTGCGCGTCCAGCGCGGTCGTGTCGTGGTGAGCTGAAGGACTCGGCCGAACCTAAATAGAGCGCTACATAGGTCTAAATTTCGTGCTATATAAAACTCCTGCTTCAGGATAGCCGGAGGTCGGACCATGCAACGTGTCGAAGCGGAGATCGCGGTCAGCGTTTCCGATCTCAAGAAGAATCCGACCGCCGTCGTCGCCGGCGCGCGGGGCAACCCCATCGCGATCCTGAACCACAATCGTGTCATGGCCTATATGGTACCCGCCGAGACCTATGAGGCGATGATGGACGCGCTTGACGATCAGGCACTCATAGAGGTCGCCAAGGCGCGGGCGAACGAGAAGAGCGAGCCCGTCAGCCTTGACGACCTATAGGCTCGCATTCCTGCCCTCGGCACGGAAGGAGTGGGACAAGCTTGGCGCGACCCTGCGCGAGCAGTTCAAGAGGAAACTGGCCGAGCGGCTGATGAATCCTCGCGTGCAGGCCGATGCTCTTCACGGCCTGCCCGACCATTACAAGATCAAGCTACGCGCCGCCGGCTACCGGCTGGTCTACCGTGTCGAGGACGAAGAGGTTCCGATCGTCGTCGTCGTGATCGGCAAGCGCGAACGGTCGCGGGTCTATGAAATCGCAAGGAAGCGCTGACGACCCTGCTCGTCACCCCCCGACGCCGTAGCTCTTGACCAACGAACTGGTCACCAGCCCCCAACCGTCGACCAGCACGAAGAAGATCAGCTTGAACGGCAGCGCCACCGTCACCGGCGGCAGCATCATCATGCCCACCGACATCAGGATCGAGGCGACGACGAGGTCGATGATCAGGAAGGGCACGAACAGCAGGAAGCCGATCTCGAAGGCACGCCGCAGCTCCGAGATCATGAAGGCCGGCACCAGCACCTCGACGCCGACATCCTGCGGCTGCTGCGGCCGCGGGCCCTGCGACATGTCGAGGAAGAGCGACAAATCCTTCTCGCGGACATGCCGGAGCATGAAGGTCTTGAAGGGCACCACGCCGCGGTTATAGGCCTCCTGCGGCTGGATCTGCCCCGCGACCAGCGGCTGCACCGCATTTGTGTAGGCCTCGCGCAGCGTAGGCGCCATGACGAAGCCGGTCAGGAACAGCGAGAGCCCGATGATCACGGCATTCGGCGGCGCCGTCTGCGTGCCCAGCGCCGAGCGCAGCAACGACAGCACCACCACGATCCGGGTGAACGACGTCACCATGATCAGGATCGACGGCGCCAGCGACAGCACCGTGATGACGGCGATGAGCTGAAGCGCCCGCTCGGCGACGCCTCCGCCCTGCCCGAGATCGAGCGACAGCGTCTGCGCCAGCGCCGGGCTGGCCTGCAGGGTGAGCAGCACCATCGCGGCCAGCGCGGCGCGGCCATATCGATAGCGTCTCACGGGTCTGGAACTGGGTGTCACGCGCGGCCGTTGCTACGTCCGACTCACGCGATCGGACAGCACGAAGCTAGTCGCGGGAAAACGCCGCGCAACGGTTGCGCGGCGCCTGCAGGCCGGAGCCCCGACATTCCTGTTGATGGTCGCCGCCGCCAGACTGGCGACAGCCTTCAGCTCGCTATCCGCTCAGGATTTCGCCTTGGGATCGCGCCCGAGCAGACGAGCGAACTCGGCTTCGATGGCATCGACCGAGAACGGGTCGATTTCCTTCGATTCCGTCTCGGCCGGCTTGTCGGCCTTCGGCTTCGCCTCGGGCGCGGGCTTCTCGACGGCGGCAAAGGCTTCATCGAGTTCGTCAGTGTCGATGAGCGACCCAGACTCGCCGGACACCGGCTTGGCCTCGACGGCAGGCTCGGGAACGTCCGCCGGCTGTGGCTCCGGCTTGGTCGGCTCCGAGACCTTCGCCTCGGCGGGCTTGGGTTCGGGCGTATTCACCTCGGCAGCCTTGGCTTCGGGAGCCTTGGCTTCGGATGCCTTGGGCTCCGGCACCTTGGGAACGGGTGCGAAGGCCGTCGGAGTCGCACGCTCCGGCGTCAGGCCGAGCGCAGCCGCCAGTTCTGCCTCGACGTCGCTGGCGAGCATCGGCTGGCGCGGCGCAGGGGCAAGGGTCGGCGTCGGGATGGGCGCAGGCTCCGGCTTGAACTCGGTCTTCGGCTCAGGCCTGAATTCCGGCTTGAACTCCGGTATCGGTGGCTGCGCCACGGGCTGGAACGGCTCTAGGGCAGGCTTCGGCGCTTCGACGACGGGCTTCTCGGCAGGCTTGAGCGCTGCGGCGGGCGATCTCACCGGCGGAGCCATGCTTTCCTGCGGGGGCTCGCCCGGAAGATTGGCGGGGCGCACGGCCGAGAAGGGGCGCTTCAGCGCCTCCTCGAGCTGGCGCGTCATGTCGTCGAGCTCACCGGCGCTGACGGCCGGGGCCGGAGCATGCTCGCGTGCGAAGCTCGGCGCCGGCCCGGTCGTGACGGATGTCATCGGCAGCGGCGGCGGAGGCGCAACGGGCTTTGCCGGTGCCGGCGGCGGTTCCGAATCGGGGAAGCCGAGAGCAGCGGCAACACCGGCGCTGGCTGCTGCAGCGGCGGCAATGTCGCCGTGAGCCGAGGACGGGCGGCTCGGCAACGGCGGCAGGACATCGGGCGCTTCGACGATCGCGCCGGCCTTGCGGACATCCTCGCCGGTTCGCAGCGCGGGCTCGGCCGGAGGAACGAGCGTGTCGAATGGCGGCAGCGGACGGTCCGGCATCGCCGTATCGACGTAGCTCGGAGACGCCGCCCTGCCCCCGCTGCGCATGATATTGGTCTCGACGACGACGTCGGAGGCGCCGCCGATCATGACGAGGTGTTCGATGTTGTCGCGCCGGATCAGTACGAGCTGCCGCTGGCGGTCGAGATCGTAAGTGTCGACGACGCCGAGCCGGGGTTGGCGCTGGCGCCCCCCGGCCTGGCCGCGCAGGCGCAGCCGGCCGCCCTGGATCTGTCGCACGAAAAGTCCGAGCAGGGCGAGAAGTACAAGGATGACGACAGAGGCGACGATCACCTTCTGCGCGGTCGAGAGTTCCAATCCGAACAAGCTCTGCAAGGTCTGCCTCATCTTCGACGACGGCCTCGGGCGGCCGAAGTTCCGCACGAGGTTCAACACCTTGGCTATAGCATAACGCTTTCACTATCGGGAAACATGGTGAACGCGTGGTTAACCGCACCTGCGAAATGCAAGGAGGTTAACCCGCTGTTAACCATGAGCCCGGCAGGATTTGCCTAGTAACCGGCAGCGGAACGAGGGGCTGGAGCCATGGCGAATGACGGCTTGAGCATCGGTGGCGGCCTGATGCAGGCGCTGAAGCTGCGCATGCAATACCAGCAATCGCGCCAGAAGATCCTCTCCGAAAACGTCGCCAACGCCGACAGCCCCGGCTTCCGCCCGGCCGACCTCAAGCCGCCGAGTGTCGACCCGGCTCGCGCCGGCGTCGCGCTTGCCCGCACCAGCGTCGGGCATATGAGCCTGTCCACAGCCAATGGCGGCTTCGACGGCACCGGCGCCCCCCGCTTCGAGACCACCCCGAACGGCAATGCCGTGAACCTCGAGGACGAGATGCTCAAGGTCGCGCAGAACCAGTCCGACTACCAGCTGGCCGCCTCGCTCTACAGCAAGGGTCTCGGCCTGATGAAGATCGCGATCGGCAAGGGTCGCTGAGTCATGGACCTGATCAAGAGCATCGCCATCGCCGCCTCCGGCCTGCGCAGCCAGTCAGGCCGGATGCGCGTCATCTCCGAGAACATCGCCAACGCAGATTCCGGCCCCGAGCGCGCCGGCGCCGACCCCTACCGCCGCAAGGTCCCGACCTTCCAGCGTCATTTCGACCGCAGTCTCGACGCCCAGCTCGTCGCGCTCGGCAAGGTCCAGCGTGACCAGAGCGCCTTCAAGGTCAAGCACGAGCCGGGCAACCCGGCCGCCGACGCCAAGGGCGACGTCGCGATGCCCAACGTCAACTCGCTGGTCGAGATGGTCGACATGCGGGAGGCCCAGCGCAGCTACGAGGCCAACCTCAACCTGATCTCTTCGACGCGCCGGATGATCCAGCGCACCATCGACATCCTGCGCGCCTGAAGGGTTAGCACGCCATGGCCACGTCCAGCTTCGCCGCGGGAGCCTATGCCTCCATCCAGGGGATGGGCGCCGGAAATCTGATGCGCAAGCCGCCCGCCCTGGGCGGCGCGGAAGCCGCCGGGCCGGATTTCTCCGCTCTGCTGGGCAAGGCGATCGACGCCACCGCCGATGCCGGCCGCAAGGCCGACACCCAGACGGCGAGCGTCGCCGGCGGGCGGGCCGACATCGTCAATGTCGTGACCGCGGTCGCCGAGAGCGAGGCTGCGATCGAGACGCTGGTCGCGGTGCGCGACCGCGTCATCGCGGCCTATGAGGAAATCATGCGGATGCCGGTCTGACGGCTGGGAAACCCAACAAACCTATGCACACAGCGATCGGACGAACATCATGACCTCCGGAGCCATTCTCGACGTCGCCCGCGACGGCATCGTCGTCTTCCTCAAGGTCGGTGGGCCGCTGATGGTGATCGCGCTCGTCGTCGGCCTCGTCGTCTCGCTGGTCCAGGCGCTGACGCAGATCCAGGAGCAGACGCTGGTCTTCGTTCCGAAGATCGTCGCGGTCTTTGCCGCGCTGCTGCTGTTTCTGCCGTTCATGGGTGACGCGCTGGCGGGTTATATGGGGCGAGTCGCCGTCCGAATCGCCACGGGCGGATGAGCCTGTCGCGACTGCAGCCGGCCCTGGCCGGAGCAGCCTCGCGGCACCCGCGCTGGCGTAAGGGTGCCTGCGGCACGATGCAGATCGCGATCCTGCCCGAGCTCAGCGCCATTTTCGTGCTCGTCTTCGCGCGCGTCGGCACGCTCGTCATGCTCATGCCGGGCATCGGCGAGCGCTTCATCTTCTCGCGCGGCCGGCTCTCACTCGCCTTTTTCATCGCGCTGATGATCCTGCCCGTGGCGCGCCCTTCCCTGCGTATCCCCGCCGACATCTCCGGCGTCGTCACGCTCCTGATCGGCGAATTGCTGGTCGGCCTGATCATCGGGGTCTGCGCCCGGCTGGTGATGGCCTGCCTGCAGACGGCCGGCACGCTCGTCGCGCAGACCATGGGCCTCGGCTTCGCCATGACGGTCGACCCGACCGGCGGCATGCAGAACCCGTCGATCGGCAACTTCCTGACCATGCTCGGCATCACGCTGGTCCTGACGACGGACCTGCACCACGTCGCCATCGCCGCGATCCACGAGAGCTACCGCCTGCTGCCGCCCGGCGGCGTGCCCGATCTCACGGACATCCTGACGCTCGCGGTGCAGTCGGCGGCGCGCGGCTTTGCCCTGGCGATCCAGATCTCGGCGCCCTTCCTCGTCTTCGGCCTGCTGTTCAATCTCGGGCTGGGCGTGCTGGCGCGGATGATGCCGCAGTTGCAGGTCTTCTTCCTCGCCGTGCCGGCCTCGATCATTGGCGGCATGCTCGTCCTGCTCGTCGTCGTCAGTGTGATGATGAGCGTCTTCCTGAACGATCTCGGCGCCTTCCTGCGCCAGTTCACCGGCAATTGAGGGCGCCATGTCCGAAGATGCCGAAAACGAAGACAGGACAGAAGACCCGACACAGCGAAAGCTGGACGAGGCCACCGACAAGGGCGACGTACCCAAATCGCAGGAAATCGGCACGTTCTTCGTGCTCAGCGGCTTCACCCTCGCCTTGCTGGTGGCCGCCGGCTGGTCGGCCCGTGACGCCATGCTGTCGCTGCGCTCCTTCCTGATGAACGCCCATCAGGTTCCCTCCGATGGCGCAGCCTTCATGCAGGTCACGCGGCAGGGCGTGCTGACCGGCTTCATGGCGCTCGGCATGCCCTTCGCGTTCATCCTCTGCGCCGGGCTCGTGGGCGCCATGCTCCAGCACAAGCCGCTCTGGACCTTCGAGCCGCTGATGCCGAAGTTCAGCCGCCTCTCTCCGATGGCCGGCGCCAAGCGCATGTTCGGCAAGGAAGCCTGGGTCAATTTCGCCAAGGGCCTCGCCAAGACGGCGCTGATCGGCGCCGTGGTCTGGTTCACGCTCTGGAACCAGCACGACCGGCTCGAAGCCTTCGTGCAGATGAACGTCGCTGCCCTGATGCCGGCAACGCTCACGCTCGCCATCAAGCTGATGGGCTCCGTGCTCGCGCTCTTCGCCATCGTCGCCATCGGCGACTTCGGCTGGCAGCGCTTCTCCTGGTACCAGCGCCAGAAGATGACGAAGCAGGAGCTCAAGGACGAGTTCAAGAACTCCGAAGGCAATCCCGAGATCAAGGCCAAGCTGCGTCAGATCCGCTCCCAGCGCGTGCGCAAGCGCATGATGGCGGCCGTGCCGAAGGCCACCGTGATCATCACCAACCCGACCCACTTCGCCGTCGCCCTGCAATACGAGCCCGGCATGGCCGCCCCGCTCTGCCTGGCCAAGGGCGTCGATACCATGGCGCTGAAGATCCGCGAGGTCGCCGGCGAGCATCGCGTGCCGATCATCGAGAACCCACCGCTGGCGCGTGCGCTCTATGCTACCGTCCGCATCGACGAAGAAATTCCTGTCGAACACTATCAGGCGGTGGCGGAAGTCATCGGTTACGTCTTGCGCCTGAAGGGTCGGCGCGCCTAACTCGGCACGGATGCGAAGGAAGGTTGGCCGCGAATTTTCGGCGCGGCCGCAAGGGAACGGACTTCACCGCATGAGCGGCACCACGGCGACCACAACGATCGATCGCTCCGACAAGCCGGGCCATATCGGCGTCATCCTGCTGGTCGCGGGCCTGCTGGTCGGCGCCGCCATCGCGCTCGGCTTCATCGCCAACGAATGGGCGCAGCCGCTCATCCTCGGCCTGCTGGCCATTCTGTCCGTTGTCGGCGTCTTCGGCCTCTTCGCCTTCGCCATCGGCCTGGTCCAGTTCTCCGGCCGCGCCGCCCGCAACGACCTGACCAAGACGATCGTCGACGCCGCCGATGAAGGCATCGTCGTGACCGAAGGCGAGAACGACATCGTCTACGCCAACGAGACCTACCTCGCGCTGGCGGGCGCCACCGGCGCGAACGACATCAAGCCGGTCGGGCGGCTGCTCACCGGCCGCGCCGATGTCTCGGAGGCGATCTACCGGCTTGCGGCCGCAGCCCGCGAGAACCGCCGCCTGATCGAGGAGGTCCGCCTCGAGCCGGCCCTGAACGGGCGCGGCGAGGTCGGCTGGTACCGCGTGCGCGTCTCGCCGGTCCGTCGCGAGGCGCGCAATGCGACGCTCTGGTCGGTCACCGACATCACGCCTGAGCGCGAGCGGCAGGAGAACGCCTTCCAGGAACTCCAGCACGCGATCGACTATCTCGACCACGCACCGGCGGGATTCATCTCGATCGATGCCGATAGCGAGGTCTCCTACCTCAACGCCACGCTGTCGAGCTGGCTCGATTTCGATCTCGCCCGCTTCGGCTCGGGCGGCCTGCATCTCGACGACATCTGCACGCCCGCCGCCGCCGCGCTGATCCAGGCGATCCGTGGTCAGCCGGGCGATGTCCGCGTCGAGGTTCTCGACGTCGACCTGAAGCGCCGCAACGGCGCCCCCCTGCCCGTGCGCCTGCACCATCAGGTCGCCTTCGGGCAGGATGGCCGCGCCGGCCCCTCCCGCACCCTCGTCCTCAACCGGGCCTCCGGGGAGGCCGGCATCGACGTTGGCAGCGATGCCGAAGTCCGTTTCGCCCGCTTCTTCCACTCGACGCCGATGGCGATCGCGACCGTCGACAAGACCGGCGCGATCCTGCGCTCCAACGCCGCCTTCGCCCGTCTGACGCCGGCCGGCGCGCAGCCACAGACGATCCACGATCTGGTCGCGCCCGAGTCCGGCCTCGAGCGCGCCCTCGCGGAGGTCGTGGACGGCAGCGCCGGCGTGAACCCACTCGACCTGACGCTCGCCGGGGAGGATGGCCGCTCGGCCAAGCTCTACCTCACCCCCGTCGCGGCCTCGGAGGACGGCGACGGCGAGCGCGCCATCGTCTACGCGCTCGAGACCACGGCCGAGCGCAAGCTGCGCGACAACATGGACCAGGCGGGCAAGATGCAGGCCGTCGGCCAGCTCGCCGGCGGCATCGCGCACGACTTCAACAACGTGCTGCAGGTCATCATCAACGCCTCCGAGTTCCTGCTCGCCAGCCACCGGCCGACCGATCCGTCCTTCCCGGACATCATGCAGATCAAGCAGAACGCCTACCGCGCCGCAGCGCTGGTCAGGCAGCTGCTCGCCTTCTCGCGCCGCCAGACCCTGCGCCCGCAGGTGCTGGAGCTCGGCGAGGTGCTGTCCGACCTCTCGCTGATGCTGAAGCGCGTCGTCGCCGACAAGGTGACGCTCGACGTCCGCCAGGGCCGCGACCTCTGGCCGGTAAAGGCCGATCTCGGCCAGCTCGAGCAGGTCATCGTCAATCTCGCCGTCAACGCCCGCGATGCCATGCCCAATGGCGGCAAGCTGACGGTGCGCACCCGCAACGTCGCCCGCGAGGACTGCGTGAGCTTCGGGCATGCCGCCCTGCCCACCGACGATTATGTGCTGCTCGAGGTCGAGGATAGCGGCACCGGCATCCCGCAGGAGCATCTCGACAAGATCTTCGAGCCGTTCTTCACCACCAAGGAAGTCGGCAAGGGTACGGGCCTCGGCCTCTCGATGGTCTACGGCATCGTCAAGCAGACCGGCGGCTACGTCTTCGTCGATTCCACCGTCGGCAAGGGCACGGCCTTCCAGATATTCCTCCCGCGCCACGTCCCGAGCCAGGAAGAGATCGCCGCCGAGGCCGCCGCCAAGGAAGCGCCGAAGAAGCTCGCCGCCGATCACACCGGCGCCGGCGTCATCCTGCTGGTCGAGGACGAGGACGCGGTGCGCGCGCTCAACGCCCGCATGCTGGTCTCACGCGGCTACACCGTCCACGAAGCCGCCTCCGGTGTCGAGGCACTCGACATCTTCCTGAAGAACGATGGCCGGATCGACCTCGTCGTCTCGGACGTCGTGATGCCGGAGATGGACGGCCCGACGCTGCTGGGCGAGCTGCGCCAGCGCAACCCGAACACCAAGGTCGTCTTCGTCTCCGGCTATGCCGAGGAGGCCTTCCGCAAGAACCTACCGGAGGGCGAGAGCTTCCACTTCCTGCCCAAGCCCTTCACCATGAAGCAGCTCGTCGAGACGGTGAAAGCCGCGATGGGCTGACGGGTTTCAAGCCCGGAGTTGAGTGCGGGCGTCATTCTCGGGCGAAGCGAAGCGCAGACCCGAGAATCTCATGCCGGAACAGCTGCAGGAGCCTCCTCCTGCAAGCCCGAGCATTGTCTGTTTGTGATGGGGTATTGAGGTTTTGTTCCGCGTGAGCGGGATGTCTGGTCCGGCTGGCCGGCCGGACCAGACGCGACTCGTCGACCGTCCCGAGCCAGGGCTTTCGCCCGTCGTCATCGAGGTTGCGGGTCGCTTCCTTGTCACGCTTGGTGAGTTGCCAGGGCCTCTTCGCATGAGCCGAACGCCCGCAGACAATCACAAGCCCTTCGAGGATAGCTCCCGATGCCGGTTTGCACCACGGTCCCTGAACCCTCCCGTTTCCTCGGCTGTGATGTCGGCAAGGCCGGGATCGTCGTCTTCGACAGCCGCGGCGACACCCTCGGCAGTCTCCCTAACGAGGCTTCGGCCCTGGCAGCCTTCGCAGCCGGGCTCGGCCCGGACTGCCTCGTCGTCTGCGAGGCGACGGGCGGCTATGAGGACGCCCTGCTGGCGGCGCTCGTCTCAGCCGGCTGCCCGGCCCATCGCGCCGATGCCCGCAAGGTCAAGGCCTTCATCCGCTCCTATGGGACGCTCGGGAAGAGCGATGCGCTCGATGCCAGGGCGCTTGCCCGCTACGGCGCCGAGCGCCACGCTCGGCTGATCCGCTGGCAGGCGCCCGCCCCGGCACGCGAGCGCCTCCAGGTCCTGGTGCGGACCAGAGCCGATCTCGTCGCCCAGAGAACGGCCTGCACCAACCGGCTCAACGCTCCCGGCATCGAACCGGTCAAAGCCCCGCTCCAGGCCCTGCACGACTGCCTCAAAGCCCAGATCGCCGCCCTGGCGCAAACCATCGCCGAGACCCTGCGCACCATCGCCCGCACCGACAGAAGCGAGCAGGCCTTGCGCTCCATCCGCGGCATCGGAACGACCACCGCCGCCACCCTCATCGCACTCATGCCCGAGCTCGGACGCATCAGCCGGCGCCAGGCCGCCGCACTCGCAGGCCTGGCTCCTCATCCAAACCAGAGCGGCAGTCGAGACGCCTACCGCCCAACCAGAGGCGGCAGGGCCGAAATCAAGGCCGCCCTGTTCATGCCCGCAATGGCCGCCGCAAGGCACGACCCCGCCATGCGCGACGCCTACACACGCCTCATCGCAAACGGAAAAAAGCCAATCGTCGCTCTCACCGCAATCATGCGACGCATCATCGTCATCGCAAATGCCCGCGTCAGAGACCAAAACAAACTGAGTTGATGACGGCTGACCTGGCTCAGTGCGCCGCCGGCACTGTACTGGCATCTTTGGCGTCACGCCCGGCCAGCGCCCCGACCCCGAGCAGCGCCAGGATCGTCAACGCGGCCGAGAGGCTGAGATAGTAGCCGACATAGGCGAGCCCCTTCTCCGTCGCGAGCCAGGTCGCGACATAGGGCGCGAGCGACGCCCCGACGATGCCGCCGAGATTGAAGGTCAGCGAAGCGCCGGTATAGCGCACAGCCGTCGGGAACATCTCGGCCAGCGCCGTGCCCAGCGGCCCGTAGGTAAAGCCCATCAGCGACAGGCCGACCACGAAGAAGGCGAGCACGCCGAGCGTGCTGCCCGAGCCGAAGAGCGGCGCCAGCAGGAAGCCGAAGATCGCGATGCCGAGCGTCGTCGCCAGCAAGGTCTGGCGGCGGCCGAAGCGGTCGGCCAGCACGGCCGAGACCGGGATCGTCAGGCCGAAAAACACGACGCCGATCATCTGCAGCGGCAGGAACTGATCGCGCGAGAAGCCGAGCTTGGTCGTGCCCCAGCTCAGCGAGAACACGGTCATCAGGTAGAACAGCACGAAGGTCGCCAGCGCCGCGAAGGTGCCGCAGAGCAGCGCGAGCTTGTGCTCGGCGAAGATGCTGACGAAGGGCACCTGCACGCGCTCATGCTTCTCCATCGCCTTGCGGAAGGCGGGCGTCTCGCTGATGCGCAGGCGGACATAGAGCCCCATGAAGACCAGCAGCGCGCTGGCGATGAACGGGATGCGCCAGCCGAAGCTGAAGAACTGCTCGTCGGTGAGCAACGCATCGAGCGCCAGGAAGCTGCCGGTGGCGCAGATGACGCCCACGGGCGCGCCGAGTTGCGGGACATGCCGTACCAGGCAGATTTTCCGGGAGGCGCGTTCTCGGTGGCGAGCAGCACCGCCCCGCCCCATTCGCCGCCGAGCCCGAGGCCTTGCCCGAGCCGGCACAACGCCAGCAGCAGCGGCGCCAGCACGCCGACAGCGGCATAGGTCGGCAGCAGGCCGATCGCGACGGTCGAAAGCCCCATCGTCATCAACGCGGCGACGAGCGTGGCCTTGCGGCCGATGCGATCGCCGAAATGGCCGAAGATCGCCGCGCCGATCGGCCGCGCGAAGAAGGCGATGGCGAAGGTCGCGAAGGACTGGAGCATGGCGGTGGTCGGATCGCCGCCCGGGAAGAACAGCTTCGGGAACACGATCACCGCCGCCGTCGCATAGATGTAGAAGTCGAAGAACTCGATCGTCGTGCCGATCAGGCTGGCGAGCAGGATGCGGCGCGGCGAGTTCAGGGCGGCAGGTGCAGGGGCGGGAGACACGTTGGCAACTTTCGCGAACAAATGCGGAAGCCGGGCGCAATAACAGGAAACGAAAGGCCGCGGCATGGGAAATGCCATGGCTTGATATGCATCATACGCATAATGGAACGATAATAACTATTGGCGTCAGCTCCACGAGCATGGCGCGACCATTACTCGGCTCCTCCTGACACAAACTGACAGAGGGAACAAAAAAAGAACTTGCTGCCTGGAACAAAGCGTGACCATCCTCCTGTCAAGACGCATTGAGATGTCCCCGTAGCCCTGCCATAAGGAGCCCGAACCGTGAATCAGGCAAATCTCAAGCTCGTGGAAGGCTCCTCGATGGACAAGGCCAAGGCGCTCGATGCGGCGCTCTCCCAGATCGAACGCGCCTTCGGCAAGGGCTCGATCATGCGCCTGGGCAAGAACTCGCCCTCGATCGAGATCGAGACCATCTCGACCGGCTCGCTCGGCCTCGACATCGCGCTCGGCGTCGGCGGCCTTCCCAGGGGCCGCGTGATCGAGATCTACGGGCCGGAATCCTCGGGCAAGACCACGCTCGCGCTCCACACCATCGCCGAAGCCCAGAAGAAGGGCGGCGTCTGCGCCTTCGTCGATGCCGAGCATGCGCTCGACCCGATCTATGCCCGCAAGCTCGGTGTCAATCTCGACGACCTCCTGATCTCGCAGCCCGACACCGGCGAGCAGGCGCTGGAGATCACCGACACGCTCGTCCGCTCCGGTGCGATCGACGTGCTCGTGGTCGACTCGGTCGCCGCGCTCACGCCCCGCGCCGAGATCGAGGGCGAGATGGGCGATGTCCAGCCCGGTCTGCAGGCCCGCCTGATGAGCCAGGCGCTGCGCAAGCTCACCGCCTCGATCTCGCGCTCGAACTGCATGGTCATCTTCATCAACCAGATCCGCATGAAGATCGGCGTGATGTACGGCAGCCCGGAAACCACCACCGGCGGCAACGCGCTCAAGTTCTATGCCTCCGTCCGCCTCGACATCCGCCGCGTCTCGACGCTGAAGGAGCGTGACGAGGCGACCGGCAACCAGGTTCGCGTCAAGGTCGTCAAGAACAAGGTCGCGCCGCCCTTCAAGCAGGTCGAGTTCGACATCATGTTCGGCGAGGGCATTTCCAAGGTCGGCGAGTTGATCGACCTCGGCGTCAAGGCCGGCATGGTCGAGAAGGCAGGCGCCTGGTTCTCCTTCGACAGCCAGCGCCTCGGCCAGGGACGCGAGAACGCCAAGACCTTCCTCAAGGCCAATCCCGACATGGCCGCCAAGATCGAGGCCACGATCCGCCAGAACTCCGGCCTGGTCGCCGACCGCATCCTCGACGAAGCCACCCCGGGCGCGGACGATCTCGACGAAGGCGAAGCCTGAGAAGTCCAGTTTCGTCCTGCTCGGCCTCGACCCGAGCATCTCCTGCAAGAGATTCCCGGGTCTCGGCTTTGCCTCGCCCGAGAATGACGTGCTGAGAAACGCGGGCGGCCTTCGGGTCGCCCGTTTTCGTTTGCAGATAAGGCCTTGCGGCCTGTGCGCTGCAACCAGCTTTCTGGACAGGGGCGAGCCGCCTGACTAGAACCGGTCGTTCCCGCCGGGCGCACCCGGCCCTTTGCCCGTGTTGAGAAGCGCAAGAACCGATGAGCGGCGTCAACGATATCCGGTCGACCTTCCTCGACTACTTCAAGTCCAACGGCCACGAAGTCGTGCCGTCGAGCCCGCTCGTGCCGCGCAACGACCCGACGCTGATGTTCGCCAATTCGGGCATGGTCCAGTTCAAGAACGTCTTCACGGGCCAGGAGAAGCGCCCCTATTCGCGCGCCACCACCGCCCAGAAATGCGTGCGCGCCGGCGGCAAGCACAACGACCTCGACAATGTCGGCTACACCGCGCGCCACCACACCTTCTTCGAGATGCTGGGGAACTTCTCCTTCGGCGACTATTTCAAGGACCAGGCGATCCATCACGCCTGGACGCTGGTCACCCGCGAATTCGGCCTGCCCAAGGACAAGCTCATCGTCACCGTCTATTCCGAGGACGACGAGGCGCATGCCCTCTGGAAGAAGATCGCCGGGCTGACCGACGACAAGATCATCCGCATCCCGACCTCGGCCAATTTCTGGCGCATGGGCGACACCGGCCCCTGCGGCCCCTGCTCCGAGATCTTCTTCGATCACGGCGACCATATCTGGGGCGGCCCGCCCGGCTCGCCCGAGGAAGACGGCGACCGCTTCATCGAGATCTGGAACCTCGTCTTCATGCAATACGAGGAAGCTGCGGGCGGCATTCGGACCGACCTGCCCCGCCCCTCGATCGACACCGGCATGGGGCTGGAGCGCATCGCCGCCGTGCTCCAGGGCACGCATGACAACTACAACATCGACCTGTTCCGCGCCCTGATCGGCGCCATCGCCGACCTGACCTCGGTCGATGCGGACGGACCGATGAAGGCGAGCCATCGCGTCATCGCCGACCATCTGCGCTGCTCGTCCTTCCTGATCGCCGATGGTGTGCTGCCGTCGAACGAGGGCCGCGGCTATGTGCTGCGCCGGATCATGCGCCGCGGCATGCGCCATGCGCAGCTGCTCGGCGCCAAGGAGCCGCTGCTCTACAAGCTCGTGCCGGCACTGACCCGCGAGATGGGCCGCGCCTATCCCGAATTGCTGCGCGCCGAGGCGCTGATCACCGAGACGCTGAAGCTGGAAGAGACCCGCTTCCGCACCACACTGGCACGCGGGCTCACCCTGCTCGACGACGCCTCGAAGGATCTGACCGCCGGCCAGAGCCTCAAGGGCGACGTCGCCTTCACGCTCTACGACACCTATGGCTTCCCGCTCGATCTGACGCAGGACGCGCTGCGCGCCCGCGAGATCACCGTCGATACGGAGGGCTTCGATGCAGCCATGCAGCAGCAGAAGGCCAAGGCGCGCGCCGCCTGGGCCGGCTCCGGCGAGGCCGCGACCGAGACGCTCTGGTATCCGCTGCGCGACAAGCTCGGCGCTACCGAGTTCCTCGGCTACGACACCGAGACCGCCGAGGGCGTGGTCACCGCGCTGATCCGCGACAACGCCGAGGTGCAATCGCTCAAGGCCGGCGAGAGCGGCTTCCTGCTGGTCAACCAGACGCCGTTTTACGGCGAGTCCGGCGGCCAGGTCGGCGATGCCGGCCTGATCAAGGCGCCGGGCACGTTGGTCGAGGTCGGCGATGTCCAGAAGAAGCTCGGCGATGTCTTCGCCCACAGCGTCACCGTCAAGGAAGGCGAGCTCAAGCTCGGCCAGGCCGTCGAGCTGATCGTCGACCATGACCGGCGCACCGCCATCCGCGCCAACCATTCGGCGACGCATCTGCTGCACGAGGCGCTGCGTCTCGTCCTCGGCGACCATGTCGCGCAGAAGGGCTCGCTCGTTTCGCCCGATCGCCTGCGCTTCGACTTCTCGCATCCCAAGCCGATCAGCGACGAGGAGCTGCGCGAGGTCGAAGAGATCGCCAACGCCATCGTGCTCAGGAATGAGCCGGTCACGACCCGGCTGATGAGCGTCGACGAGGCGATCGAATCGGGTGCCCGCGCCCTCTTCGGCGAGAAGTACGGCGATGAGGTCCGCGTCGTGGCGATGGGCACGAATCCGGCAGGCCGGGCCTATTCGGTCGAGCTCTGCGGCGGCACCCATGCCGCACGCACCGGCGATATCGGCCTCGTCAGCATCGTCGGCGAAGGCGCCGTCGCGGCCGGCGTGCGCCGCCTCGAAGCCATGACCGGCAACGGCGCGCGGCTCCGCCTCAACGAGGAATCGCGCCTGCTCGACGGGCTGGCAGGCCTGCTCAAGGTTCCGGCTTCCGAGGCCGGCAACCGCCTCGCCGCCCTGATCGAGGAGCGTCGCAAGCTCGACCGCGAACTGACCGAGGCTCGCAAGAAGCTCGCCATGGGCGGCGGCGGTGCGGCCGAGGATCCGGTGCGCGAGATCGCCGGGGCGAAGCTCCTGGCCCGCGCCGTCACCGGCATCGAGATGAAGGATCTTAAGAGCCTCGCGGACGAGGCCAAGGCCCGCGTCGGCTCCGGCGTCGTCGCCATCGTCGGCGTCGCCGATGACGGCAAGGCCGGCGTCGTCGTCGGCGTCACGCCCGATCTGACCGAGCGCTTCGACGCGGTCGCGCTGGTGCGCGCGGCGTCCGAGCAGCTCGGCGGCAAGGGTGGCGGCGGCCGTCGCGACATGGCCCAGGCCGGCGGGCCGGATGGCAGCAAGGCGCAGGCCGCGCTCGACGCCGTCGCGGCCGCGATGGGCTGATGACGGCCGGCGGGCAGCGCCAGACCGGCGCCCTCTCCCGCCGTGCCCTGCTGCTGGCGGCCGGCCTCTGGCCGGCGCTCGCTGCGGCACAGACCAGGCCGACACCGCGCAAGGCCGAAGGCCCCGCGCTTTCGGCGGCGCGCACCATCGTCGCGGGCGCGCCGCTCAGCGTCTTCCTGAGCCGCCCGCCGCAGGGCGCCCGCCTCGCCATCGCCCGCCCGGATGATCCGGATGCCACCGCGATCGTCGTGATCGAACCGAGGAACACGGTTCCCGTGCTGCCGACGCCCGGCTTGGCCGGAACCTACGAGCTGCGCCTTACAGTCGAGAAGGATGGCGCGCCGGCCATCCTGTTGCGCCAGCCGCTCGTCACGACCGAGCCGAGCGCTACGCTCGCGGCGCCTGCGCGCGTCAGTCGGGGCCAGGGATTGCCGGTCCGAGGCATCGGCCCGAACGGCGAACTCGACCGCGTCGCGCTGGTCTTTCCCGATGCGCCTGTGGATGCGGAAGGGCCGCGCTTCTTTCCGGCAGAAAATGTCGAGGCCGTGCTGGAGGCGCCGGACCAGCCCGGCATCTACGAGTTGCGCTATGTGATGAACGCGCCGGTTAGCGGGCTGCGCATCCTCGCGCGCCATCGCGTCATCGTGGAATGACGGGATGTGGGCTCTGCCCCGCAAAGGCGCTCGGGCTGACAAGCCGGGCTCCTAGAGCTTGCTGCGCGTTCTTCGAAACGCGGGTCGTCCCGGACAGAGCGAAGCGGAGATCCGGGATCCATGCCTGAACCGCTATCGGCAGCGCTCCGGCACGGATCCCGGGTCAAGCCCGAGATGACTGCGTGTCTCCGTGAAAGGTCGGCAGGCTTCAGCCCATCGCCTCGCGCTTCTTCAGCAGGTCGTTGAGCAGATCCTGCTGCTCGTTGAGCCGCGTGGCGAGGCTCTCCTCGACGGCAGCGCCGGATGCACCGGTCGCCTGCTCCATGAGCTCGGAGATATTCTTCCTGGCGATGGCGATCCGGCCGTCGAGATCCGAGGCGTTCTCAGGCATCTTTGCTTCTCCGTATCCGCCGGTCGCCAGAGGATTCCTGCCGGCTCGAACAGCATAACGCTACCGGTCGGGATAAGGTTCGCCGTTCTTGTGCACGAAGCGTCCGTCAGCGTTGGCGCTGATCATATCGACATCGGAACAGGTGGTCACGTCGGCGGGCCGGCGCGAGCCCACTTCGAGATAGACCGCCGTCGCATCCGAGCGATTGATCAGGTGGTGACCATTTCCGCTGTTCTTCGGAAAGGCGGCACAGTCGCCGGCGCGCAACAGCGTCTCGCCGTCGTCCTCGACAAGAACCAGCTCGCCCATCAGCACATGCACGAACTCGTCCTCATGCGAATGCCAGTGGCGCTGCGAGGACCAGCCGCCGGCCGGCAGATGCATGAGGTTCACGCCGAAATCCTGCAGTCCGCCGGCATTGCCCAGCCGCTGCCTGACCCGCTCCGCACAGGGTTGGTCGAACGGCGGCGGATAGCCCGCACCTTCCACCCTAGGCTCGGCAGCGAGATCGATCTTCGGCACGGCTTGCCTCCGGCGTTCAGCTCCGACGAGTCGGTGAGCGATAACGCCGAGCCGACCAGCACGTTCCGAGTGGCTCAACCGCCGACAAAAAAGCCCGGCCTCACGGCCGGGCTCCAATGATATCCGCAGGAAAGGCGTGCCTCAGGCCGCCATCGCCTTGCGCATGTTCTCGCTGACCTTCTCGAGGAAGCCGGTGGTCGAGAGGAACTTCTGGTCGGGGCCGACCAGCAAAGCGAGGTCCTTGGTCATGTCGCCGGCCTCGACCGTGTCGACCGTGACCTTCTCGAGCAGGCTCGCGAACTTGGCGAGCTCGGCATTGTTGTCGAGCTTGGCGCGATGGGCGAGGCCACGGGTCCAGGCGAAGATCGAGGCGATCGAGTTCGTCGAGGTCTCCCGGCCCTTCTGGTGCTCGCGGTAGTGGCGGGTCACCGTGCCGTGGGCGGCCTCGGCCTCGACGGTCTTGCCGTCCGGCGTCATCAGCACCGAGGTCATCAGGCCGAGCGAGCCGAAGCCCTGGGCCACCGTGTCGGACTGCACGTCGCCATCGTAGTTCTTGCAGGCCCAGACATAGCCGCCGGACCACTTCATCGCCGAGGCCACCATGTCGTCGATCAGGCGGTGCTCGTAGGTGATGCCGAGCTTGTCGAATTCGGCCTTGAACTCCTTCTCGTAGATCTCCTGGAAGATGTCCTTGAAGCGGCCGTCATAGGTCTTGAGGATGGTGTTCTTGGTCGAGAGATAGACCGGGTACTTGCGCATCAGGCCGTAGTTCAGCGAAGCCCGGGCGAAGTCCTTGATCGACTCGTCGAGATTGTACATCGCCATGGCGACGCCGGCGTCGGGGGCCTTGAAGACCTCCTTCTCGATCACCGCGCCGTCCTCGCCGACGAACTTGATCGAGAGCGTGCCCTTGCCCGGGAACTTGAAGTCGGTCGCGCGATACTGGTCGCCATAGGCGTGGCGGCCGATCACGATCGGCTGCGTCCAGCCCGGCACGAGGCGCGGCACGTTCTTGCAGATGATCGGCTCGCGGAAGATCACGCCGCCGAGGATGTTGCGGATCGTGCCGTTCGGCGACTTCCACATCGACTTGAGGTTGAACTCCTTCACGCGGGCTTCGTCCGGCGTGATGGTGGCGCACTTCACGGCGACGCCATGCTTCTTGGTGGCGTTGGCGGCGTCGATGGTGACCTGGTCGTCGGTCGCGTCGCGGTTCTCGACCGAGAGGTCGTAATAGTCCAGCTCGAGGTCGAGATACGGGAAGATCAGCGTGTCCTTGATCTTCTGCCAGATGATGCGGGTCATCTCGTCGCCGTCCATGTCGACGACCGGGTTGGCGACCTTGATCTTGCTCATGCGATGATCCCTGTGCTCTCCAGATAGAACAATCCGAAACCGCAGCATTTTGGCCGCGGTTGGCGGCTGGTCGCTTCCTAGCGGGTTAGAGGCCGAGGGGGAAGCGCCGCTTTTGGGCAATATGCGCCGCGGCCGGCTATGCTGCACTGCCGCAAAATCGGCACCTTCCCACCCTAGCCTGACCTGCCGCTCGTCATAGCGACAGGACGAACGACGTGTTTAGATTCATCATTGCCGGCAACGCCGCGGTGCCGCCGGCCGCGCTGCTTCTCGCAGTCATTTTGCTCCCGGGCCCGGCCTCCGCTCAGGCCTCCCCGCCGGATGCCGTGCAGCTGCCGATTCCGCGCGCGGCCTTGCAGGATCTGGACGCCGGCGAAATGGACGCCGCCCCGCCCACTGCGGGCGATGCCGACGCAATCGTCTTCAATCCGGCGCTGGCCGCGATCGGCCGCGCGAACGCAGCCTCCGGCGCGCATCTGCGCGCCCGCACCCCCATCCCCGTCGACATCGTCCGCAACGGTTTCGCCGCGCGACAGGATACGATGAGCGCCGCCCAGGATCGCTCCGTCGGCTTCAAGCTCGGCGAGGATGTCTTCTCGCTCTCGACCACGCTGTCCGCCCCGGCGAGCGTGGGCGCGACGCGCGATGCGCGGCTGAACTGGCGGCTGGCCCAGCCGGTCGGCTCGGGAGCGGGTTTCATCTGGGGCATCGCGACCGGCGGCGGCAGCTCGCTCTACTCGAACCCGGAGCAGATCGGCGAGGCGCTGATCGGCTACCGCCAGGAGCTGCTGCCGCATCTCACGCTGACATCGCAGCTCGCCATGGCCGGCAATTACGTCTTCGCGCCGGGCGATGGCCTGCATTCGGCGCTGACGCCGGAGATGAAGCTCTCCGTCGATCTCGCCAAGCTCGCCGACCTGCCCTGGCAGACCTCCTTCGATGTCACGCTGGCACGCAAGCTCCCGCTCGTCGCCAGCGACTACGAGACACGCGGCCGGGCGATGCTCTCCCTGAAATACGAGTGGCGCTGACGCGCCCGGCCGTCACGACATGCCGGCCTGCGGGCAGCGCCCTTTCCCATGGGTGCCTGCCGCACTAGCCTCCAGGCCATGACACACTCGACTTCGACCAAATTCGCTCTCGTCACCGGCGGCACGCGCGGCATCGGCGCTGGCGCCGCCCTCTCCCTCGCTCAGGCCGGCTACGAGGTCCTGGCCACCGGTTTGACGGAGGAGGAGGTCGTGGCGGCTCCCGCCCATCCCGCCATCCGCCATGCCCGGCTCGACGTGACGCGCGACGATCAGGTCGCGGCCATCGTCGCGGCCTGCCCGCGCCTTGATGCGCTCGTGAACTGCGCCGGCATGATCCAGCGCGGTGGCAAGGAATTCGAGATCGACGCCTTCCGCCTGACGATCGAGGTCAACCTCAACGGCAGCATGCGGATGTGCCTCGCCGCGAAGGACAAGCTCGCAGCCAAGGCCGATGGCAAGGCTGGCGGCGCCATCGTCAACATCGCATCGATGCTGACCTTCCACGGCTCGGCCTTCGCGCCGGGCTATGCGGCCTCGAAGGGCGGTATCGGCCAACTCACCAAATCGCTCGCCGCCGCCTGGGCGACGGACGGCATCCGCGTCAACGCGGTCGCGCCCGGCTGGATCGAAACCGAACTTACAAGGCCGCTGGTCGAGGACGCCGAACGCTCCGCCCCGATCCTCACCCGCACGCCGATGGGCCGCTGGGGCCAGCCCGGCGACGTCGGCGGCGCCATCGCGTTCCTGCTTTCGGATGCGGCGCAGTTCATCACGGGCGCGATCCTGCCGGTCGATGGCGGCTATCTCGCAGTCTAGAAAACCGATCCCGTTCAAAGGGTTCGGCGAAAGCGTTGAATCAGATTGCGCATCACTTGAATCAGAAGATCAGCACGGGAGAGACGCCATGAACACGACGAGCCCGATACCCGTCGCAGCCACGCAGGAAGAGCGCTGGACGCCCTATCGCCACCCGCAGCCGAAGGAATCGCCGCCGGAGCTGATCGTACCCAACGTCATCCCGACCGACGAGCGCGTCTGGGTGCCGGTCGACGACAATGTCTGGTTCCGCCCGCTGCTCCTGTGTGTTTCGCGCGGCTACTGGATGAACCTGCTCAAGGTCCGGCGCGCCGGCGTGCTCTCGCGCCATCGCCATCCGCTGCCGGTCCACGGCTATGTGCTGAAGGGCAAGTGGCGCTACCTGGAGCATGACTGGGTCGCGACCGAGGGCTCCTATGTCTACGAGGCGCCGGGCGAGACGCATACGCTAGTGGTCGATCCCGATGTCGAGGAGATGATCACCATGTTCCAGGTGAACGGCGCGATGATCTATGTCGACCCGGACGGCAAATGCCTCGGCTATGACGACGTCTTCACCCGCATCGACAAATGCCGCGCCCACTACGCGCAGAACGGCCTCGGCGCGGAGTATGTCGACCAGTTCATTCGCTGAGCCAACATTTGCTTGAGCGTCATTCTCGGGCGAAGCGAAGCGCAGACCCGAGAATCTCGTGAGGGTCAATGCTGGTTTCCGAGATGCTCGGGTCAAGCCCGAGCATGACGCCATTACCGCTTCAGCTTCGCCAGCTCGACGGCGGCGCGCAGCTCGATATGGGCCAGCACCTCGTCGAGGCGCGGATCGTCGGTCGTCTCGCGCCGCAGCGCCAGCGTCGTGCGCAGGCGCTCGAGTTCGGAGGGCAGCACGCGGCCGGCGAGCAGCGCCGCCTTGAGCCGGTCGAGCCCGTCAAGCAGATCGCTCCCGCGGCGAGCCTGCCGGCGCTTGCGCTCCTGCGGGTCCTCCTGCGCCTGTACGGCCAGCAAGGTATCGAGCGGCCCGGTCGTGCCGACGCCGGCACTGCGGGTCGCGGTGGCTGAATCCTCTGTCGGAAGCGCGAAGGAGGCGCCGCTCGAGCGCCTCGCGGAACTGGCCGGGCCGGCATTCGAGACCGGCGCGCGCTGGTCGATCCTGATCATGGCGGCCTTGTGCAAGAGTGGCCCAAGCCTCGCTCGGCATGGTTAACAGCCGGTAAATGACCCGGCAGAAACTGCCGCCCCGGCAGGAAGCGCAGCCCGCGAAAGCCTGCCCCGAGGATGCCTCAAAACTCCAAACGACTGACAAACAAGGCTTTTCAATTTTGACCTGAATGGCACGCGGCTCGCAGGGGATGGTGAACTTGAACCTGTCCCCTGGTGCCGAAGCATGTTCCGCAACTCCGCCCTGACGACGCTGCTGAAGCCGCTGGCCGCCCTGCTGGCCGTGGCGGTCGGCCTGTCGGCACAGCCGGTGTTCGGGCTGTCTCGGATCAAGGATCTCGCCGCGGTCGAGGGCGTGCGCACCAACCAGCTGCTCGGTTACGGCATCGTCGTCGGCCTCAACGGCACGGGCGACACGCTGAACAACACGCCTTTCACCAAGCAGTCGCTGCAGGCGATGCTGGAGCGCCTCGGCGTCAACACGCGCGGCGCCAACATGCGCACCGCCAACGTCGCCGCCGTGATGGTCACCGCCAACCTGCCGCCCTTCTCGACGCAGGGCACCCGCGTCGACGTCACCGTTTCGGCGATGGGCGACTCCAAGTCGCTGCAGGGCGGCACGTTGCTGGTCACACCGCTGCTCGGCGCCGATGGCGAGGTCTACGCCGTCTCGCAGGGGCCCGTGGCGATCTCCGGCTTCTCGGCCGAGGGCGATGCCACCAAGATCACCCGCGGCGTGCCGACCGTCGGCCGCATCGCCAATGGCGGCGTGGTCGAGCGCGAAATCGATTTCGCCCTGAACAAGCTCTCGACGCTGCGCCTCTCGCTGCGCAACCCGGACCTGACCACGGCCCGCCGCATGGCCGCCGCGATCAACGACTTCGTCGGCGGCGACTCGGCCGAGCCGACCGACCCCTCGACCGTGGTCCTCCAGATCCCGCCGCGCTTCAAGGGCAACATGATCCGGCTGCTGACCGATATCGAGCAACTGCGCATCGAGCCCGACCAGCTCGCCCGCATCGTCATCGACGAGCGCTCAGGCATCATCGTGATGGGCAAGGATGTCCGCGTCTCCACCGTCGCGGTGGCGCAGGGCAACCTGACCGTGACCATCAGCGAGACGCCGCAAGTCTCGCAGCCCAACGAATTCGCCCGTGGTCGGACGGTGGTGACGCCGCAGACCAGCGTCAAGGTCGACACCGGCGGCGGCAACAAGCTCGCCCTCGTCAAGGAAAGCGTGACGCTGGCCGAGCTCGTCGACGGGCTCAACGCGCTGGGCATCGGCCCGCGCGACCTGATCTCCATTCTCCAGGCCATCAAGTCGGCAGGTGCGCTGCAGGCCGAAATCGAGGTGATGTGATGACTGCTGCCCTCGCGCTTCCCGCCGCCAACCTCGCCCTCGGTATCGCCGGCAAGGTCGCCAGCGGCATCGCCGATGCGCTCGATCCGGCCAAGGCCAAGGCGAAGAAGCAGGCCGACGACTTCGAGACGATGTTTCTCGAACAGATGACCGACCGCCTGACCGCCAGCGACGGCACCGAAGGCCCGCTCGGCGAAAACGGCACGGGCGGCGGTATCTGGCGCTCGCAGCTCAGCCAGCAATACGCCAAGCAGATCCAGAAGGCCGGCGGCATTGGCCTGTCCGACCAGATCATGCGCGACCTGATCAGCCTGCAGGAAAAGGCCGCCGGCGGGGCGCAGAATGTCGGCGGCTAAGTTGATCCTGGATGAGAGGCCGCGCATCGCCGATGCGCTCAGCGCCCGCGCGCTGGTCGAGGCCGTGCTCGAGGCGCTGGGTTCCCTGTCGCATCTCGTCGGCGAGGAGACCGAGCTCGTCCGGGCCGGCCGCCTGCCGGAGGCGATGAGCCGTGAACCGCGCAAGACCGAACTCGCCGGCATCTATATGCGCGGCGTCGAGCAGGTGAAGCTCAATGCGGTCGCGCTCGCCCGCTTCGTGCCCGATCAGGTGAAGCGCCTGAAGGAAGCCCACCTCGCCTTCCAGGGCCTGATCGAAACCAACCAGATCGTGCTCGCGACGGCCCGTGCCGTCTCCGAATCCGTCATCCGCGACCTGGCAGCCGACGCCAACAAGCCGATGCGCGCGAACGGCTACGGCCCCGCAGCCTCGGTCGGCGCCGGCGCCTTCGCCCGTCCGAATTCCGGCCCACTCGTCGTCTCGCGGCGCCTGTAGCCAGCCTCCGCCAGCCCGGCTCACCACGATACTTTCCGGAGCGGCTGCGTCGGAAACCCTCAATATTTACCTAACTTCCTAACGGCGGATTCAATCTTTTCTGTCATGTTTTCATCGTCGGGCAGGTCTGTCCTGTTACCGGCGATCGACGAACGCGGCGCGACGGTGCCGTGAAAGCTCCAGAAGGAGTGGCTGTGGAATTTGGCAACGCACCCCGGATCGTGGCCGCGCCCGGCGCGCCGGCTGTCACGCGTTCCGACGTCACCGCCCAGCCGGGCAGCGTCGCCGTCGATCTCCCGCCCGAGAAGACCGTCCAGTCGGCATCCGCCGGAGCGGCCGTTAATGTCGAGGTCCGGGCCGAGGCGCGCGATGCCCAGAGCCGCGCGAACGGCGAGCGCCGCGCCTTGATCAACGATCAGAACGGACGCGCCGCCAATCGCACCGTCGACGAAACCGTCGAGCGCAAGTTGATCATCGACCCGCAGACCCGCGCGATCGTCCTGCAGAAGAAGGACCGCGAAACCGGGGAGACGGTCTCGCAGTTGCCGGACGAAACCCTGCTGAAGCTGCGCGCTTATTCGCGCGAGCTGACAGAACGGGCTCGCGAGGCCGAGGACACCCGCCATCAGGTCGAGCGCACGGCCTGACGGCCTGCCGCTCCCGCCCATCGCATCTGCTCGCCGCCCGCCTCGTGCGGGCGGTCTGCGTTTCGGCGCTCTGAACGCGCCGGGGCCGTTAAAGGCCGCTTAACCATGGCCCGACAAGTCGGCGATCCGCCTTAATTCGCCGGCCGAAATTTACCGGTTGTTACCGGCTGGGCCGCCAGGGTCGCCCCGTCCTGGCCAGAACGGCCGGGGCGCCAGAAGGCACCATACCAGAAGGTAAACACAGATGGCCGTCTCTCTCTCCTCGGGCGTTAGCAACGCGCTCTCGTCGCTGCAGTCGATCACCGCCCAGGCCCAGGCTTCCCAGTTCAAGCTGGCCACCGGCAAGAAGGTCAACACTGCGGTTGACAGCCCCGTCAACTACTTCACCGCCGCTTCGCTCAATGACCGCTCCAGCCAGCTCACGGGCCTGCTCGACGGCATATCGAACGGCATCCAGACCATTCAGACCGCCTCGAAGGGTATCGACGGCATCACCAAGCTGGTGAGCTCCCTGCAGTCGACCATCAAGCAGGCGCAGTCGGACGCCGCCCAGAACCGCCCGACCAAGGCTGGCACCGCTCTCGCGACCGCGGCCGAAGCAGCCGTGACCTCGAAGAGCCTCAAGGACATCGCCCTCGACAAGAAGATCGGCGGCGCGGATGCCACGGCTGACGCCGCCACCGCCACCACTTCGGGCGACGTCGGTATCGACACCACGACTGCCGTCAAGGCCGCCGTTTTCCTGAAGTCGGATACCACGACGTACACCGCCAGCTTCGACTCCACCACCGCAACGGTTCGTGACGTCGTCAACGAGATCAACAAGTCGGGCATCGCCACCGCCTTCGTCGACGAGAAGGGCCAGCTCAACGTCAAGGGCACCGGTTCGGAAGAAGTGCAGTTCGGCTTCGGCGTCGGCACTGACGACACCACCTCCCAGGCCGCTGCCGCCGGCGCCGGCAACGCCAACGCCAAGATCGGCTTTGCGACCGCGGACAACGTCGCGGGCACCGGCATCAAGGGTCAGGCCATCACCTCGGCCGTCCGTTCGAACCTGATCGACCAGTACAACGACCTGCGTAGCAAGATCGACGATCTCGCCAAGGACTCGAGCTACAACGGCATCAACCTGCTGAAGGGCGACCGCCTCTCGATCCAGTTCAACGAGAAGACCGGCAAGAACCAGACCAAGCTCGACATCCAGGGTTCGGACGTCACCTCCGACAACCTCGGCCTCGTCAAGGCTGGCAACACCAAGCTCACCGGTCAGGTCAACTTCCAGAACGACTCCGACCTCGAAGCAGCGACCAAGGCCCTCACCGGCGCCCTGACCTCGCTGAAGTCGCTCTCCTCGACCTTCGGTGCCAACCTCTCGGTCGCGCAGACCCGGCAGGATTTCACCAAGGACATGGCTGACACGCTGAGCACCGGCGCCGCCAATCTGGTGAACGTCGACGCCAACTCGGAAGCCGCCAACCTGCTCGCGCTGCAGACCCGTCAGCAGCTCTCGCAGACGGCGCTGTCGCTCTCCAACCAGAGCGAACAGGCGGTCCTGCGGCTGTTCTGATCTTCGGTCCGCAGAAGCGGATCAACCCGCAGAACGCGGGGCGAAGTCAAAGAGCGGCGGAGCTACGGCTCCGCCGCTTTTTCGTTCGGCACGGCGGCGAGATAGTCGCCTCGATTAACCTTTTATTATCCCTAACGCGGGATTATCGCCCCTGAAATCAGGTTGCATCGCGCCGGAGTCGCGCGTTCAGGGGACCGAAGATGGCCAGCACGATCCTTTCCAGCGGTGTCCGCAACAACCTCTTGACGCTGCAGCAGACGACGGCCCAGCAGAACGTCATCCAGAATCGACTTGCTACCGGCAAGAAGGTCAACTCGGCGATCGACAACCCGGTCAACTACTTCACCGCGCTCTCACTGAATGACCGCTCCAGCCAGCTGACGGGCCTGCTCGACGGCATCTCGAACGGCATCCAGACCATCCAGACCGCCTCCAAGGGCATCGACGGCATCACCAAGCTAGTGGGCTCGCTGCAGTCGACCGTCAAACAGGCCCAGGCCGACGCGGCCCAGAATCGCCCGACCAAGGCCGGCACGGCTCTGGCGACGGCGACGGAAGCGGCAGTGACCTCGAAGAGCCTCAAGGACATCGCTCTCGACAAGAAGATCGGCGGCGCGGACGCCACGGCGGACGCAGCCACCGCCACCTCTCCCGGTGACGTCGGCATCGACACCACGACCAACGTCAAAGGCGCCATTTTCCTGAAGTCCGGGAGCACGACGTACACCGCCAGCTTCGACGTCGCCAATGCGACAATGCGCGACGTCGTCAACGAGATCAACAAATCGGGCGTCGCCACAGCCTTCATCGACGAGAAGGGCCAGCTCAACGTCAAGGGCACCGGTTCGGAAGAAGTGCAGTTCGGCTTCGGCGTCGGCACTGACGACACCACCTCCCAGGCCGCTGCCGCCGGCGCCGGCAACGCCAACGCCAAGATCGGCTTTGCGACCGCGGACAACGTCGCGGGCACCGGCATCAAGGGTCAGAGCATCACCTCGGCCGTCCGTTCGAACCTCATCCAGCAGTACAACGACCTGCGCACGCAGATCGATCAGCTCGCCAAGGATTCGAGCTTCAACGGCATCAACCTGCTGCAGGGCGACCGCCTCTCGATCCAGTTCAACGAGAAGACCGGCAAGAACCAGACCAAGCTCGACATCCAGGGTTCGACCCTGTCCGCTGATAACCTCGGCATCAGCCAAGCCATCAACACCCAGCTCAACGGCTTCATCAACTTCCAGAACGATGCCGACCTGGACAAGGCGACAGCCGCGCTGACCGGCGCGCTGACCTCGCTGAAGTCGCTGGCCTCGACGCTGGGCTCCAACCTCTCGGTCGCGCAGACCCGGCAGGACTTCACCAAGGAACTCGCCAACGTGCTGACCACCGGCGCGGGCAACCTGGTGCTGGCCGATCCGAACGAGGAAGGCGCAAGCCTGCTGGCGCTCAACACCCGCCAGCAGCTCTCGCAGACCGCGCTCTCGCTGGCGAACCAGGCCGACCAGGGCGTCCTGCGTCTCTTCGGCTGACGCTTCCGCGATCGCCGCCCTCCCCTCGCCAGAAGGCAGCACAGACATGGCCCTCAAGGTCGAGCTCAAACCGCGCGAACGGATCATCATCGGCCAGGTGGTGATCCGCAACGACGAGCAGCGCACGCGCTTCTTCATCGAGGGCGACGCCCCGATCTTGCGCGAGAAGGACATCCTCACGGCCGCGACCGCGGACAGCCCGGCCAAGAAGATCTATCTCGCCATCCAGCTGATGTATCTGGCTCAGGATCCGACGCATCAGCACGAGACCTATTTCCAGCTGGTGCGCGATTTCATCAACGCGGCGCCCAGCGCTCTGCCGCATGTTCATGAGATCAATAACCGCATTTTAAGCGACGACCTCTACAAGGCTCTCAAGGCGGCCAAGAAGCTGATCGGCTACGAAGCGGAATTGATCGAGAATGCAAAACGGGTTTAACGCCTACGCCGCCGCTGCCAAGACAGCTCAATCCGTCGTTTCGCCTCGCGAGCTCGAAGCCTCCCTCCTGATCAAGGCCGCCACCCGGCTCCAGGCCGTCGCCGACGACTGGAGCATGCGCGAGCGGGAGCTCGACGAGGTCCTCACCTATAATCGCCGCCTCTGGACGTTGCTGGTCTCGGCCGTGATCGCCGAGGACAACCCGCTGCCGGTCGGCATCAAGCAGAACATCCTCGGCCTCGCGAATTTCATCTTCAACCAGACGTTCCGGATTTCATCCGATCCGCAGCCGCAAAGTCTCGGCATCCTCATCAACATCAACCGGGACATCGCGGCCGGCCTGCGCGGGCGCTGACGCGCCTACCGAACCGCCGACGTTGGACAAACGCCGCCCTTTCGGGGCGGCGTTTCTGTTTTGGGGGACGCTTCGGGACTTTGCCTGGAGCACAAGGGCGTCATCCCGGACAAGCTGCGCAGCAGCGCCGATCCGGGATCCATCATAGAGCTCCGGAGCCCTCCGATGGATCCCGGGGCAAGCCCGGGATGACCGCGGCCCCGCAAAGAATCAGTATGATCAGAGGAAGTTCGTCAATGACAGCTTCGAGAGCATCGACGTCACCTGATAGCTCGCCTGCAGCTGCGTCTGCAGCGCCAGAATCTGCGTCGCGACCTCTTCCGTCGTGACGTTCTCGATGCCCTCGAGCGTCGTGGTCAGATAGCCCTTGGTGGCCTGGTGGCGTTCCTTGGCGCTGGCGAGCGCCGTCTGGGCCGAGCCGAATTCGGTGATGATCTCGGCCGGCTTCTGCGTGCTGCCGCCGAAACCCAGCTTCTCGCTGACGCGCGATGTCATCGCCTCGTAGCGAGCCTGCGAATTCGCGTCGCCGGCCGGGTAATTCTCGGCCGACATGATCGCGAACTGGGCGAGGCCGACGCGGAAAGCCTCCTCATTGGCGCGGGCACCCGTGCCGACGATCTGCCCCTGATCGATCTGCACAGTGGCCGTGCTGCGCGCCGGGTCTGCCCCGTCGTCGCCGCGATACCAGATCACCGTCGTGGCCGCCGCGCCGGCATTGGTCGGCGGCAAGGTCGCGGTGTCGAAAGGCGGTCCTGGAACACGCTTCGGCGGGTTGCCGAGGCTGCCGGCGAAGAAGTCCTGCGCCGCCACCTGTGAGGAAGCGGCCGAAAGCGTCGTCTTCGCCTCCTTACCGAGCCCCGCCGCGATCGAGGCGCGCAGATTGGCGGCCGTCGCGTTCGCATCGGCGCCGATCTCGAAGGAATCGGTGTCCGAACCCGTGGTGCCCGCCGCACGGGCCGTCAGCACCACCTCCTCCTGCGTCCCGTCCGGCAGGTTGAGCTTGATCCGCACCGTGTCGCCGGCCACGGGCTGCGACGCGACATTGACCGCGACATCGGCCGGCGGGCCGGCATTGAAGGTCGTCGTCATCGCGGCCGTACTGCTGGAGGCGCCGGCGATCTTGAAACCGTAGGGATGGACCGTCGCTTCCTCGGCGATGGTCGCCGTCGCGCCGGTGCCGCCCGTCGTCAGCCGGCCGAGGCCGGAGCCGAGATCGGCCTGCCGGCGTTCGTCGATCAGTTGCTTCAGCCCGGCTTTGCCGGCGCCGTCGCCGTTCATGATCTCGCCGAAGCCGGCCGTCGGCTGGGTGTCGGAGGTCTTGCCGGAGAAGAGGTAGCGGCCATTGACCGCGATGTTCAGCAGGTCGAGCGTCTGCTTGAACTTCTCCTCGGCCAAGACCTGCGGCGAGGAACGGCCGCTGGCGCTCGGCACATAGCTGTTGGAGCGCGTGTCGTTGCGGGTTTCGCTGGCGAGCTTCGCGAAGTTCTCGACCGATGTCGTCTGCAGCTTCACGTTCACATTGCTGAGCTCGATGCCGCTCAGCCAGGAATCGATCGTCGAGACCTTCGCGTTGAGGTCGAGGCTGACGCGCCGGTCGATGCCGAGGTCGCCATAGCTGGTGCTGCGCTTCTTCGTGTCGAGCTGGCGCTGGAGATCGTCGAACTGGGCGCGGGTCGAGGCGAACTCGTTGGGCTTGGCTGTGCGATAGGCACCGGTTCCATAGGAGGTGATGGTCATGGCGGGCTCACACTCTCAGCAGCACGTCCATCATCTCCTTGACGGTGGAGATGATGCGGGCATTGGCGGCGTAGGCGGTCTGCAGCTCGATCAGCATGGACATCTCCTGATCGACATTGACCTGCGCGGTTGCTTGAAAACGGCTCTGGATCGAGGCGAGCGCGACCTGCTGGCCCTCGTCGAGGCGCTGGGCCGCCTCGACGGCCTGCCCCTGCGACGAGACCACGCGCTGGACGAAGTTGGCCATCGTCGTGGTCGAGGTCGCGCTGTTGCCGTCGAGCCCGACCGCATTGGTGAAGGAGCGCTGGCTCTGCGTCAGCCGCTCGAGCATCTGCTTGGGCCGGGTCGCGTCGCCCTGTGCCGTCGGGGGCGAGGTGTTGTAGACGGCGAGCAGCGATCGATCGGCCACGAGCGCCGGGTTGATCGCGATCCGCCCCGCGAAGCCGACGGTCTGCGAGCCGCCTTCATAGGAACCGGTGAAGGGCGTCCCGGCCGAGCCATCGACGAAGAAGGGCAGCTCCGGCGTTCCGCCTGCCGAAGACAGTGCCGTGTTGGTCGGCCGCGACGTCAGGCCGAGCACGTCGCGCGTGCCCGCCGCGCCGTCGTCGACGATGCGTAGGGTCGAGCCCGTGTTGGAGACCGTGAAGCCTCCGCCCACCGCAGCCTGGATCTGGGCCGCGACCGAAGCCGGACCGCCGGAAAAGTCGATGCCGATGACGCGATTGTTGGCATCGCCGCCGGCCGATGTCGGCAGCGGCAGCGAAGCAGCAGAATCGACCCTGACGAAGGTGAAGCGCTGCGTCTGGCCCCCCGGCGTCGCCTTGTAGTCGAGCGTGACCGTATTGCCGGATTGCAAGCCTGCCAGATCGACATCGAAGCCGGAGGCGGCGCCCGCCGTCACGGCCGTGCCGGCGATCTCGCGGTCAGAGAGCGCCTTCGACATCTGCGCGGCTATTTCGTCGAGCTGGGCCTGCGCCTGCACCAGCGTCTTGTCGCGCAGCTCGATATTGGCTGCGATCTCGCCCGAGCGGAAGATCTTGTTGGCGATCGCATCCGAGGCATTCCCGGATGCGTCCTTCATCGTGATCGTGCCGACCCCGCGCTTCGCCGGGTCGATGTTCCACTGATCGTCGGGCCCGAGCCCGGCATGCTCGTCGAAGCTGAAGGTGACGGCCGGCTTGCCGTCGAAGAGCTGCGTGCCCGAGCCGGTGACGACGCTGATCGAGCCGCGCGCATCTTCCGTGGTCTTGATGTCGATGTATTGCGACAGCTCGGACAGGATCAGGTCGCGCTGGTCGCGCAGGCTTGCGGTCGCGCTGTCGTTGGGGCTCGCGACGATGCGCGCATTCACCTTGGTCAGCGCGCCGAGCAGGTCGTTGACCTTGGTGACGCCGTTGGCGATGCCGCTCTCGGCCTGGCTGCGCAGTGCCTGCACGCCGTTGGAGAGCGTATTGAGCTGCCGCGCGAGCTGTGTGGCGTTGTCGATCACCTGCGAGCGCAGGCTGTAGGAAGACGGGTCGTTCTGCAGCGCCTGCAGCGCACCGGTGAACTTGCTGAAGATCGTGTCGAGCGCCGTCGCGCTGCCCGGCGCGCCGTAGAGCTTGTCGAGGTTCGACATCGCGCTCGCCCGCGTCGAGGTGTAGGCGGCGCCCGAGGACTCCTGCCAGAGCTGATGCTGCACGATCTTGTCGAGCAGCCGCTGCACCTGCGTGTTCTGCACACCGATGGTGAGCCCGGACAGGCTGTCATTGGTCGAGACCGACCGCCGGACATAGCCCGTCGTCCCCGCATTGGCGACGTTCTGCGAAACGACGCCGATGCCGACCTGCGTGGCGTTGAGGCCGCCGATCGCCGTATTGAGGGAGGTACTCAGACCCATCGCCAACTCCTGTCGCTAGCAGCGGCCCTCCTGGGCCGCGCCGGCCTTGCCGAAACGGCTCAGCGGATGATGTTGAACACCGCGCTCAGCATCTCCTGCGCGGTGGTGATGACCTTGGTGTTGGCCGAATAGGCCTGCTGAGTGACGATCATCTTCGAGAATTCGTCGGCGATGTCGGTGTTCGACTGCTCGACGCTGCCGCCGACGAGCTGCGAGGTGCCGAGGCCGATGATCGGCGGGCCGGATTCGATCGTTTCCTCGAAGGCGCCGCCATCGAGCCGCTTGAGCGAATTGTCGGCATTGAAGCGCGCCACCGAAAGCTGGGCCAGCGCCACGACCTGGCCGTTGCTGAACGTGCCGATGACCTGCCCTTCCGCCGAGACGGAGACGCGATCCAGCGTACCGGCGGTGTAGCCGTCCTGGCGGATGCTGCGGGCGTCGATCTGGCCGCTGACGTCGCCGTTCTGGGTCAGGCCATTGCCGCCTGTCGTCAGGTTGATGCCGGTGATCGTCGTGCCGCCGATCGTCATGGTCGGGATCGGGATGTCGCCGCTGGCCGGGTTGGTCATCTGCCCGGTCGAGCCGAAGGTGACGCTGACATTGGCGTTGCGATAGGCGACGGCGGTGCCGGTCGCGCCGGTATTCTCGGCGACGAACAGGTTCCAGGTGTCGGTTGTCGCCGGCGGGCCTGCCGAAGCGTTGGTGGTCTTGGCCCAGCGCAGCTCGACGCTGGTCGCCCGGCCAAGCTGGTCATACACCGTGACCGAGCCGCCCGGGATCGAGCGGCTGAGGAAGTTCGTCACCTCGCTGCCGACGACGATGCCGGTGCCGCCCTGCGTGGTCGAGAGCGGGTTGCTCGCCGGGAACGCGGCAGGGCTGAGCAGTTCCGAGCCCGGAACCGTGCTGTCGGCATTGTTGGTCTTCGGATAGGCCGGGATGTTGGCGCGGTACTCGATCGAGGTCGTCGCCTTGGCCGGGAATTGCTCCTTGGTGATGCGCAGCACCTCGGGCTGGGTGCCCACGAGCTGGCCGGTCACCTGGTCGATCTTCAGGCCCTTGAGGTAGTAGCCCGCGCCGTTGACGAGATAGCCGTTGGCGTCGAAGTCGAAATCGCCGCGGCGGGTGTAGAGGTTCTGGTTGGCGAACTGGGTGTTCGCGCCGACGCCGCTCGCCCGCTGGTCGACCACGAAGAAGCCGTCGCCGTTGATCGCGACGTTGGTGTCGATGCGGGTGGCGTTGAGGTCGCCCTGGATCGAGTTCGTCGCCTGGCTGAAGGCCGCGACGGAGCCGGCGATCTGCCGGTTCAGCGCCGCATCCGGCACCAGATCGGCGAAGGTCGTGTCGACGCGCTTGTAGCCGGTCGTCCGCGAATTCGCGATGTTTCCGGAAATGTTCTCCAGCGCATAGGACTGCGCCGTCATCCCCGAAACCGCCGTCGTCAGCGCACTGAAAACACCCATGGAACCCTCACCTCGACCGGCCGCCCCCCAAGGGCTGCCCACAACTCGAGGCCTGATCTGCACGGCGCATGCCATGCGAGTGTTCTTTTGGTTTCAGAGGGTTATATCGTTTACGAAGGGTTTTGCGGCACTCCTGACCGGGCAGATTCGCCCAAGGCCCGGCAGATTCTGCCGGGCTCAGCCTTCGGAGTCCTTGCTGCCGCGCCATGAGGCCAAGTCGCCCGCGACCTCCGCCAGCGTCGGCGGGCGCGCTTCGACGAAGGGCAACGGCCGGCAGACTTCGAGCGCCGCAAGCCCGATCCGCGCCGTCAGCATGCCATTGATGACGCCCTCGCCGAGCTTGGCCGAAAGCCTCGCCGCGAGCCCCTGCCCCACCACCTGCTGGATCACTGCATCGCCCGCCGCGATGCCGCCGGTCAGAACGAGATGATTCAGGACCTGTCGGGCCAGCCGCAGCAGGCCGAGCGTGCCCGGCCGCCCGGCATAGATGCCGGCGATCGAGCGCAACAGCCGCGCGCAGGCGACCAGCACGAAGACGACATCGACCAGCGCGCGCGGGCTGACCGCCGTGACAAGCGAAACGCGCCGCGCCGCGATCGCGATCTGCGCCTGCGCCATCGCATCGAGCGGCGTGAGCAGGCTGCGCTCCGCCACCGTCAGCATGTCACGCGCCGCGAAGAGCTGCGGCAGCGCCTCCTGCAGCGCCGCGCGGCCTTGCGCCGTCTGCGCGCGGCCTTTGTAGAGCCCGACGAGCTCCTCCGCGATTGCCCTGCCCTCGTCCGGCGTCCCGCTCGCAAGTGCCAGGGTCGCGCGCTCGCGCAGGGCTTCGACCTTTCGCTCGCGCAGGATGTCGCGGAGCACCCGCGCCAGCATGACGAGGAGCGCCAGCGCGGCAGCGGCGGCACAGGCCAGAGCCGCATAGCCGAGCGCCGGATTCTGGCTCATCAGCGACCGAATCGTGTTCTCGACCCAGACGCCGGCCGCCAGCGCCAGGAAGCCCGAGAGACCGGCGACGAAAAGCGTGCCCCATGAGAAGCGGCGCCTGGCAGCGGGCGCCACCGCCGGCTCGACGGCATCGATCGGCTCGCTCTCGGGCAGGATCGCGACCTCCCCGCGGCGAAGGGCTCCATCGTCGACAGCCACAGCGTCCGCGGCCTTGTCGCCGAGAAGGATCGCGCGCGGTGCCTTGCTCATGGGCGCAAACTCCTCATGCCAGCCGGTCCCCGATCAGGAACTCCAGCGCACGGTCGAGGCGGATCTGCGGCGGCGGCTTCGATCGCCCGCCTGCGTCGGGCTCGACCAGCGGCGGCCTGAAGCGCGGCGCCCTGACCTGCCAATGCGCCTTCGGGTCGAAGATCGCCTCCGGCCGCTCCGGCAGATCGCCGGGAAAGATGGCGGCCTCAGTGACGCCGTCGAAGACCTGCCCGTCGATCTCCTCGCCGGCTTCCGGCACGCCGGCGATGGCCGGAAGCTCCTCGCGCCCCTGCTTGATCCGCACCTCATGCGTCGCGCGCACGGCGGCAAGCGCCATCGCCTCGACGCGCGCGCCCGCACCCTGCGCCCGCCCCATCGCCCGCCCGACCAGATGTGACATCACCGCCGCGAGCCTGTCATGGCTGCTGTGGTGGATATGGTCGGCCTTGGTGGCAGCGAAGAGCACACGCTCGATGCGCGGCGCGAACAGGCTCGACAGCCAGGAATTGCGGCCGACCGAGAAGGCGGCGAGCGCCTGCCCCAGCGCCGTTTCGAGATCGGCCAGCGCCGGGGCGCCGGCATCGAGCGCGGCGAGCACGTCGACCAGCACGATCTGCCGGTCGAGCCGGGCGAAATGATCGCGGAAGAAGGGGGTTACGACGACGCGCTTATAGGCCTCGAAGCGCTCCGCCATAAGCCCGGCGAGCGTGCCGGGCTGCGGCTCGTGGTCATGGCCGAGATCGAGCGGCGCAAAGGTCAGCGCCGGCGAGCCTTCGAGATCGCCCGGCATCAGGAAGCGCCCGGGCGGCGTCACCGCCACGGCCTCCGGATCGGCCCGCAACCGCGCGAGATAATCCTTGAACACATCGCTCGCGGCCTCAGCCGCGAGTTCGTCCGGCGGCCCACCCGGGTCGCGCTTCTCCAGATCGGCAAGCCAGGCTTCGGCGGCCGCGCGCCGGTGCGGCTTGCGCGCATCGGCCACGGCCTGCGCCGACCAGCTCTTGTAGTCCTGCCCGATCAGGGCGAGGTCGAGCAGCCATTCACCGGGATAGTCGACGATGTCGAGCGTCAGCGTCGCCGGCCCCTTGAACCAGCCGGCGGCGCGTTCGTAGTCGATCTCGACGCGCAGCTCCGCGATGCGTCGCGTCGATTCCGGCCAGCGCCGATCCCGCCCGTTCATGGCGGCGCGATGGGCCTCGTAGGGAAAGCGCGGCACTTGCGGGTCGGGCTGCGGCACCAGCCGCACGCGGGCGATACGACCTTCCGAGGCCGCCTTCAGCACCGGCAGCTTCGCCCCTTCGATCAGGTTCTGGATCAGCGCCGTGGTGAAGACGGTCTTGCCCGAGCGCGACAGGCCGGTGACGCCGATCCGCAGGCGCGGCCGCGCCAGCCCGAGCAGGCTGTCACCGAAGGCCAGCGCCGCGTTGCGGGCATTGTCGAGATAGGAGGGGTCGCTCACGACGACGCCGGCATCACTCGTCCGGCCCCTCGCCCAGCGAAGCCGGCGTTACGAAGCGGTCGAGCCGCCCGCCGCGCGCGGCCACGTCGCCCCAGTCGTCGACCGCGAAATCGAGCACCGCGAGGCCGCTGGTCGGGTATTTCTGGCTCATGCGCGCCGCCGCGTAGCGGTCGCCATGGCCCGTGAGCAGTGTCGCGAGTTCGGCGAAGCCGGGATTGTGGCCGACCATCAGCAGGGTCCGGACATTGCCCTCGATGTCCTGCACAACTTCCAGCAGCCGCTCCATCTTGGCCTCGTAGATGCGGGGCTCGAAATGCATCGGCGGCTTTTCCGGCAGCATGGGAGCCACCAGCTCCCAGGTCTCGACGGTCCGCCGTGCCGGCGAGACCAGTACGAGGTCGGGCAGCAGCAGTTCATCGGCGAGATAGCGCCCCATCACGGGCGCGGCTTCATGCCCGCGCGTGGCGAGCGGACGGTCGCGGTCGGCCACACCGGTAGGCCAGTTAGACTTGGCGTGGCGCAGAAGCATGAGGCGTCGCATGGGAAGAACCTAGCGATGCCGTGCAGGATTTGCGAGGGGTCAGCCGCCGCCGATTTCGGCATCCGGCTCGTAGCGCAACAGATCGCCCGGCTGGCATTGCAGGACCACGCAGATGCGCGCCAACGTGTCGAAGCGCATGCCGCGCACCTTTCCCGATTTGAGCTGCGACACCTGCTGCTCGGTCAGGCCGATGCGCTGGGCGAGTTCCTTCGAGCGCATCTTGCGACGCGCCAGCATGACATCGAGTTCGACGACGACGGGCATGGCGTTGCGTTACACGAAACTTTGATTTTCGTCCGAAAGCCGGATCGCTTCCCTCCGTGAAGCGAGCGAGCTCGCGAAGCTGCCGACCATGACAGCTCCCGGGCGCCGCTTCAGCGTGTTCAGGCTGAGCGAGAGCGACGCCATCCGCATCGGCGCCTTCCGGGAAGAGATGTTCGTCGGGCCGCAGAACAGCGGCAATCGCGGCAGCTTGGCCCTGACGGCCGAAAAGGCCTGCCGGCTCGGCGACCTCTCGGACAAGCCGATCCTGGACGAGCTATCTGAAGACATCCGAGACGCAGGACTATGTCCTGCTGACGCGTGATGTCGACCTCGGCGAGGCTGTCCGCGCCATCGCGCCGGGGGTCGATCTTGCAGCGGCGATCCCGCCCTGCGAAACCGTCGCCGGCCTCAGCGGCTCTCGCGCCGCGCCATGAAGGCGAGCTTCTCGAACAGCGAGACGTCCTGCTCGTTCTTGAGCAGCGCCCCGTGCAGCGGCGGGATCAGCTTGCGCGGATCGCGCTCGCGCAGCACCTCGGGGCCGATATCCTCCGCGACGAGCAGCTTCAACCAGTCGAGCAGTTCGGAGGTCGAGGGCTTCTTCTTCAGGCCCGGCACCTCTCGCACCTCGAAGAACAGCCTGAGCGCCTCCTCCATCAGCCGCTTCTTGATGCCGGGGAAATGCACCTCGACGATCTGCTGCATCGTCTCCGCATCGGGAAAGCGGATGTAGTGGAAGAAGCAGCGGCGCAGGAAGGCGTCCGGCAATTCCTTTTCGTTGTTGGAGGTGATGATCATCACCGGCCGCTGCGCCGCCTTGATCGTCTCGCCGGTCTCGTAGACGTGGAATTCCATGCGATCGAGTTCGAGCAAAAGGTCGTTGGGAAACTCGATATCGGCCTTGTCGATCTCGTCGATCAGCAGCACGGGCCGGACGGGCGAGGCGAAAGCCTCCCACAGTTTGCCGCGCTTGATGTAGTTGGCGATGTCGGACACGCGGGGATCGCCGAGCTGGCTGTCGCGCAGGCGGCTGACAGCATCATATTCGTAGAGGCCCTGCTGAGCCTTGGTCGTCGACTTGATGTGCCAGGTGATGAGCGGCGCGCCGAGCGCGGCGGCGATCTCCTCGGCCAGCACGGTCTTGCCGGTACCGGGCTCGCCCTTGACCAGCAGCGGACGCTCAAGCCGGATCGCGGCATTGACGGCAACGGTCAGATCCTCGGTCGCGACGTAGTTCTCGGTGCCGGAAAAGCGCATGGACGATCCTTATGAGCGAACCGGCGGACGCTAGCCCATCCTGCCTCGGGCCGGAAACCGCTTTTGTCGACGCGGATCGAGACCTCCGGCGTAAAGCCTCATCAGGCAACGCGAATTTCTTTCCGCCAACGCGATTCCAAGGTTGTGTTGCGCCGCCGCGAACCGCAAGAATTATCGGCATACCTCACTCCTCGAATCGTAAGGTCAGGCTTTGGCCGGAACAGTCGATCCTTCCGCCTATAGGGACGTCGTCGTCGTGCTCGCGACGGCGGGCGTGATCGTGCCTCTCGCCAAGAGCCTCAAGGTCAATTCGATCATCGCCTTCGTCGCATGCGGCGCCCTTCTCGGCCCGTTCGGACTGGGTGGCCTCGTGTCGAAGGTGCCGCTTCTCGGCACGGTCACCATCTCGAGTCCGGAAGCCCTGGCCGGGCCGGCCGAATTAGGCGTCGCCTTCCTGCTCTTCGTCATCGGGCTGGAATTATCCTTCGAGCGCCTGATGACGATGAGGCGCCTCGTCTTCGGCCTCGGTCTCGGCCAGGTCGGGCTGAGCGCCGCCGCCATCGGGCTCGTCGCCTATGCCGTCGGCCAGCCGGCGGCGGCCGCCCTCATCATCGGCTTCGGCCTCGCCCTCTCCTCGACCGCGATGGTGGTCGAACTTCTCGCCGCCAAGAAGCGGATGACGACCTCGGCCGGCCGCGCCAGCTTCGCGATCCTGCTCTGCCAGGACCTCGCGGTCATCCCTCTACTCTTCCTGATCAGCGTCCTCGACGCGCAGAACGGCACGGGTTCCCTGCTCGCGGGCCTCGCGCAGGCGTTCATCCAGGCCTTCGCTGCGATCGCCACCATCATCGTCATCGGCCGGCTGGCGCTGCGGCCGCTCTTCCGCCTCGTCGCCTCGACCGGCTCGACCGAGAGCTTCATGGCGGCGACCTTGCTCACCGCGCTCGGCACCGGCCTGATCGCGGCGACGGCCGGGCTCTCGATGGGGCTGGGCGCCTTCATCGCCGGGCTGCTGCTCGCCGAGACGGAATTCCGCCGCGCCATCGAAGTCACCATCGACCCGTTCAAGTCGCTGCTGATCGGCGTCTTCTTCATCGCCGTCGGCATGAGCGTGAACCCGGGGCAGATCGCGGCACATCCCGGAGCGATTCTCGGCGCGTCGGCGGGTCTCATTCTGGTCAAGGCGGCCATCACCTTTGCGCTCGCCCGCCGCTTCCGGCTGTCCTCGGCGACCGCGCTCGAAACCGCGCTCATGGTCGCGCCCGGCGGCGAGTTCGCCTTCGTGCTGCTCAATGCCGCGACGGGTGCGAGACTGATCGACCAGAGCGCCACCAGCATCGTTCTCGCCGCCGTCTCGCTGACGATGGTCGCGCTGCCCTTGCAGGCCAGGATCGCCCGCAACCTCGCCCAGAAGTTCGCGCGGCCGGTCATCCTACCGGACGAGGCCTCCGTGCTCCCGCCCGACGACCATGCGCCGCGCGCCATCGTGGTCGGCGGCGGGCGCGTCGGCCGGCTCGTCGCTTCGATGCTGGACGAGCACGGCAAGTCCCACATCATCATCGATTCCGATGCCTCGCTGATCACGACGCAACGCCGGGCCGGCCGCCCGGCCTTCTATGGCGACGCGACCGAGCCGGAGTTCCTGCGCCTCTGCGGTCTGGAAGATGCGACGGCGCTGATCGTGACGATCGACGGCTCCCGCGCCGTCGATGCAATCGTCCAAGCCGCCCGCACCCTGAGGCCCGACATCGTCATCGTCGCCCGCGCCCGCGACGCGGCCCATGCCCGCCATCTCTACGAGATCGGCGTCAACGATGCCGTGCCGGAGACGATCGAAGCCAGCCTGCAGCTGTCGGAGGCGGCGCTGGTCGGGCTCGGTGTGCCGATGGGCCTCGTCATCGCCTCGGTCCACGAGCGGCGCGACGGCTTCCGCGCCCAGCTCAAGC
Source organism: Bosea sp. NBC_00550 (assembly GCF_026020075.1). Lineage (NCBI taxonomy): Bacteria > Pseudomonadati > Pseudomonadota > Alphaproteobacteria > Hyphomicrobiales > Alloboseaceae > Allobosea > Allobosea sp. NBC_00550. The sequence continues at coordinate 1,941,376 of NZ_CP102772.1, forward strand.
CGGCAGGCGCCGCGACAGCCCCCGCCGTTCCACGCCACGCCCGTTCGCGAAGGCTGTGAAACTGGACGGCGACACCGCGCCCGCCTCGCGCGGTACATAACCCGCCTGCTGCGCCACCCGCTTGATATGCCCGTAGAACTGCGCCGCGCTGTGCGCCCAGCTATGGCGGGCGGCGAGTTCCAGGCAGATCTCGCGCGGTACTCGCAGCGCCTGCATGGCGGCACTGCGGAGATCCTCGTCCAGCACGCCAGCGTCGCTGCCGGCGAAGACGTCGCGCGGCCCCTGCACCGGGAACGCCGCGACCGGCAGTCCGCTTGCCGCAGCTTCCAGCAGCACGATGCCGAAGGTGTCGGTCAGGCTCGGGAAGACGAAGACATCGGAGGAGGCGTAGATTCCCGCCAGTTCCTCGCCTTCCTTGATGCCGAGGAAATGCGCTTCGGGATAGGCGCGCTGCAGATCGGCCCGTGCCGGCCCATCGCCGACGACGACCTTGCTGCCCGGTAGGCGCAGCGAGAGGAAGGCGTCGAGATTCTTCTCGACCGCCACGCGTCCGACACTGAGGAAGATCGGCCGCGGCAGGTCGAGCAGGCTCTGCGGGCGCGGATGGAACTGGCCGAGATCGACCCCGCGCCCCCAGCGCACCAGCTGCTGGAAGCCGTGCTGGCGCAGTTCCTCTTCCACCGTCGCTGTCGAGACCATCACGGCTGCGGCGGGACCATGGAAACGGCGCAGCAGCCCGTAGCTCCAGCTCTCCGGAATCGGCCAGCGGGCGGCGATGTATTGCGGAAAGCGGGTGTGGTAGCTCGTCGTGAACGGGCGCTTCTGGGCGAGGCAGACGGCGCGCGTCAGCCAGCCGATCGGCCCCTCCGTCGCGATATGGATATGATCCGGCGCGAACTCCGCGATGCGGGCGGCAAGCGCGCGGCGCGTCGCCAGCGCCAGGCGGATATCGGGATAGCTCGGCAGGCCGATCTGGTGGAAGCCTTCCGGTGTCAGCGCCTGCGCGGTCACCCCGAAATCCGGCGCCGCCGCGATCATCCGCTCCAGCGAGCGGACGACCCCGTTGATCTGCGGGCGCCAGGCATCGGTGGCGACGAGGACGCGCATCAGCGCGCTTTCCGTTCAGCCGTTTCCGGCCGAACGCCAAGAATGCGCGCCAGCTCAAAAGGCCCGAGCTTGCTCCGGGCCGCCTCGACCAGTTCCGGCACGGCGACCGGGCGCACCGGCACGACGACCGGCGCGGCGGCCTCGCCCCTCAGCCGGTCCTGCGGCCAGCGGATCAGCTCGAAACGCCCGTCATGGTGCTCGACGAACGCCGTGCAGCTTTCGACCCAGTCCCCAGTGTTGATGTAGGTCAGCCCTTCGATCTCGCGATGGGCCGCGTGGTGGATATGGCCGCAGATCACGCCGTCGGCATGGTGCCGGCGCGCCTCGGCGGCAAGGCAGGTTTCGAACTCGCCGATATAGTTCACGGCGTTCTTGACCTTGTGCTTGGCCCAGGCCGAGAGCGACCAGTGCGGCAGCTGCAGCCAGCGGCGCACCTTGTTCAGCGCCATGTTGAGTCCGAGCGCCAGCGTGTACGCCCAGTCACCCAGCAGGGCGAGCCATTTGGCGTTGCGCACGACGAGATCGAACAGGTCGCCATGGATGACGAGCAGGCGCTTGCCGTCGGCGGTCTCGTGGACGATGTCGTCGACCAGCGTGATGCCGCCGAACTGCAGGCCGGTGAAATCGCGCAGGAAGTCGTCGTGGTTGCCGGTGACGTAGATCAGCTTCGAGCCCTTGCGCACCTTGCGCAGCAGCTTCTGGATCACGTCGTTATGCGCCTGCGGGAAATACCAGCCGCTCTTCAGCCGCCAGCCGTCGATGATATCGCCGACGAGATAGATCTGCGGCGCGTCGTAGGCGCGCAGGAACTCCAGGACGAGATCGGCCTGCGCCCCGCGTGTCCCCAGATGCAGATCCGAGATGAAGATGCTGCGGACCTGCTTCGCGTCGTCCTCGTCGCCCATACCGGACAGCCCCTGCTGTTGCGATGCTCGGGGCGTGTGTCTGATTTGCGTTGCGCTTTGATGACGGCGAGGCCAATCCATGGTCTGGGTGAGGGCCTCGAAAGCCTCCCTGCTCATCGGAGAACGCCATGGATCTCGGAATCGCCGGCCGTACGGCCATCGTCTGCGCCTCCAGCAAGGGGCTCGGCCGCGGCTGCGCCGAAGCCCTGGCGGAAGCCGGCTGCACCGTCGTGATCAACGGCCGCAACGCCACGACCCTCGAGGCCACCGCAAGCGCCATCCGCGCCGCGACCGGCGCGACGATCATCGCCGTCGTCGCCGATGTCTCGACCCGCGCCGGACAGGACGCCCTGCTCGCCGCCGCGCCCAACCCCGACATCCTCGTCAACAACAATGGCGGCCCGCCGCCCAAGCCCTTCCGCGACGTGACGCGCGACGGACTGCTGGAAGGCGTCGTGCAGAACATGGCGACGCCGCTGGAGCTGGTTCAGCGCGTCATCGACGGCATGATCGAGCGCCGCTTCGGCCGCATCGTCAACATCACCTCCGCGAGCGTGGTGACGCCGCTGACCGGCCTCGACGTTTCCTCCGCCGCCCGCGCGGGCCTGACCGCCTTTCTCTCCGGCGTGGCCCGCGAGGTCGCGCATGCCAACGTCACCATCAACAACATCCTGCCCGGCGTGTTCGACACCGACCGGATCAAGACCGCGACCACCAAGGTCGCCGAAATGCAGGGCATCAGCATCGAGGAGGCCACGAAGAAGCGGCTCGCCGCGGTCCCGGCCGGCCGCCTCGGCACGCCGAACGAATTCGGCAAGCTCTGCGCCTTCCTCGCCAGCGACCATGCCGGCTACATTACCGGCCAGAATTTCCTGATCGACGGGGGCTCTTTCCGCGGCACGTTCTGAGCCGCGCGCCGCGGGCTTGGCGGGGTTGCAGAGTTCACGCTTCGCCGCCCTGCCTGGACATGGTCTAAGCACAGGAACGGTTTCGCTCGAAACCGTTCCTGCTCCCCTGGCGCACCGTTCCGTTGTCCCCTTTTCTCGGCATCACCCTCAAGCTGGTTTCGGCACTGGCCTTCACCCTGATGTCGGCGGCGATCAAGTCGATCTCGACGCGCTATCCGACGGGTGAGATCGTCTTCATCCGCTCCTTCTTCGCGATGATCCCCCTGCTCATCTGGCTGGCCTGGCGCTCCGAGCTGCCGGCGGCGCTGAAGACGAGCAATCTGCGCGGCCACCTCAAGCGCGGCATCATGGGCTCGACCGGCATGTTCTGCGGCTTCGCGGCGCTGCAGTTCCTGCCCTTGTCGGAAGCGGTGGCGATCGGTTACGCCGCGCCGCTCGCCGTCGTCATGCTCGCCGCGCTCGTCCTCAAGGAACGGGTCCGCATCTATCGCTGGAGCGCGGTGGCGATCGGTTTCGTCGGCGTGCTGATCATGCTCTCGCCACATCTCGGCGCCGGCGCCCATCCGATGGGCACGGGCTCGGCCATCGGCGCCGCGCTCGGCCTCGCCGGCGCCTTCTGCTCGGCCTTCGCCTCGGTCGAGGTCCGGCTCCTGACCCAGACCGAGCGCACCGGCGCCATCGTCTTCTACTTCATGCTGCTGACCAGCCTGCTCGGCTTCTCGACCATCCTGCTCGGCTGGAACATCCCCGATCTCCAGGACGCCCTGCTGATGGTCGTCATTGGCATCCTCGGCGGGCTCGGCCAGATCCTGATCGTGCAGGCCTATCGCTACGGCGATGCCTCGCTGATCGCGCCGTTCGAGTACTCGACGATGCTCTGGGCCGTGGCGATCGGCTGGTTCTGGTTCGGCGAATGGCCACCGATGACGATCCTGATCGGCGCCTTCATCGTCATCACCTCCGGCATCTATGTGATCCTGCGCGAACGCCAGCTCGGCCTCGCACGGCGCGAGCAGCGCGAGGTCGGCCCCAGCCGCATAACCTGACGCCCGCATGGGCATTGTTCGCTTGTTCAAACGATCGTCCGCCGTTACAAACGACACATCAGTCGAAACGGGGCCGGATGCATGGGAATCGAGACGAAAGAGCGCGGCGGGCGGGAGCTTGAGTCCGGAGCTCAGGTGATCTCGGGCCAGCTCGGCAAGACGATCCAGCGCCTGCGCAAGGCCTATAATTTCTCGCTCTCCGATCTCGCCGAGCAGTCCGGCGTCGCCAAGTCGATCATCAGTCAGATCGAGCGCAACGAGACCAACCCGACGCTGGCGACGATCTGGCGGCTCTCGCAGGCGCTCGACATCTCGATCGAGCGCGTGCTCTCCAGCGGCGAGGAAGAGCCCTTCATCGACAAGACCACACGAGCCGACACGCCGATCCTCGTTTCCGAGGACGGCAAGCTCAGGCTCGCGATCGTCGGCTGGATCAAGACGGTCGAATGGCTGCAATGGTACGAGGTCTCGTCCGAGCCCGGCGGGGAGCTCGACTCCGAGGGGCATCAGCGTGGCTCGATCGAGTCGCTCTCGGTCACCGCCGGCGAGTTCGAGGTCGAGGTCGGCGACATCGTCCAGCGCGCCAAGGCCGGCGAGACGCTGCGCTACCGCTGCGACCGCCGCCACGTCGTCCGCTGCGTCGGCAACGAACCCGGCCACGCCCTGATGGTCTGCATCCTCAAGGCGGCGGTGATGGAGTAGGCAGACGCTCCGCTCCCATGCACGCATCTTCCCGCCCGCGCATCGCGCGGGCGTTTTATATTCGAGGGGCAACGGAGCGCTGCGAGCCGCCGGGCGCGGGATTTGCTCCTCCTCTCGATCAGCCGGCGACGCGAACGCCCCCCGCCAGATAGACCGCGACAACGTTGAAGCAGGCCTCGACCAGACGGGCGCGAAAGGCCGACGCAGGCCCTCGGCCATGCAACGAGAGCCTCGCGCCCGCCGGAAACAGATTTGTCAGGCAGGCCGCAAAGCCGTCTGCAGCAAGCCGACTGCCGCCCTCTTGAGACGCCACAGCGCGTAGAAGGCTCGATAGCCGATCACGCTTTCAAGCTTCGCAAAAGGCGAAATATCAACCCTGCGCCAGTATGGCGTCATCTTCAGGTATCTGACGAAAAATGATGACCGCGGTTTTTTGTAGTCAGCATTCCATGGTTTGTACTTGCCGTCATAGTGCACGATGAATGGGCTGTTTCTGGAAGAGATCCATTCGGCACGGCTGTAGGCTGGCGCAACCCATCGCTCCGGAAGCAGGGAGGTGGACACCTGGTTCCAGCGCTGGTCAAGGCGGAACCAGTCATCGAAGAGGACTGCGTTGAGCGCGCCTTGATCGAGAAACTGAACGCGGTCCTTGTGCTCGGCGAGATAATGAAACACGCGCTCCGACACGTTACGTTCTCGCCAGAGCTTCAGATTAATGACGAGTACACCGCTTTGAAAATAGCGGTTTGATGGCGGGATGCCGAGCTCGGCATAGTTGAACACAACGGGATCGGATTCCGATGTCGACGACGTATTCAATGCCGGTGGCGCATCCAGCTTCGACGATACGTAAGGATACCAAACGTTCGATACAGCCGAAATCGCGAATTCGGGGTTCGCTGCATCGCTGAGCGAAGCGAGATCCGCCAGGACGACGAGATCGCAGTCGAGATAGATGACCTGCTCGCAATCGGCTGGCAGGACATGGGGGGCCAGCAGTCGCGAATAGGCATCTGGCGAGATGTACTTCAGATCCCCTTGTGAGAAAAACGCCTCGAAAGAAGAGAGATCGACTGGCGACCAGTGGAAGGTGATCTCGACCTTCTCGCGCGCCATCTCGCCGATCACCCGCTCAAGCTCGAGCCGCGCGGCAGCCTCGATATCGGAGGTCAGAACATGGATATGCAACGGCCGATCTGATTTGTAGTTGCACACTACTGACGTCAACATCACGGTGAGCGGCATGATATACCGGGTATTGGATGCGCAAAGAAGGTGAACATCTTCCTTTCCAGCCACTATTCACCCTCCCGAAGCTTTGGCCCGACGAGGTAAGTCTAGTCCGAGGCAGGAGAAAGGATAAGTCGATGCGAGGCACTCAAAATAGGGAGCGCCATGCGCAAAGGTGGCATACGACTGCGACCAGCGGCGTTCGCCAAAGCTAGCTTTGCCACTCTCGCGACGGCGCTCGATCGAAGCGCTCTCGGTCACCGCAGGAGAATTCGAGGTCGAGGTCAGCAACATCGTCCAGCGCGCCAAGGTCGGCGAAACGCTGCGACCGCCGCCACGTCGTCCGCTGCGTCGGCAACGAACCCGGCCACGCCTTGATGGGCTGCATCTCAAGGCGGCGGTGATGGAGTAGACGGACCGCAATCAGCCGCCTGTTCCATCAAGGCAGTAACCGACCGCGTCCCATTCCACAAAGCCGCACTCCACCCCCTCGCATGTGCTGCATCGACGTTGGCCTGCTTATCGTCGATGAAGAATATATCCGAAGGAGAAAAGCCGCTTTTTGCTTCTACCGCGCGAAAGAAGCGCTCATCGGGTTTGGCGCAACCAAGCTCTGCCGCGTAGTGCATATCGTCGAAGCTGCGCTTCAGCTCCAGCCCGTGCCAGATGTGCCGGGCTCGTTGATGCTCCTGCACCGTGGCGAGGTGAAGCTTCACTCCGGCCGACCTGATCGGGTCAAGTTGCGCAAGCAGACCATGATTGAGGTGAGCATCGTTTTCGAACCAGTATCGCGTTAATGTCTCCGCGCTGAGATGCGGCGCGATCTCGGCAAGTACCGGTTCGAGGCGCGCTCGCAGATCGGCGCGTCCCAGAATGATGTCTTGCCAGTGCGGCTGGAAGAAAGCCGCATGCAACAGCTCGCTTGACAGGTCGAGGTCGCGTTCAAGATGCGCCGACGAGCCGCGGGGATCAGGGTGCACGATTACGACGCCGTCGACGTCGAGCATTAAGGCCTTGAAGCGCATCCGCTGATGATAGGGCGAATGCTTCTTTTCACCGATAGCAGCCTCTGCGCCCGTGGGTTGGTCGAGCCGGCCTCTCCTCACTTCGCCTGCGGCCGTGCCGGCCCTTCCACCGCCGGCAGCGATTTCAGGTATTCCGCCATTGCCATCCGGTCGGCGTCCGGGAGTTGCGCGATGTTGCGCACCACTGCCGCCATCGTGCCGCCGACATTGTCGAAGCTCGGCGTGAAGCCGGTCTTCAGCAGCTCCGCGATCTCCTCCTTCGACCATTTGGCGAGGCCGTTTTCGGACTGCGTGATATTCGGCACCCAGCCCTTACCTTCAGGATCGGGGCCGCCAGCGAAGCGGGTCGCCGGGATGATCGCGCCGAGCGCGTTGCGAGCCGAGTGGCATTCGGCGCAATGGCCGGGGCCGTTGACGAGATAGGCGCCGCGATTCCACGCCTCGCTCTTCGTCGGGTCCGGACGGAAGGACGCCCCTTCGAAGAACAGCAGCTTCCAGCCGCCGACCAGACGGCGGATGTTGAATGGGAATGGCAGGTCATGCGCCGCCGCCCGGCCCTCGACCGGCGGCAGGGTGCGGATATAGGCGAAGAGATCGGCCAGAGCCCGCGGTGGCATCAGCCGGTAGGAGGTGTAGGGGAAGGCTGGGTAGAGATGCTGCCCCTTCGGCGAGACGCCGGCCGCCATCGCATCGACGAAGTCCTGCACACCCCAATTGCCGATGCCGTCGCGTGTATGCGGCGAGATGTTCGGCGCATGGAAGGTGCCGAAGGGCGAGGCGAGCGCGAGCCCACCGCCGAGCCGGAGCTTGTCGTCCTGCCCCGGCGTCGCATGGCACGAGGCGCAACCTCCCGCCGCGAACAGCAGCTTGCCGTTCTCGATATCCGCCGCCGGCAGCGCGCCGACCTCCGGCGAGGGCGAGACCACGCGCGGATCGGTAAGGACGTAGAAGCCGGCGAAGGCCAGCGCCACGAACACGACGAGGGTCACGAACATGCGGCGCAGCAACAGCATCGGCATCTCCACAAGGCGCGTCCGCCAGATTGGACGGGCCGGCGTCTCATCGGCAACCCTCAAAACGCAGCAATTCCAAACTGAGCGTGACGATCTTCCATAGAACCACGCTGCCGCCCGGCAAAAGGCGTCATTCTCGGGCGAAGCGAAGCGCAGACCCGGGAATCCCATGACGAGAAGGCGCTGGTTTCCGTCATGCTCGGGTCAAGCCCGAGCATGACGGCGAGGGAGCAGCCAAGGCTGCCTCGGTCACGAAAAAGCGGGCGGCCATCACTGGCGCCCGCTTCGGTGCACGTCACAAGTGGCCGGGTCGGCCTATTTCTTGACGCGATAGGCCTCGTGGCAGGTGCCGCAATTCTTCGTCGCCGCACCGAAGGCCGGGCGGAAACCGTCGAGGCTGGTGACGGCGGCGCCCGCCGCGGCGTCAGCCTCGAACTTGGCGAAAGCGGCCTTGAACCCGGCCTGATCCTCCCAGATCTTCGGCGAAGCCGTGGTCTCGCCGGTCTTGGAATTGTCGGGGAACAGCCCCGGCACCTTCTTCGCCGCATCGGCATATGTCTTGAAGACGGCCTGCGCCTTGGCCGCATCGAAGGGAACGTCTCCCTTCGCGATGGCCGCGCCTTCGCGCGTCGCAGCCCCGATCGCCTTCATCGCCTGCTGGCGCTCCGCGATCGGGTTCGACTGCGCCGTCACGGCGGAGAGGCCGAGCGCAAGGCCGGCGAGCACGAAAGCAGTGCGGATCATCCCTATCCCCTTTGAGGCAAGCCGGTGCCGGACGGCGCCGTTTTGAACTCGTCCAGATCAAACGATGATCGCGACGTAAGCCAGTCGCTTTTGCGTGAACGGATTTGCACCTGCGCAAACCCGCCCTTGCATCAAAGCGGATAGCCCGCTTCCTTGAGCGCGTTGAAGACCTTGAGCGGCGTCGCCGGCATGTCCATGGCCTTGATGCCGGCTGCGCGATCGAGCGCATCGACCATCGCGTTCATCACCGCCGGGCAGGCACCGATCGCCCCCGCCTCGCCCGCGCCCTTCACGCCGATGGCGTTGGTGACGCAGCGGACATTGCGCGTCTCGAAATGGAAGTTCGGGATGTCGATCGCGCGCGGCAGGGCGTAATCCATGAAGGTCGCGGTCAGCATCTGCCCGTCCGGATCGAAGCGGATTTCCTCCATCAGCGCCTGGCCGATGCCCTGCGCCGCGCCGCCATGCACCTGTCCCTGCAGCATCAGCGGGTTCAGCGTCACGCCGAAATCGTCGACCACGACATAGTTGAGGATCTCGGTCGCCCCGGTGCCCGGATCGATCTCCAGTTCGCAGACATGCGTGCCGTTCGGATAGGTCGCCTCCGGCGGCTGCCAACTCTGGTGCACCTTGAGCAGGGCGGGAGATGCTCCCGGCAGCGCGGCGATGGCCGCGAGGTCGAGCGCCTTGTCGGTGCCGACGATCCTGACCGCACCATCGACGAGTTCGAGATCGCCGACCGCCGCCTCCAGCTTCTCCGAGGCGAGCTGCTTGAGGTTGTCGGTCAGGATTTCGGTCGCCTTGTTGAGCGCCGCACCGCCGACGGGGATGGAGCGCGAACCGCCGGTGCCCGAACCTGTCTCGACGCGATCGGTGTCGCCCTGGATCACGCGGATGCGGTCCATCGGGATGTCGAGATGCTGCGAGACGAGCTGGGAGTAGGCCGTCTCATGCCCCTGCCCGTTCGACTGCGTGCCGATCAGCACGGTGACCGTGCCGTCCTTCTCGAGGATCACGGTCGAGCTTTCCGGCCCGCCGCCGCCGCAGGCCTCGATATAGCAGGCCAAGCCGATGCCGCGGATCCTGCCGGCCTTGGCCGAGGCCTTGTGGCGCGCCTTGAAGCCCTTCCAGTCGGCCACGTCCATGGCGCGGCGCATATGGCCCTCGAACTCGCCGGAATCGTAGACCGGCCCGGTCTGCGTCTTGTGCGGCATCTCTGTAGGCTTGACGAAGTTCTGGATCCTCACCGCTTCCGGCGTCTTGCCGGTCTCGCGCGCGATGGCATCGACCAGCCGTTCGATCAGATAGGCCGCCTCCGGGCGCCCCGCGCCGCGATAGGCGTCGACCGGTGTCGTGTTGGTCAGCACGCCGCGGAACAGCACGTGCACGGCCGGGATGCTGTAGCAGCCCGGCGTCATCGTCGTGCCGACCCAGGGAATGAAAGGCCCATATTGCGAGAGATAGGCGCCCATCTCGGCCGAGAGATCGACCTTGAGGCCGATGAACCTGCCCTTCGCGTCGAGCGCCATCGTCGCCTTGGCGAGATTGGCCCGGCCATGCGTGTCCGCGAGGAAATGCTCGTTGCGGTCGGAGACCCAGCGCACCGGGCGCTTCAGCTTCTCGGCCGCGATCATCGCCAGCGGATATTCGCGGTAGAGGAAGATCTTGGTGCCGAAGCCGCCGCCGACATCGGGCGTCACCACGCGGATGCGCTTGGGATCGACCTTCAGCACATAGTTCGCGATCAGGTCGCGCATGCCATGGCTGCCCTGGCTGCCCAGCGTCAGGGTCCAGCGCTTCTCGGCCTTGTCGTATTCGGCGATGCAGGCGCGCGTCTCCATGTAGTTGGAGGCGAGGCGGTTGTTGACGACGGTCAATGAGACCGTGCGCGCCGCCTTGGCGAAGGCCTGCTCGGTCTTCTCGCGGTCGCCCTGCTCGGCTTCGAAGGCGACGTTGCCCGGCCGGTCCGCCCAGACCTGCGGCGCGTCCTCGGCCAAGGCCTCTGCGATGCCGGTCACAGCCGGCAGCGGGCCCCAGTCGATCTCGATCGCTTCGGCCGCGTCGCGCGCCTGCGCCAGCGTCTCGGCGACGATGAAGGCCACGGCCTCGCCGACATGTCGCACGGTGTCGGTCGGCAGGACCGGGACCGGCAGCGGCTTCACCATCTCGCCGGAGGTGGTCTTGATCACCCCCTTGCAGGGCAGGTCGCCATAATCGGCCACGTCCTTGCCGGTCAGGATCAGCTTCACGCCCTTCAATTGGCGGGCGGTCCCGGTGTCGCCGATCGTGAAGCGGGCATGGGCATAGGGAGAGCGCAGCACGAAGGCGTGCAGAGCCCCTTCCGAGGCGATGTCGTCGGTATACCGGCCCGTGCCGGTCGTCAGGCGTTGATCCTCGACCCGCCTCACAGGCTGGCCGAAACCGAATTTCATGGGACGCATGAGGCATATCCTCAGATTGGTCTGATGAAAGACTGGAACAGAAACGGCGCTACGTCAGCCCCCGGCACGTGGCGCGGGGGCTGCGTTCTGCGCATTACTCTCAGCGCGCGGTCCGGATCGCCGTCTCCGAGAGCGAGACCATGGTGTTATAGTTGTTGACGATCCAGTTCGCGTCGCGCGCGGCGCCACGCCGGACATCGCCCTTGCTCTTGGCCAGCTTGTCGCTGAAGTCGCGCAGCTTGCCGAGCCAGGAGCTCGCCTGGCTCTCGATGAAGGGCACGCCGGACGGGTTCTTGTCCTTGAACGCGTCCATCTCGCGCACCGCGCCGGCATAGTCGGCGATGGCGGCATTGAAGACCTTCAGGTCGACGACCGGGCTCTCGTTGCTCGGCATCAGATCCATCACGGCGCGCGCATTGATCATGATGTTGCGCACCTGCCAGCGCGCCGAGCGCCCCTCCCGCTGCTCGACCGAGGCAAGCTCGCGCTGGTCCAGCCCCTTCTTGTAGACGCGCATCAGCGCATCGAGCTTGGCCCGCTCCTCCAGGAAGGTCTTGGCGGCCGGCACCATCAGCGCATGCAGCCTCTGCCCCTCCGCGAGGTTGTCGTCGCGATAGTCCTTGCGGTCGTAATAGCGCTCGCCCCGGGTGATCGACGGCGCCAGCTCCTGATAGGCCTTGATGTAGTTCCCGACGGTGGCGTCGATCGCCGGCAGCTTCGGCTCGCGCGCCATCGCTTCCTCCGCCTTCTTGATCTCGCCCGCCACGTCATAAAGGCTGTAGAGCCCGTAGGTGATGTAGCGCTCCTTGCCGGTCGGACCCTTCTTCATGTCGACCCAGCTCGCATAGCGCTCCCAGGACTGGATCGCGCGCAGCGTGCGGTTCATCAGCGCCGTATAGGCGTTCGACTTGGTGATCGCGGCCTGGAGATCCTCGTCCCCCGCCTTGCTCGCGCTGCCGGCCGGGACGGTCGCGGCCGGCTGGGCCAAGGTGGCATTCGGCGCGGCAAGAAGGGCGGCGGCGGCGCAGGCAGCGCCGAAGAAGAACGCTCGGGTCAACATGGTCCGATCCCTGGTAGGCGAAATCTCGGGAGAGCGCGGCATGCGCCGTCAATCCTGCACGACCGGCTCGCCATGCATCAGCCAGTCCTTGAAGCCGCCGGCATAATGGCTGTCGATGTCTAGACCGGCCGATTGCGCGAATTCCAGCGCCCGCCGTGAGCGCACTCCGGCGGCGCAGGACAGCACGAGTCGCTTGCCCGGCTCATTCGGCAGATCCGCCGGGTCGAACTGCGAGAGCGGCCGCGAGACCGAGCCGGGGATATGGCCGGCGGCGAATTCATACGGCTCACGGACATCGACGAGCAGGATCGAGCCGTCGCTCAGGCCCGCCTTGATGTCGTCGATGTCGAGGTCGTTCACGATCATGGGCAGCTCTTTCGCGCAGACTCGTCGTACCGCCCAGATAAGGCGGCGCGACGGCCATGGCCAGCGCGAGGCGCTCCGGGAAACCGAACAAATGAAAACAGCCGCGGGACCGGCCCGCGGCTGCGCCGATGCGAAATCCTCAAGCCTTCGGCGGGATGCGCAGGACCCAGCCGGGCTGGATCAGGTCGGGGTTCTTCACCGGCGGCGTGTTGGCCTTGACGATCTCGGTATATTTCGCGCCCTGGCCCTTGCCGTAATGCTCCTCGGCGATCTTCCAGAGCGTGTCACCCTTCTTCACCGTGTAGAACACGGCGGCCGGCGCCTCCTTGTTGACGGCGAGGTCGGATTCGACCTGCGCGACGCCGGTGGTGTTGCCGAGCGCAAGGATGATCTTCTCCGCCTCTTCCGTCGAAACGGCCTTGCCGGACACCTTCACCTTGTCGCCGTCGATCTGGATATTGACGTCGGATGGCAGGCCGTGCCCCGCCAGTTCCTTCTGCAGGTCATCGGCGGTGGCCGCCTTCGCCGCGCCCGATCCGAAGATCTTGGCGCCGGCTTCCTTGATGAAACTGAACAAACCCATGGTATGCCCTCCTTGTCTCGGGTGACTATCAAGCCCTGTCGTGGCGTCGCACGCAAGCAGCCGACGTTTCTCGAGAGACGGTCGCGCGCGACAGCCTGGCGAGAGGGCTCTTCCCTGCCCGCCCGGCGACTGGCAAGAACGCCGTATCGAAACGGGAGTTCCCCATGCTGACCCTCGCCCAGGCCCAGACCATCCTCCAGGCAGCCCTCGCCCACGGCGAAGCCAATGGCTTCAAGCCGCTCGCCATCGCGATCCTGGACTCGCGCGGCGCCCAGAAGGTCTTCGCAGCCCAGGACGGAACCAGCCTGAAGCGCGGCGAGATCGCGCTCGGCAAGGCCCATGGCGTGATCGCGCTGGGCATCGGCTCGCGCGCGCTGCACAAGATGGCGCTGGACCGGCCCTACTTCGTCGAGGCGGCGACGCACGCCGTCGGCGGCTCGCTGGTGCCGGTGCCCGGCGGCGTGCTGATCCGCTCGCCCGAAGGCGCGGTTCTCGGCGCCATCGGCATCTCCGGCGACACTTCCGACAATGACGAAGCGGCGGCCTGCACGGGCATCGCAGCGGCCGGCCTCAGCGCCGATACGGGGGCTTGACCCGCGTTTTTGCACTTGTCATCCGGCTATCGAGAGCTCATCTCCTCACCGTCACCAGGTTCGTTAAATCGGACAGTTTGGACCGGATCGAAGGTAGATCATGAGCGAAGCGGCTGCCGCCAACGAGAATGAGGTCATCACCACCGACGTCGTCATCATCGGCGCCGGTCCGTGCGGCCTCTTCACCGTATTCGAACTCGGCCTGCTCGACATCCGCGCGCATCTCGTCGACATCCTGCCCAAGGTCGGCGGGCAGTGCGCGGAGCTCTATCCGGAGAAGCCGATCTACGACATTCCGGGCTTCCCGATGGTGACGGGCCAGGCGCTGGTCGACAACCTGCTCGAGCAGATCAAGCCGTTCGGGCCGACCTTCCATCTGAACCAGATGATCGAAACGCTGGAGCCGACAGGCACCGCCGCGGCGCCGCGCTTCCGCGTCGTCACCGATGCCGGCACGGTCTTCGACACCAAGACGGTGATCATCGCCGCCGGCGGCGGGTCATTCCTGCCGAAGAAGCCGCCGATCCCCGCCATCGAGACCTATGAGAACGGCTCCGTCTTTTACGCCGTGCGCAAGATGGAAACCTTCCGTGGCCGCAACATCCTGATCGTCGGCGGCGGCGATTCCGCTCTCGACTGGACGCTGAACCTCCAGCCCATCGCGAAGCGCGTCACGCTGATGCACCGCCGCGACGATTTTCGCGCCGCGCCGCACTCGGTCGAACAGATGCGCAGCCTCGTCGCCGAGGGCAAGATGGACATGAAGCTCGGCCAGGTCACCGGCCTGAAGGGCGAGAACGGCAAGCTGCAGGCCGCCATCTGCCGCGGCACCGACAACGAAACCTTCGAGATCGCCTGCGATACGATGTTGCCCTTCTTCGGGCTGACGATGAAGCTCGGCCCGATCGCCGACTGGGGCCTGAACCTGCACGAGAACCTGATCCCGGTCGACACCGAGAAGTTCGAGACGAACGTGCCCGGCATCTTCGCCGTCGGCGACATCAACAGCTATCCGGGCAAGCTGAAGCTCATCCTCTCAGGCTTCCACGAGGCCGCACTCTGCTCCCAGAAGGTCCACCGCTACGTCTATCCGGAGAAGCGGCTGACCTTCCAGTACACGACATCCTCGTCGAGCCTGCAGAAGAAGCTCGGCGTCGCCTGAACCGGCCGGTTTCGGGCAGGCATCGATGAAGCCGCGGCAAAGGCCGCGGCTTTTTTTTATTGCGCGGTGACGTCGCTCGGGATGTGAGCGGCAGCCGTCCCGCTCCGCGCCGGCGTATTCTGCACCGGGGCGAGGCCGAGCGAATTGCGCACGCTCTGAGACGGGCCGGCCAGCATCGGCCCTTCGCCCGGCGCGGTGACGATCTGCGGCTCGCCATGCATCGGCGGCAGCGGCAGATTATCCTCCGGCTCCTGCGGCTCGATGCGTGCCTTGAGCTCGGCAAGCGCGCCCGACAGCGGCTGGAAGCTGAAGCGCACCTTGTGCGTGCCGGCCGGAACCTGCACGGCGCGGAACAACACGTTCGCCTTCAGGATCTCCGTCTCGACGCCGTCGACCTCGGCCTTCCACCAGGGGTGCCAGATGTCGTTGAGCACCACGAAGCCGGCTGAAGGCGTCGTCACCTCGATCTCGACCTCGGCATTGCGATACCGCGTCAGCTTCACATCGGCCTGCACCGCGACCGGCCCTTCCGCCGCCACGACCGGCGGCTCGACATCGAGCAGCACGGCCTGCTGCGGATCGGTCTCCGGCCAGCGGCCCGAGAGCTTCATCCTCTCGAAATCGGCGAACTGCCAGCCGCCGACGAACTGCACGCGCGGCAGCGCATGCGGGTTCTCGTAGACATAGCCTTCCTTCGTCCGGGCGATCAGGTTGAGATCGCCGCCGCGCAGCGCATGGTCCACCTGGTCGATCGGGACCGGCGAGGCGATGTAGCGGAGGCCCAGCAGGTTCGCGAGCCGGCAATGATAGGACGGGAAGAGCGGCGTGAACTTGCGCTCTGACGGCGAGGCGATGCCGTCGCGCGTGCCCACCGCTTCGGAGAAATCCTCCAGCCGCAGGGGGTTGTAGCCCAGCGTGTGGTCGAAGCCGTGGACCATGCCGGCATTCGGCCATTCGAAGCCCAGGCCGAGCAGCTCGACCCGGTCGCGACGCGGTGAATCGGCCGTTTGCGCCGTCAGATGCTTCAGCAGCGCGATGGTCTCGTTCTTCGTGCCCGGCTGCAGCACGTCGTAGAGCTGCGGCGACAGGGCCGTGGATTCGTTGGGGCCGTTGTTGACGCCGAGGTCGGCTGCCACCACGCCCGTGACGAGGATAGCGGCCGCGGCCGTGCCGAGCGCGCCGCGCCAGCGCTGCAGCATGAAGAAGGCGCCGCCCGCGACCGCGAACCAGCCGATCGCCAGCGCCACGGGCTTCCAGGCATCGCCGAGATGCCCCTCGCCGCGCGACACCAGAAGCGCAACCGCCAAGCTTGCGAGAACGAGCCCGGCACCGATGAGGAGATCGCGCCGGAACGAGGTGCCCGCCTCGGCCGTCAGGATGCGATGCAGCACATAGCCCGACAGCACCGCCGCCAGCCCACCGATCAGGAAGGTCGCATCGGCCGGCCGGCGGAACACCTTGATGCCCGGCAGATAATCATAGGCGAACTGGAACAGCGGCGTGTAGCGCCCGAGCGCGAACAGCACCATGAAGGCGAACATCAGCGTCAGCGGCCGCACCGCCTTGTCCCAGAGCCAGCCACGCGTCAGCCCCGGCGCCAGCAGCAGCAGCAGCGGCAGTGCGCCGAAATAGACCTGCCCCATATTCTGCGACAGGAAGAGCTCCTTGGCCCATTGCGGATTGTTGTACGGGCCCCAGAACTCGACATTCGGGTCCTTGGCGCCGAACAGGTCGCCGATGAAGGCGGTCAGCAGCGAGACCGGATGCAGCGAGCCGCGCCCGGCTTCGGTCAGGTCGATCTCGGGCCGGGTCGTCGCCTCGGCGAAGAGCCAGGTCCAGATCAGCGGCAAGGCGATGACGGCGAGCCCCGCGACGCTGGCGGCGGCGATCGGCAGCAGGCTGGTGCGGAAAGCGGGCCAGCCGCCCGAAAGCCAATGCGCCACGACCATGCCGAAAAGCACATAGCCGCCGAGCAACGCGACCTGATCGGGCTCGAGCACCATCAGCCCGGCGGCAAGCCCGGCGAAGACGCCGGAAAGTATCGACGACCGCTGCAGCATGCGCGCCGTCAGCCAGAAGGCGATGGCGAAGAAGGCGAGGCTGGCGATCTGCCCGACATGCTGCACCCGCCAGGCGGCTGAGGCGCCGAAGGCGAAGACCAGCGCCGCCATCAGCCCGCCCGCCGGATGCCAGTTGCGATCGCGGAAGAACACGATGAGCGCCAGTCCGCCGGCCAGGAGATGCGCCAATATATAGGCGTCGACCTCGCGGAAGCTCGGTGAAGGCGAGAGCAGCGCCAGGAGGATCGCGGGCGAGAAGATCAGCGATTGCGGATCGGCGATCTGCGGCGAGCCACCGAAGACGTTGTGGTTCCAGAACGGCGATTGGCCGGAATGGAGCGCGTTCGCCAGGAACTGGACCTGCGCCTGGAAATGCGCCTTCGCATCGAACGGAATCGTCACCGAACCCGAAAGCCAGGGCCAGCACAGGACCACCCATGCCACGACGAAACCCGCGGCCGCCAGCAGGTAGCCGGCGCACCTTGCATCCAAACGTCTCAACTGGACCCCCACGGTCCTCGGCACGAACGGTCCCGTTCTGGGATCCTGTCTTCAGCCCTGTCAGTGGACTGACGATGCTGCGGCGCACCTGAACCGAATCTGAACGCGATCACGCATCCGTGAGCACGGCTGAGGACAAGCTGAAGAAAGACCAAAGGGGATGCGCCTGCGCGCCGATGTGTGATGGAGCCGCAGCGTCATCCCGGACAAGCTGCGAAGCGGCGCAAATCCGGGATCCATCGGAGGGCTCGGCGTTCCGCGATGGATCCCGGGTCAAGCCCGGGATGACGCGCGGTTCCTTGCGAACTCCCTGTGCTAGCGCCCGGCGGCGAGCCAGCCGGCCAGCACCTTGCGCTCCGCCGGTGTCATGCCGGAGAGGTTGTTCGGCGGCATGGCGTGCGTCATCACCGCCTGCATGCGGATGGCGCGGGCATGGGCGGCGATCTGCTCCGGCTCGTGCAGCAGCACGCCTTTCGGCGCGATCTGGATGCCGGGCCAGGACGGCTCGGGCGCATGGCACATCGCGCAACGCCCGGCGACGATGTTGGAGACCTCCACCGGCGGCAGCGTCATGCCCGCCAGCAGGACCGGCTTGCCCGCCTCGCGCGGCTTGAGGCCGAGCTGATCGCGCCCGCCCGGCGAGGACGACATCGCCACCCAGAAGGCGAGCCACAGCGCCAGGATCGCCACCGCCCAGCACCACCAGGGCGATTTGGCGTGGTTGGCGTGGCGGACGTTGAAGAAATGCCGGATCAGCGCGCCCGCTACGATCACCAGCGCCACCAGCAGCGGGATCGCAGTCGAGTTGGCATAGGTCACCGGATAGTGGTTCGACAGCATCAGGAACAGCACCGGCAGGGTGATGTAGTTGTTGTGCGTCGAGCGCTGCTTGGCGGCCTTGCCGTATTTCGGATCGGGCTTCTCGCCGGCGGTCAGCGCCGCGATCACCTTCCGCTGCCCCGGCATGATGTTGAAGAAGACGTTGGCGGTCATGATCGTCGCCATCAGCGCGCCGGTGTGGATCAGCGCGCCCCGCCCGGAGAAGACGCTGGCGAAGGCCCAGCTCGCCGCCACCACATAGCCGAAGCCGACGAGCCCCAGCAGGACGTCGTGCTTGCCGAGCGGCGACTTGCACATCAGGTCGTAGATCAGCCAGCCTACGACCAGCGCCGCGATGCCGATGGCGCCGGCCGCAAAGGGCGAAAGCTGCATCACCGCCGGGTCGATCAGATAGAGCTCCGACTGCGCGTAATAGACCCAGACCAGCAGGAAGAAGCCGGAGATCCAGGTCCAGTAGCTCTGCCATTTATGCCATGTCAGCTCGGCCGGCATCACGGCCGGCGCGACCATGTATTTCCGCATCTCGTAGAAGCCGCCGCCATGCACCTGCCAGGCCCGCCCGCCTGTACCGGGCGGAATGTCCTCGGCCGGCTTCAGCGAGGCGTCGAGATGGATGAAGAAGAAGGAGGCGCCGATCCAGGCGATCGCCGTGATGACATGGAGCCAGCGCAGCATCATGCCGCCCCATTCCATCAGATAGGCTTCCATCATCGGCGGTCACCATCCTCGATTCGGCCGGGCCGGCGCGACGCGCCGTTGGAATTGGCCTTCCGGCAAATTACGGTTGAGGCAAGCCGGCATGCAAGTTGCTGGCCTCGACACGCGAACCGACGGGAACGGACATGGCAGGGCTGACGACGCATATCCTCGACACCCATGGCGGACAGCCCGCTGCCGGGGTCGCGATTTCGCTGCGCCGCCTCGGCCCGGAAGGCAGCGAGACGCTCGTCGAGACGCTCACCAATGCCGATGGCCGCACAGACGCGCCGCTGCTCACGCCCGAAGCGACCCGGCCGGGCATCTACGAGATCGACTTCGCGATCGGCCCCTATTTTCGCGAGCGCGGCGTCACGATGCCGGAGCCCGCCTTCCTCGACGTCGTCACCGTGCGCTTCGGCATCTCGGAGGTGACTCGGCATTATCACGTCCCGCTCCTCGCCTCGCCCTATGGCTATACGACCTACCGGGGGAGTTGAGTTTACCAACCCTCCGCCGTCATTCCGGGGCGGGCCGAAGGCCCGAGCCCGGAACCCAGAAACAATGCGTTTGCACGGCAAGCGCGTCGGCCGAAACAGCTTTGCTTGAGAGGGTATCGTTTCTGGGTTCCGGGCTCATCGCTGCGCGATGCCCCGGAATGACGGAGAGTTTCCGCATCAAATAGAGTGATCTAGCATCATCGTCTGAATCGAATTGTGGGCAGCCGCACATGACCACCACCGCCTATCCGCGCGACCTCAAGGGCTATGGCCGCACCACGCCCCATCCACACTGGCCGGGCGAGGCGCGCATCGCCGTCCAGTTCGTCGTCAACTACGAGGAAGGCGGCGAGAACAACATCCTGCATGGCGACGCCGCTTCGGAAGCGTTCCTCTCCGAAATCGTCGGCGCAGCGGCTTGGCCCGGCCAGCGCCACATGAACATGGAGTCGATCTACGAATACGGCTCCCGCGCCGGTTACTGGCGGCTCTGGCGGATGTTCACCGAGCGGAACCTGCCCGTTACGGTCTTCGCCGTGGCCAGCGCGCTCGCCCGCTATCCCGAGATCGTCGGCTCGATGCAGGAGGCCGGCTGGGAGATCGCGACCCACGGCCTGAAATGGATCGACTACCGCGATGTGCCGAGGGAGCGCGAGCGCGCAGACATCCTCGAAGCTATCCGCATCCAGACCGAGCTCACCGGCGAGCGCCCGCTCGGCTGCTATCAGGGCCGCACCTCGCAGAACACGATACCGCTGACGATGGAGGAAGGCGGCTTCCTCTACACCGCCGATGTCTATGCCGACGAGCTGCCTTACTGGCTTTCGGGACCGAAGGGGCCGCAGCTCGCCGTGCCCTACACGCTCGACACCAACGACATGCGCTTCGCCACGCCGCAGGGCTTCAACAGTGGCGACCAGTTCTTTGCCTATCTGAAGGACACCTTCGACACGCTCTATGCCGAGGGCGAGACCGCGCCGAAGATGATGTCGGTCGGCCTGCACTGCCGCCTCGTCGGCCGGCCGGGCCGCGCCGCGGCGCTCACCCGCTTCCTCGACTATGTGAAGAGCCACGAGAAGGCCTGGGTTGCGACGCGCCTCGACATCGCCCGCCACTGGGTCAGGACACATCCTCCGGCCGGCGGCTATGTGCCCTCGAAACTGCCGAAGGCCCTCTTCGTCGAGGTCTTCGGCCGCGTCTGGGAGCATTCTCCTTGGGTCGCCGAGGCGGCCTATGATGCCGGGATCGGCACGGCGCAGGACACTGCCGAGGGACTGCATGCGGCGATGGTCGCCGCCATGCGCAAGCATTCGCCGGAGCGCCAGAAGGCCCTGCTCAACGCCCATCCCGATCTTGCCGGCAAGCTCGCGGCGGCCGGCGAGATCACGCCGGAATCGACGCAGGAACAGGCCTCGGCCGGGCTCGACCGCCTCACCAGCGACGAGCGTGTCCGCTTCACGGCGTTGAACGAGGCGTACAAGGCCCGTTTCGGCATTCCCTTCATCATGGCGGTGAAAGGCGCGACCAAGGCCCAGATTCTCGCCGCTTTCGAGGAGCGGTTGAAGAACACGCCCGAGCAGGAATTTGCGACGGCACTGACCCAGGTCGAGAAGATCGTCCTGCTCCGGCTGAAGGAGCTGCTGCCCGCCGATTGAGGCTGTTCAGGCCGCCCGCTCCAGCCGAAGCGCCGGAACGCGCGAACCGACGCGATTGAGATCGGCGACGAAGCGGGCATATTCGCGCCGCTTCGCCTCCTCATCCGGCAGGCGCAGCAGGAAGGACGGGTGCACGGTGGCGACCAACGGCGTGCCGTCGTCCAGGACCAGCTCCCGCTCGCGCGCCTGGGCGAGAGGGCCGGCATGGCCGGTGAGCGAGCGCAGGGCCGTCGCCCCGAGAGCGACGACAAGCCCGTGCTTGACGAAGCCGCGCTCCAGATCGAGCCAGAACTTGCAGGCCTTGATCTCGCCGACATTCGGCTTCTCGTGGATGCGGCGCTTGCCGCGCAACTGGAATTTGAAGTGCTTCACCGCATTGGTGACATAGGCGCGCCGCCGGTCGAGCCCGGCTTCGGCCAGAGCTTGATCGAAGAGCCGCCCAGCCAGCCCGACGAAGGGCCTGCCGGCAAGGTCTTCCTGATCGCCCGGCTGCTCGCCGACGAAGATCACCGGCGCGTCGAGCGGCCCCTCCCCGAACACGACCTGCGTCGCATGGCAATGAAGCTCGCAGCGGGTGCAGCCTTGCGCGACTGCCGCCGCATCCTGCCATGACGCGATCGCGGCTTCGTTCGCCGGCTGATCCGCTTGAGACGACCGCCGCTCCTGCCTGATATGTCGCTCCGGAGGTTCTGTCGGAGTGCGCATCACCATCTCCTCCGCCCGCCGGTTCGCACTGGCGATCAAGGGAGCAATCAGTTCGGCCTCGGGTAGGTTCCGCCAATACTTCATCGGCATCTCGGCCCGCATCGCCCTGACCTTCAAACGCGCGGGATTGAAGATGCTGGCGTAGTAGGTGCGCCAGTAATCCTCCATCCGGTCGTCATCGGGAACCTCGGCTCGCCGGGCCGGTGGACCGTGCAGCAGCGTCTCGCCATCCCAGTGAAGCGAGCCTTGCGGGGTCAGGATCGACCAACACATCGCCGCGAAGCGCGCGGTGAAGAAGGTGGCGGCGGGCGCCAGGATGAAATGCTCGGGCTCGAACCAGGCGACGAAAGGGCCGTCCTCGCACGCCCCGGCCACCGCCCGGAAGCGGACGAAAGCCGTCATCTTGTGAAGGTCGCGCCGCACCGAGCGCGCCATCGCCTGCGCCCGGGCGACATCGGCATCGACGCTGTCGTCGAGCAGCGCCGGCTCCTGCTGCAGGCGCAGCAGCATGCGGTAGAGCAAGGCGAAGCGGCCACCGTCCCGGTGGCAGATCACCGTCTCGGCCAGATCAAGGAAGCGCCTGGGCACCGTGAGATCGCAAGGCTGCGCCTGCGCCGGTGCCAGCGCATCCCCGGCTCCAAACAGGCCGCCCCCGCCTTCGCCCCAATTCCATTCCACGTCCTCGGGCGCTGCGCCCGCCTGCGCCAGCCGGCGCGCCTCGGCACGCCAGCCTGCGAAGTCGGCGGGCCCTGAAAGCCGCGCCGCGATCATGCGAACAGTGAGAGCTGCTGCGGCCGCGGCGACAACCGCTCCCGCAGCCGTTCATGATCGAGGCTCCCGCCCGGGGACCAGCCCTCGGCTGCGATGAAATGGCGGATGGTGGCGAGCGAACGCGTCAGCCGCCCGACATCCTCGAGCCTCAGACGCCGAAAGCGCCGAGAGGTCAGGATGCGGTCGACGCTGCGGGTTCCGAGCCCCGGCACGCGCAGCAGCGCCTCACGGTCGGCCCGGTTGACGTCGACGGGAAAGCGCGCCCGGTGTTTGAGGGCCCATGCGAGCTTGGGATCGATGTCGAGGTCGAGCATCTCCCCTTGCGCGATGATCTCCTCGGCCTCGAAGCCGTAGAAGCGCGTCAGCCAATCCGCCTGGTAAAGCCGATGCTCGCGCATCAGCGGCGGCGCGATCAGGGGCAGTTGCCGCGACGCATCCGGGATCGGGCTGAAGGCGGAGTAATAGACCCGCTTCAGCCCGAAGCTCCCATAGAGCAGCGCGCTGCGCCTCAGGATCGTCCCGTCGCTCGCGCCGTCGGCCCCGACGATCATCTGGGTGCTCTGCCCGGCAGGCGCAAAGGCCGGCGCCTTCGCGCTCGCCTCCCGTTCCTCCGCGGCCTCCTCGATCTTCAGCTTGAGCCCGCCCATCGCGCTTCGAATGGCGACGGCGCTCTTCTCCGGCGCGAACCGCGCCAAGCCGGTTTCGCTGGGTAGTTCGACATTCACGGAGACCCGGTCGGCGAACCGCCCGGCCCGCTCGATCAGCTCCTGGCTGGCGCCGGGGATCAGCTTGAGATGGATGTAGCCGCGGAAATCATTCTGCAGGCGCAACGTCTCGGCGACGCGGACGAGTTCGGCCATCGTATAGTCGGGCGAGCGGATGATGCCCGAGGAGAGGAAAAGCCCCTCGATGTAATTCCGCCGATAGAAGCTCAGCGTGAGCTTCACCACCTCCTCCACCGAGAACCGGGCGCGGCGCACATTGCTCGACGAACGGTTGATGCAGAACACGCAGTCGAAACTGCAGAAATTGGTCAGGAGGATCTTGAGCAGCGAGATACAGCGGCCATCCGGCGCATAGGAATGGCAGATGCCGGAACCGGTCGTCGAGCCCAGCCCGCGACCGTCGCGGGAATCGCGCCGCGTCGTGCTGCTCGACGCGCAGGACGCGTCGTATTTGGCGGCGTCGCTCAGGATCTCGAGCTTCTCCATCGTGGTGAGCTGACCCATGGCGTTTCCTTATGTTCACTATTTGTTCTATCAGATGGCTTCCGCTTCTGGCAAGCTTGGTCGGCAGCGGGAACCGCGTCACGCGGGCGAGCGTTGTTCGGCGGAAACCCCATGGAGTGTCCGGTGTTCCGCCTGCTGCTGGTCATCATCATCCTGGTCGTCGGATACGACGCCGTCGTGCATCAGGGTGCGTATACGCGTGACGCCTGGAACAGCATCGTCCGGCTGACCAGTGCGTCAGTCGAGGGCGCCAAGGAACTGGGCGAGCGCGCACGCAACTGAGCGGCCCTCGGGTGGCTCAGGCGGCCGCCCTGCCCTCGACGATCCCCGCAATCGCCTCCAGCATCCGCGTATCGTCCCCGGCGAGCCCCTCCATCGCAGCCATGCGCTGGATCACGGTCGCGGCGATGGCTTCCTCTACCGTGTCCTCGGCATAGGCGTAGAAGATCGTCGCGTGCTGGCCGTCTCGATGGCAGCGCCCCTCGATCTGCTGGAGCTGGATCGCGCTGTGGCGCATGTCGTGAACCACCAGCGCCCGCTCCCGCTCCCCGCCCGGCATCTCGCCGCGATGCAGCGAAATCGATTCGGTGACGGTGAAGATCACCGCATCGAGCTGCCCCGTCTGGAAAGCGATGCGCGTCTCCTCGTTCTGCGTGCCCGAATGTCCTCCGTTGATCTCGGCCGTGCGCCAGCCGCGCCCGCGCAGCGTCTCGGCCAGCATCGCGCTGGTTTCGAGGAAGGCGACGGAGATCGCGACCTGCTCGTCATTGCCAAGCAGGTCTTCGCAGAAATCCGCGGTACCGGGGATGCGCAGCAGGCTCGCCTTCTGGCGGAAGCGCAGATCGGCCGCCCAGCCCTGAGGCTTGCGCGTCGAGCCGCCGGCGAGGCCGAGTTCCTTGCGGAACTCGCGCCATGTCGCGTCGTAGAGCTTGCGCGAGGCGGTATCGAGCGCGACGGGAGCAAGCTCGCGCTGCACCTCCGGCCAGCCGGCGATCTCCTCCGGCCGGCGCCGCAGCCCAATGGCGTTCGCGCCGCGATAGAGCAGATCGGCCATCGCCTTCCGGTCGGCCTCGTTCGGCTCCCAGCTCCAGTTCTTCCAGCGGCCCTTCGCCCGGCCGATCTTCAACCGTTTCATCAGAAGGCGGAAGCCGTCGAGATCGGCTGATGGCATGCCCGCCGCCTTGGCCAATAGCGGCGCGAGATAGGACAATTCATGCGGGGACTGGCCGGCCGTCGCGCTCATATAGATCGTGAAATCGGCAGCCTCCGCCATTTGTCGGCAGACCAGCCCCTGCTGCGAGTTGGGGTTGCGGATGCGGTGGGCCTCGTCGATCACCACCAGCGGCCAGGTCCGCTTCGGTGTGCCGTGCTTGGCGATCTCGTTGTTCTTGGCCCGCGTCGAGCGCTTCTTGCTGTCGGTGGGCGGCGCGAGCAGCGACTTCGTCTTCTCGAAATTCATCAGCGTCACCCGCTTCGCCGGCAAACCCGACAGCGCGATGGTCCGCCGCCATTGCGGGATCGCGCCCTTCGGGCAGATCACCAGCACCTCCTCTTCCGGCATCGCCGAAAGCGCGAGCCAGGCCGACAAGGTCTTGCCGAGTCCCGTCAGGTCGCCAAGCAGGAAGCCGGCCGCGCCCTTGGCCCGCGCCGCGAGGATCGCATCGCGCGCGACGATCTGGTGGGGATGCGGGACAAAATTCATGGGCGGGCAGCGCGAATTCCGTTCATCGGGCACGCCATGCCCGTTCCGCTCTCTTGGCACTGGCGCGCCACGGCGTCCACCGGCACTGTGCCGGCCTCGAATCCGGGAGACCCAGACAGATGACCCGCGCGCAGGCGATCGCGAAAGCACAGGATTGTTTCGATTCAGGCCGGCTCAAGAGCGATCTTGCCCGCCTTGTCGCGATGCCGACCGAAAGCCAGAATCCCGATCGCGCCCCGGTGCTCTCGCAATATCTCGACACCGAGATGCGCCCGCTGCTGGAATCGCTCGGCTTCACCTGCCGCGTCCTGACCCATGCCAAGGCCAAGGGCCCCTTCCTCTACGCCGAGCGTATCGAGGATGCAGCCCTGCTGACCATCCTCGGCTACGGCCATGGCGACGTGATCCGCGGCCTCGACGCGCAATGGAGCGAAGGCCTCTCGCCCTGGGCGCTGACCGAGCGTGACGGCCGCTGGTACGGCCGCGGCGTCGTCGACAATAAGGGCCAGCACCTGATCAATCTGAGTGCGCTCCGCGCCGTGCTGGAAACGCGCGGCAAGCTCGGCTTCAACGCCAAATACCTGATCGAGATGGGCGAGGAATCGGGTTCGCCCGGCCTGCGCGAACTCTGCGAGGAGCAGGCGGAGCTGCTCAAGGCCGACGTGCTGATCGCCTCCGACGGCCCGCGCCTCAACGCCGAGCGGCCGACCGTCTTCCTCGGCGCCCGCGGCGTCATCACCTTCGACCTCCAGATCACCGCGCGCGAGGGTGGCCATCACTCCGGCAACTGGGGCGGCATTCTGTCCGATCCCGCCATCCAGCTCGCCCACGCCATCGCCTCGATCACCTCGCCGACCGGCCAGATCCGCATCCACGAATGGGTTCCGAAGGAGCTGCCACCGGCCGTGCGTCGCGCCGTCGCCGATTGCGAGATCGACGGCGGACCGGACGGCCCGACCATCGATCCGAACTGGGGCGAGCCCGGCCTCTCGCCGGCCGAGCAGGTCTTCGGCTGGTGTTCCTTCGATGTGCTGGCGATGAAGTCGGGCGTGCCGGAAACGCCGGTCAACGCGGTGCCGCCGAGCGCCTGGGCCCGCGTCGCCCTGCGCTTCGTCGTGGGCATCGAGCCGCGCGACGTCGCGCCGGCGCTGCGCCGCCACCTCGATCGCCACGGTTTCCCGATGGTCGAGATCATCATGCCCGGCACCGAGCGCTTCGGCGCGACACGGCTCGATCCGGACGATCCGTGGGTGGCCTTCACGATCGCTTCGATTGCCGAGAGCACCGGCAAGAAGCCCGCGCTCCTGCCCAATCTTGGCGGCTCCCTGCCGAACGACATCTTCGCCGAGATCCTGAAGCTGCGCACGATCTGGGTGCCGCATTCCTATCCCGGCTGCTCGCAGCATGCGCCGGACGAACACCTCCCCGTCGCCATCGCGCGCGAAGCGCTGACGGCAATGGCCGGGCTCTACTGGGACATCGGCGCGGGAAGCACGCCGCCCGTCTGAAGCTCACTCCTGCGGCTGGCGCGGGTCACGTCCCGGCGGCAGGTCGATCGGCGTCGCCGGGGGCGCCTCCGGCGGTGCGTTCGGCGGCAATTCCGGTGGCGGCTCGGTCGGGATGCCCTGCGGCTCCTCGTCGGGCGGCGATTCGACCGGCGGGGCCGGCGGCACGTCGCCGGGCGTCAGCGGCGGGACCTCTGGCGGTGGGTTCGGCACGGCCGGCGTATTGCCGGGGCCGGCTTCTAGGCTGCGATTGAACTGCATCATGCGGAAACTGCCCTTTCAGGACAGCAACGCCGCAGTCGCCGAAAGGCTCCGCCCGATCGAAGCTGGCAGGGCTACTCCCGTTGGTCCGCACCTCGTTTTTCGTCTTTCGGCAGCGGATGCCGCGCCTGGATCCAGCTCTCCAGCGAGTGATCGAGTGCGAGCAGGACGAGGGCCAGCACCGTGGCGGCAAGCGTGACGAGCCAGTGCCCCAGCCCGGCGGCACATCCCAGCGCAGCCGTGACCCAGACCGCCGCCGCCGTGGTCAGGCCGTGAGGCATCATGTCGTCGTTGCGGCGGATAATCAGCCCGGCGCCGAGAAAGCCGACGCCGGTCAGCACGCCCTGCACCACGCGGCTCGCCGCGTCGGGATGCAGCGCCTCGCTGAACAGGCTTGCAGCCACCGCAGTCCCTAGCCCGACCAGGCCGAAGGTCCGGATGCCGGCGCTCTTGCGCTGGACAGTCCGCTGCCAGCCGACCGCCACGCCCGCCGCGAGCCCGGCAAGCAGCCGAAGAAGCAGTTCGAGTTCCGCCACGCTGCTGCTCGCTCCCGCCTTTAATTGGGGGCCAACGATAGCACAGCCGCGAAGCCGGCGAAGATGCCGCGTCGGCCGGTAACGGCTACAGGCCACGACCGGGCTGCTGCGCCCCAGGCGCCAGCCGCTCGCCTCAGCGAAAGTACGATCCGGAGATTTTCAGGAAAACCGTGGTGGGTGATGTAGGGCTCGAACCTACGACCCGCTGATTAAGAGTCAGCTGCTCTACCAACTGAGCTAATCACCCATACGCCACGAAGCGCCGCCGTTCGGCGGCGTGGACCGCGTCAGGCAGGGGGCGTGTAGCAAAGGCCCTGCCCCCTGTCCACCCGTCCATGACAGTTTTTTCAAGGCTCGCCCGAAAACACGGGCGAGCCTGTGGATGGTCAGGCCGCGCGGCGGTTCAGCAGGTGATAGAGCACGATCGCGCCGAAGGTCGCGGTGCCGATGCCGCCGAGCTCATAGCCGAAGATCGGCAGCTTGAGATCGCCCGCGCCGAGGATCAGCGCGGTCGCGACCGTGATGAGGTTCTTCGGCTCGGAGAAGTCGACCCTGTTCTCGACCCAGATCCGGCCGGCCGTCGCGGCGATCAGGCCGAACACCACGACCGCAAGGCCACCGAGCACCGCGACGGGGATCGTGCCGATCACCGCGCCGAACTTCGGCGAGAAACCGAGCAGCAGGGCGATGATGCCGGCCGCGACGAAGACCAGTGTCGAATAAACCCGCGTCACCGCCATCACGCCCATGTTCTCGGCATAGGTCGTGACGCCCGTGCCGCCGCCCGAGCCGGCGATCATGGTGCCGAGACCGTCGGCAAAGAAGCCGCGGCCGATCAGGTGGTCGAAGCTGCGCCCGGTCATCACCGAGATGCCCTTGATGTGGCCGAGATTCTCCGCGACCAGGATGATTGCGACCGGCACGATCAGGGTGATCGCCTTCATCTCGAAGACCGGCGCCACGAATTGCGGCAGGCCGAACCAGGCAGCGGCGCCGACCTTGCCGAAGTCGATCGGCGGCGCACCGAAGCTGGCCGCCGAGATCGCATAAAGGATATAGGCCGCGAGCCCACCGATGAGGATGGGCAGGCGCTGCGGCAGCCCGCGCCCATAGACAGCGACCAGCGCCACCGAGACCACCGTGAACAGCGCGATCCACTTTGTGTACGGGCTGGCCGAGATCATGCTGATCGCGACCGAGGTCAGGTTGAGGCCGATCGCGGCCACGACCGCACCGGTGACCACCGGCGGCAGCAGCTTCTCGATCCAGGCCGTGCCGACGCCCTGCACGATCAGCCCGATCACCGCATAGACCGCGCCGCAGGCGATGATGCCGCCGAGCGCCACGCCGATATTCGGATTGGGGCCGGAGCCGGCATAGCCGGTCGCCGCGATGACGACGCCGATGAAGGCGAAGGAGGAGCCGAGATAGCTCGGCAGCTGCCCGCGCGTGATGACGAAGAACAGCAGAGTCGCGATGCCCGAGAAGAAGATCGCGACGTTCGGGTCGAAGCCCATCAGCACCGGCGCGAGCACCGTCGAGCCGAACATCGCGACGACGTGCTGCATCCCGGCAACGACCGTCTGCCCGGTCGGCAGCCGCTCGTCCGGCATCACCGCGCCGGAAGTCTTCAGGGTCCAGTTCGGAAAATAGCCCATCATATCGCTCCCCAGGGCCGCCGGGGGAGCGACCGCACCGGAAGAGCAGATGAGGGCAAGATGCCGGCCAGCGCCAGATCGCGGCGGCGTCATCCACCGGAATCAGGGGACGAAAGCGTCATGCTCGGGCTTGACCCGAGCATCTCGTGCCGAACGAGGCTCCGGCGCCTTCGCGTCCGGAGATTCTCGGGTCGGCGCGATGCGCCGCCCGAGAATGACGGCGGGTGGCTCTTACTCCGCCGCCTGCGCGTGCAGGCGCCCGCCCCGCGCGATCAGCTTGTTGAGCGCGGCCAGATAGGCCTTGGCCGAGGCCACCAGCGTATCGGGATCGGCACCGCGCCCGGTGACGGAGGAGCCGTCGCGCGCGAGCCGTACCGTCACCTCGGCCTGGGCGTCGGTGCCCTCGGTCACGGCATGGACGTCGTAGAGCTCCAGCGCCACCTCATGCGGCACGATCGCCTTGATCGCGTTGAAGACGGCATCGATCGGCCCGTTGCCCTCGGCCTCCTCGGTGACGAAGCGGCCGTCGACATTGAGCTTCATCGTCGCGCGCTGCGGGCCGCGCGTGCCGGCGATCACGGTCAGCGATTCCAGCTTGATGCGGTCATGGGCGGTGGCGATGTTCTCGTCGACCAGCGCCTCGATATCCTCGTCGTAGACGTGCTTCTTGCGGTCGGCCAGCGCCTTGAAGCGGGTGAAGGCGTCCTCGAGCTGGTTGTCGCCCAGATCGTAGCCCATCTCCTTCAGCTTGGAGCGGAAGGCGGCGCGGCCGGAATGCTTGCCCATCACCAGCGAGGTCTTGGTCACGCCAACCGATTCCGGCGTCATGATCTCGTAGGTGGACTGGTTCTTCAGCATGCCGTCCTGATGGATGCCGCTCTCATGGGCGAAGGCGTTCCGGCCGACGATCGCCTTGTTGTACTGCACCGGGAAGGAGCAGGCGGTGGATACCGCCTTGGACACGCGCATCAGATGCGACGCATCGATGCCGGTCTCATAGGGCAGGACGTCGCCGCGCACCTTCAGCGCCATCACGACTTCTTCCAGCGAGGCGTTGCCGGCCCGCTCGCCGATGCCGTTGATCGTGCATTCGACCTGACGCGCGCCGCCCTCGATGCCGGCCAGGGAATTGGCGACGGCCAAGCCTAGATCATTGTGGCAATGCACCGAGAAGATCGCCTTGTCGGCGTTGGGCACGCGCTCGCGGATCGACTTGAACATGAAGCGATATTCGTCCGGCGTGGCGTAGCCGACCGTGTCGGGCAGGTTGATCGTCGTCGCACCCGCCTTGATCGCGGCTTCGACCGCGCGGCAGAGATAGTCGATCGGCGTGCGCGTGGCGTCCATCGCCGACCACTCGACATCCTCGACCAGGTTGCGGGCCTGCGTCACGGTGGCGGTGATGATCTCCAGCACCTGCTCCTGGCTCTTGCGCATCTGGTGCTCCAGATGGATCGGCGAGGTCGAGACGAAGGTGTGGATGCGCGGCTTCACGGCATGGCGCACGGCTTCACCGGCCCGCGCGATATCGATGCTGACGGCGCGGGCAAGGCCGGCGATCGTCGCGCGCTTGGTGCGGCGGGCGATCTCGGACACGGCCTCGAAATCGCCCTCCGAGGCGATCGGGAAACCGGCCTCGATGATGTCGACGCCCATGATGTCGAGGGCTTCGGCAACCTCCAGCTTCTCCTCGAAGGTCATGGTGGCGCCGGGGCACTGCTCGCCGTCGCGCAAGGTGGTGTCGAAGATCAATACGCGGTCTTTGGCGGAGCCCGTCTGGGTCGGATTGGTCATGGTCTGCTTCCGGTGTCGGTGCGCCGCGAGATCGGAAAAGGCGGGCGCTGGGTTTGCTGTCGGCGGTTCTCGTCACTCCCCTGAGCGCCCAGGCAGCATGCCCGGCCGGCCCTCAGGGGCAGCTAAGGAGAAGAAGGCCAAGAAGCGAGAACGGAGCACGAGCGAGGGGAGCGCAAGCGCGCATGCCGACGAGCTGCGCAGCGGCGCAGTCCTTCGTCAGGTCATGGCGGGCGGTCGAAACCACGGGCGTTCCTCAAATCGACGGGACAGGATGTAACCGAAAGCGCGGGCGAAGCGCAAGCATATGTCTCATGCGTCGCGAAATAACGACGGTCGCCATCTGTGGATTATCATCGCAGCGCGCGATTCGGCCGCCAATCGCGCTCCGCGACGGCCAGGCTGAAAACACTCGGAGTCACGCGCCGATGATGCGTTACGACCGCCCTGACATGGGGCTCGCCTTCTGCCTCTCCGGGCTCGCCGGCTTTGTCGATGCTCTCGGCTTCCTCAGCCTCGGCGGATTCTTCGTCTCCTTCATGACCGGCAACACCACGCGCCTCGGCATCGAGTTGGCCGGGCGGCATGCGGGTGGCATCGTCCTGGCCGCGACGATCCTCGGCCTCTTCGTCCTCGGCGTCGTCTGCGGCTCGCTGGTCAGCCATTTCGGCAAGAGGCAGCGCAAGGCGGCGGTGCTCGCCTTCGTCACGCTCGTGCTGATCCTCGCGGCCGGTCTCGACACCATCGGATTCGGCACAGCCGCAGCCGGCGTTCTCGCCCTGGCGATGGGCGCGGAGAATTCAGTCTTCCAGCGCGACGGCGAGGTCACGATCGGCCTGACCTACATGACCGGCACGCTGGTGAAGATGGGCCAGCGCCTCGCCGGCGCCCTGCTCGGCGGGCCGAAGCTCGCCTTCCTGCGCCATTTCGCGCTCTGGCTCGGCTTGCTCAGCGGTGCTGTCGTTGGAGCCGCCGCGCATAGCCGGATCGGCCTCGACGCAATCTGGTTGGCGGCGGCGGGGGCCGGCTTCTTCACCGTCGTCGCCCTCTTCATGCCGGATCGGGGCTAACCCCCCGGCCCATGCGGGACGCCTTTGCCCGCGGGATGGAATCGGTCATGGTTCCGGCTCGAAGATACGGAGCCTCCCCGATGCGCGCCACACCGATCCTCGCCGCGGCCTTCGCGGCGCTGCTGCTGTCTGCCTGCCAGACCTCGACGGTCAGCGCGCCCCCTGCCCCGCGGCCTGAGCAGGCCGCGCCCGGCGTGACGCCAAGCACCTTCCGCATGCCCTCGGGCACCGGCTGCTCCGGCGAGGTCGAGCGCTTCCAGGCCGTGATGGACAACGATCTCGCCACCGGCCACACGACCAAAAGCGTGCATGACCGCGTCAGCGGAGAGATCTCCCGTGCCCGCTCGACCTGCTCGGCCGGCAACGACGCGGGTGCGATCAGCCAGATCCGGGCGACGAAGACGAGGTTCGGCTATCCGGGCTGAACTTTGCGCGTCATGCTCGGGCTTGACCCGAGCATCTCGTAAACCACCGCCTTCTCGTCACGAGATTCTCGGGTCGAAGCTTTGCTTCGCCCGAGAATGACGCCCTGGCCTACGCGGCCAGCCCCCGCTTTTCGAGCAGCGCATCCGGCGTCGGCAGCCGGCCGCGGAAGAGCGTGTAAGCCTCTGCCGCGTCGCGGGTGTCGCCGGCCGAATAGATGTAGCGCTTCAGTTTCTCCGCCACCTCGGCTGAGAACACGTCGCCGGTCTCGGTAAAGGCGTTGAAGGCGTCGGCGTCCATCACCTCGGACCAGAGATAGCTGTAATACCCCGCCGAATAGCCGTCGCCCGAGAAGACATGGGTGAAGTGCGGCGTGCGGTGGCGCATGGTGATCTCGTCGGGCATGCCGATGCGCTTCAGCTCCGCCGCCTCGAAGGCAAGCGGATCGACCTCGGCCGGCGCCTCCAGCGAATGGAAGGCGAGATCGACCAGCGCAGAGGAGGTGTACTCCACGGTGGAGAAGCCTTGATTGAACGTCTGGGCCTTCTCGATCTTTTCGATCAGCGCTTCCGGGATCGGCTCGCCCGTCTCGGCATGCAGGCAATATTGCCGCATCACATCGCGCGTCAGGAACCAGTGCTCGTAGAGCTGCGACGGCAGCTCCACAAAGTCGCGCGCCACCGCCGTGCCGGCGAGCGAGCCATAGGTCACATCCGAGAGCAGACCGTGCAGAGCGTGGCCGAACTCGTGGAAGAGTGTGCGCGCGTCGTCGATCGAGAGCAGCGCGGGCTTGCCCTCGGCCGGCTTGGCGAAATTGCAGACATTGACGATGATTGGCCGGGTCTCGCCGTCGAGTTTGCGCTGGCCGCGGAAGGCGCTCATCCAGGCGCCCGAGCGCTTCGAGGAGCGGGCGAAATAGTCGCCGATGAACAGCCCGATATGCCGGCTGCTCGCCGCTTCCGTCACCTCGAAGATGCGCACATCGGGGTGATAGCCGGCGAGTTCCGGCCGCTCGGCGAAGGACAGCCCGAAGAGCTTGCCGGCGACATCGAACGCCGCCTGCCGGACACGATCAAGCTGCAGATAGGGCTTCAGCACGGCCTCATCGAGCGCATAGGTCTTCTGCCGGACCTTCTCGGCATAGTGACGCCAGTCCCAGGGGCGGATCGGCCCGTTCTCGCCCTCGTCCTGAGCGAGCGCCGCAAGGTCGGCAGCCTCGCGAGCCGCCCGCGCCTTGGCCGGCTTCCACACTAGTTCGAGCAACCCGCGCACATGTTCCGGCGTCTTCGCCATGGCGTCGTCGAGCTTGAAATGCGCGAAGGTCGCATAGCCCAGAAGCTTCGCCTTCTCGGCGCGCAGCTTCACCATCTCGGCGACGATGGCGCGGTTGTCGCTCTCGCCGCCGTTTTCCCCGCGCTTGCTCCAGGCGATGAAGGCTTCCTCGCGCAGGTCGCGGCGGGTCGAGAAGGTCAGGAACGGCTCGATGATCGAGCGCGACAGCGTCACCGCATGCTGGCCGGGCTTGCCGCGGTCGGCCGCCGCGCGCGCCATCGCAGCCTTGACGAACTCCGGCAGCCCGGCCAAGCCCGCCTCGTCTTCGATGAAGAGCGCATAGGAGGATTCGTCCTTCAGCACGTTCTGGCTGAACTGCGTGCCGAGCCCCGCCAGCCGCTCGTTGATGGTGGCGAGACGCTTCTTGTCGTCCGCGCCGAGCTTCGCGCCCGAGCGGATGAAGCCCTTGTAGGTCCGTTCCAGCAGCCGCGCCTGCTCGGCATCGAGTCCAAGCTTGTCCTGTCCGGCGAAGACCGCATCGACGCGAGCAAACAGCCCTTCATCCATCATGATCGCCGACCAGTGCCGCGAGGTGATCGGCGACATCTCGCGCTCGATCGCCTGCAGCGCCTCGTTCGTGTCGGCACCGGTCAGGTTGAAGAACACGCCGCCGACGCGGCTGAGTGCCCGCCCTGCCCGCTCCAGTGCCTCGATGCTGTTGGCGAAATCGGGCGCGGCCTTGTCCGCAACGATCGCCGCGATCTCGCCCTTGTGCTTGGCGAGCGCCGCGTCGAAGGCCGGGCGGATATGCTCGGGCCTGATCGCGCCGAAGGGCGGCAACCGGAACGGCGTCTCCCAGCGCGTGGCGAAGGGGTTCTCAGCCGGCAGAGGCAGGGCTTCGGGATAGGCGGTCTCGGCAGAGTTCATCATATCGCTTTCGAAAAGCCGGGTGGATCACTCGCCATCGAAGATATGCGCGAGATAACAAGCCCGCACTGCGGCGTTTTTACCGTTCCGTGCCGTTCTCCTGCAAGTCGTTGATCTACGTACGAAATCTGCTTCATCGTTGTGCGTCATTAATCCTCGTTTGTCTCGTTGTTTTCGATTTTTGCTCCGGTTTCACCGCATCGCCACCGCATGGACCGCATCGGCGCCCCCCGTTTGTTCACCCCTCGGAGGCGCTAAGACTGGCGAGCCGATCGCCCATCAGATTTGCCGCCGCCTCGGCCCGTTCGTCCTTCACATGGCCATAAACCTCAAGCGTGATCCGCGGGCTCGAATGGCCGAGCCGGTGCGCTACTGTCACGGCGTCGAGCCCGGCCGCGAGGAGATCGGTCGCGCAGGAATGACGCCATGCGTGGCAGGGCTGGGCGCCTTTAACTTTGGCGCGTCGCATGACGCGCTCCATCAGCTTTGTGATGCGGTCCGGGTGAAACATCTCCCCGCCCAGGGTCGGGAACAACAGAAGCGGCTCGCGCTGATAGCCCGGCCCCCACTTCAGCCCCTGTTCGAGGATGGTAGCGCGATGCCTCATAAGCCGTGCCATGAAGGCTGGGGGCAGCTTGATCCGGCGCAGCGACTTTTGGGTCTTCGCTACTTTGCGCAGCACCGGGACGCGCCCCGGTCCGACGCTGACCGAGCGCGTAATCGCGATCTCGCTGCGCTCTGTATCGATCTGGTCGAAAGCGAGCGGGGCGAGTTCGCCGCGTCTCATCCCGGTTAGCATTAAGACCGACACCATCAGGTCAATGTGATCGTAAACCTCGGTTTGGAAATCCGGATCTCCGACGATCGCCAGCAGTCGTCGGATTTCATCGTCGGCGAGATTGCGCGCACCGCTTCGCACAGTGGTGGGCGGCGTCGCATCGGCAGCAGGATTGCTGACGAGCCATCGCCATTTCCGGGCCTGCTGTAGCGCCGCATGGGCTGCCGTATGAACGACACGAACGGAGGCTGGGCTGAGTGACTTCGTTTCGTGCTTGCCCGGGACCTTCGGCTTGCGCCTGCTCACGCCACCGGTTTTCAGAAGTGTGGCGTAGGCCTTGTCAAGGTCAGCCGCGCTCAAACGGCGCAGTTTGATGGAACCGATGATCTTGCCGAGCTTCGTCAAGCTCTGGGCGTAAGTGCGCACGGTCGCTGGCGACTTGCCTTGGCTTTCGAGCACGTCGATGAAAAGCCTGAAAAACTCCGCGACAGTCCGGTCATCGGGATCACCCGCAACGATACCGGTATGGGCGGTTTCCATCGCAGCAGCATGGAGCTTCGCGTCGCGTTCCTTTTCAAAGCTCTTGGAGCGTTCGCGCGACTTGCCATCGGCGGCCGTTTCCCGCCAGCCCGCCCTGAAGAACGTCCTGCCGCTGACGCTGGTCTCCTTCCGAACATAGGCCATCACGCATTTCCCGCATTCTTGGCCGCAGACCGGCGCTGATACGCGACATGACACCGGCCGGAGCAGAAGCGCGCATCGGAACGTTGATGCTCGAAATAGTCGAGGCATTCGATGCAGGCGCGCATGGGTGTTTCGTTTTCGAGGTGATGACCGGCACTTTGGATCATAAAAGCAAAGAGCACCTTGGCGCGGTTGTGGAACCCGCCCGTGTTAAAGTTCTGCTCGGGTTTGACGTCATTTTCGATCGTGAGATTGCGATCTCGCAGGAAGCATCGGGCGGATCGAAGGCGATCGCTGTCGCGCGTGATCCGGCTGACGCCGTCCGGCCCGAGCGGTTCCCACGCGCCAGCAGCAGCTCGCAATGCGTCCAGTAATTCCAGCCAATCCGATGTGCTGGCAGGTTTGTCAGGTGCAAGGCGGTCAAATGGTTCGCCGTGACGGCGACAGAACGATGCGGCCGCCTCTCCGTCCGCGGGATCGATGGCCGCGAAGCTTCGCCAGAACGCTGCCGGTGCGTCGGCGGTCCATTCCTGTCCGACCCCGGTTGTTGTGAGGTCAACGACAACCTTCTTGCTTACCGGAGCCCAGTCGCGCGCGCTTCTCAGCGTGATCTCGTAAGGCTCCCCGGGCTTGGCCCGGCGAAAGCGACGACCCGTAAATATCAGCCTCGTTCTCATCGGTTAGTCCCGCTTCCAATCGCTTTGTCATCAAGGATTAGCGGGAAAGCACGCGAAACGCAACAGAACGATTTATGTCCGTTGACAAAGGGATTAATACCGACAAACCTAATTTGTCAGCTTGTTCGACATCTGTTGGAGGACGTCATGAACCGCCTTCGCCCGAAGAGACCCGGCTCCGGCTATTCCCCACATGCTTTTGCCCAGCGCATCCGAAAGTCGGATCGGATCGTCAATAAGATGATTGCGAATGGAGAGGTTCGCGTTGTGAAGCTGGGCGGGATGAAAATCATTCCCGACGACGAATTGCCGCGAGTGTGCGGCCTCTTGGGTATCATCCCGCCGCCCGAGCCCGAACCTCTGGGCCACGTCAACCAGCAGATCGAAGGAGAGGCTGCGCCTCTCGCTTGCCGCCCTCGCGGCAGACCGCGCAAGGTTGTTACGGAAACCGCCCCCTCGCAAAACGGATGAACCGCCACGGGGCGGTCGAAGCAGCGCCGCGGCGGGTTGTCAGATTTCGCTTTCCAAGAGTGTGAAATCTAACAAGCGCGCGCATGCCTGTCGATCAGTCCCCGGCATCTCCAAACGGAGGCCAGCGACCATGCACGGCAATGGCTATCGCGGCACCGACGAGCCGCTCTCCGCCGTCGAGATCGAGATGTTGGCGGCCGCCAAATTCGGCTGCAAGGTGAACAGCCGCGGCCGAGACGAACTGCGCCTCGGCAAGAACGACCGCTATTCGGTCGCTACCCGTGGCGAGAAGGCCGGCGTCTGGCACGACTTCCTAACCGACGAGGGCGGCATCTTCCGGCGCGAGGACGATGACCGGCCGCGCAGCAACGGCCATTCCTTCAAGACACCGCCGCCACGCTCCGGGCGGGCCGAGAATAGCCATGCCGATCGTGACGAGCCCGACGCGGATGATGAAGCCAAGCGCGAAGCCGAGCGCCAGCGCAGCCAGAAGATCCTCGGTGACTGCCTGCCGATCAAGGGTTCGATCGCCGAGCGCTACCTCGCCTATCGCGAGATCCCATGCCCGCAGAGCGGCGTCTGGTTTCACCCCGCCCTGTCCCCGCATCGGGATCTGCCAAAATGGCCCGCACTGGTCGCCCAGCCGCGCTACGGCGACGGCAAGCCGACGCCTGGGCACCATGTGATCTATTTGGCCGAGGATGGCGCCCGCAAACGCGACGACATGGGCAAAAAGTCAAAACTGTCCTGGGGTGAGATCAAGGGCGGTGCGGTCCAGCTTTCGCCGATGACCGAGTACGGCCATCTCGGCTACGCCGAGGGCATCGAGACCGCGCTCTCGGCGCAGGCCATCTTCGGCGTTCCGGTCTGGGCCATGCTCGGCACGAGCAGCGACCTGCCTATGCCGCCTGGGCTCAAGCGCGCCACCGTCTTCGCCGACGCCGGCCAGGGCGGTGAGGAGGCCGCGCGTAAGCGGGCCGAGCGGCTGGTCGAGGCCGGCGTCATCGTCGAGATCCGCCGACCGCTCGGCGACGACGACTTCAACACCGACCTGATGAAGAATCCCGGCCTCACCGCCGCGGACTATCCCGAGACCGAGCCCATCAACGAACCCGACGCCGACCTGCCGCTTCGCCCTTCGGTCCCCGGCGACGAGGCAGGCATCCCCCAGCGCCGCTGGCTGATCCCCGGTCTGGCGCTGCCCGGCCAGGTCAGCCTGATCGGTGGCGCGGCCGGGGCCGGGAAGTCGATGTTCGCGGTGCATCTGTCGCTCGCAGCCGCGGCCGGCGTCGACTGGGGCGGCTGGCGCCTGCCGCGGCCCTTCAAGGTGCTGACCGTCAACCTCGAAGAGGACGACGACGAGATGGACCGGCGCTTCTGCGCGGTTCGGCGAAGCATGGACCTGATCGGCACCGATCTCAGCCCGGCGGTCTCGGTCAGGCGCCTGGCCGACCTGGTCGTGGCGCGGTTCGACCCGAAGAAGAGGACGGTGATCGAGACCCCACGCGTCGATGAGATCATCCGGTCGATCCGCCATCACGGCTTCGACATGGTCATCATCGACCCGCTCGGCGAGACCTTCGACGGCGAGGAAAACTCCAACGACCAGATGAAGCGCATCGTCGGGATCTGGCGCCGCATCGCCCGCGAGACCGGAGCCGCCGTGGTGCTCGTCCCGCATGCGGGCAAGAACCGCAACGGCGATTCCGGCAACGCCGACATGGTGCGCGGCGCCTCCGCCATGATCGGCGTGGCGCGCTGCGTCGTCACGATCGCCCCGATGGCGCCCGACGAGGCGGTCAAGCTCGGCCTGCCCGAGGCCGACGCGCGGCGCTATGTCAGGATCGACGATGCCAAGATGAATTACAGCCTGCCCTCGGCCGAGGCGCGCTGGTTTCGCCGCGAGGGCATCACGCTCGCCAACGGTCCAGCCGGCTCCGACGGCGACGAGGTCGGCGTGCTCGAACCCTGGGATCCGCATGCTGCCTTTACCGAGGTCTCGCCGGCTGCCGTTCGGGGCGCTCTCGACAAGATCGAGGCTGGCATCCTCGACAAGGACGGCCGGCCGACCGGAGCGCTCTGGACCCCCCACAACAACAGCGGGGACAAATCGCGCTGGGTCGGCACGCTGTTCATGCGCGAGTTCGGCTGCCCGGAAGCGCAGGCCAAGCGGCTGATCAGCGACATGCTCGACAGCGGATTACTGGTCGCAACCGAGTATTCAGACCGGCACCGGAAGAAGCGCGTCGGGCTCAAAATCAACCTGACAAAATGGCCGGGTTCGAGGTGCGACGATGGCACCTAAACCCGACAGAATGTCCCTCTGCGCCGGTTCAAATCATCAACCGGCGCAGACCGGCGCAACCGGCGCAAAAATGCCTGCGCCGGTCCCATTTTTGCCAGAGCTAAAGCTCTGGTGGGGCAACCGGCGCAAAAGCTGCGCCGGTCGCTTGCCCGGCTGTCGCCGGCAGCGACTGCTTTGCCCCACCAGAGCGTCAGCCCAGCCCTGGCAAAACGCGCGACCGGCTCGCCTGCCATGAGCACCGCCCTCGCCACCCTGCAGGCAGCACGCTCGGCCGGGATCGAGATCGAGGCAGACGGATCACGGCTGCGCCTGCGATCAGCCATCCCGCCCTCCCGCATCCTGCTCGGAG
Source organism: Bosea sp. NBC_00550 (assembly GCF_026020075.1). Lineage (NCBI taxonomy): Bacteria > Pseudomonadati > Pseudomonadota > Alphaproteobacteria > Hyphomicrobiales > Alloboseaceae > Allobosea > Allobosea sp. NBC_00550. Next base: position 1,981,627 of record NZ_CP102772.1, read on the forward strand.
CACTGCGCCAGAACGAGCCCGAGATCATCGAAATGCTGACGCCCGGCGAGGATGGCCGATCGCCCGAGGACTGGGCCTGCCGCTTCGACGAGATCGCCGGCCAGCGCGAATACGAGGACCACATGCCCCGGCCCGAGGCCGAAGCCTGCGCCCGGCAGTGCTGCATCACCGAATGGCTGGCCTGCCACCCCGGCCGGTCCACCACCGAGGCCGAAGACGTCTTCGCCCGCATCGGGATGACGACGCGCAACTTATTGCGTCCGGCGCTGGCCACGCCCGACGACCAACCGAACCGGCCCGGCCAGCCAATCAGGAGAGCGTCATGAACGGAACATCCCCGGAAGACGAAGCCGAAGCCCAACTTGTTGCGCTTATTCAGGAGGTTATTGACGAGCAATGCGCAAAACGTAGGGCCCTGCCGGTCGCCGATCTGGTCAATGAGGTCATAGCCCGCAAAGGCGGCTTCCACGGCCCGGATGCCGAGTTCTATCGGCTATGCGCCCATGACCACATCACCGAGCTGGTGCAGCGCCACTTCGGGCCGCCGCAGCTGCCCGACCCTTTCCGACATCGTGCCCGGTTACTCGCACCTGCGGAGAGCCTATTCGGTCGTGCGGAACGGCAAGCGCGTCACGGTTCCAGTCGAGCGGCTGACACCTCAGGAGGCTCGGACAATCGCCGACCAGCAGGAGCAGTTGGCTGCGGTCTACCTTGCCAAGGCCGAGGCGTACGAACGGGAAGCGGCGCGCCGTGAGGCAGGCGAGGACGGCTAGCGGATGGAGCCGAGGCCGGGGGGAGGTCTGCAAGCCCGGCCGGGGCCTCCGGGAACCGACCCGTAGCCCCGCGCTTGCGGCGGCCCGAAATTCAACGAATTTTGAAGTACAATAATCGAGATTGTGTCCATTCTCTCCGCGCAGATACTTGCCACGTTCGGAGCACCGCCGATGCCAGCAGGACGCCCGCCGAAGCCGCGTCGCGTCCGCGAGTTAGAGGGCCGGCGCGGGCATCGACCTATCCCGAACAGCGTCGAGAGCTGTGGCCGGCCACTGATGCCCGATTATCTCGACGACGAGCAGCGGGGCTTGTGGAAACAGATCGAGGCCGGCATGCCACCCGGCCTGCTCACTTTGGCCGACAGCCAAGCGGTCGAAAGGATGTGCGTCGCGTGGGCGAGGTTCCGCGAATGCCAGCGCAAGATCGGGGCGTTGACGATGTTCAGCAGAGGCTCAACCGGCCAGTTGGCGATGTCGCCCTTGGTCCGAATCCAGAACCTCGCGTCGAAGGAGATGCATCTTGCCGGCGAGGCACTCGGATTGAGCCCGGTCGCGCGCGCCCGGATCAGCGCGCCCGAGAACGTCGACAATGATCCCCTGGCGCTGTTGCTCGACGGCCAAGTTTATCGCCCGGCCGTGCCACGGAAGTCGAGGGCCAACTGAGGCGATTTGTGGACGGCGACGTGCGCCCGGCCTAGCCTCGATCTGCGGATCAGATGCGGTAGTAACCCACCGAACATCGTCGGCTGGCCCTGATGGTTTCCGCGGATAAGGTCCCATTCTGCTTTGCGGGCTTCGACCCCCTCGACCCCCGCGGGTTGTCCTCATCCTCAGTCTGACCGGCGCGGATCTCGTATGTTGTCCTCGCAACCTCCTATGCGCGCGTAGCGCGCTGGTTGGAGGCTGATCCTCAAGCGGCTGCCCTCGGACCATGGTGGCCCAGATCGCCCGTGCGGCCCGGCTGGCCTTGACGAAAGTGTCGAGCCGGATCGGTTTGCGGGCGATCAGCGCGTTTCGCGAGGATCCACTGCATTTGGGTGATACTTGTTGCGTCTGACGAGCCGGCATCTGCCATTCGTGACGGTGACCGCGGCCTTCGTGCGGAAGGTGCTCTGGGTCAGCGTGTTCGGTACTTCTCCATCGTTGCTAAACCGCTTTTCGCCAGCTTCGTGATGTGCACGGGGCGGTAATGGATCGAGGATCTCCGGCTCGCGCGCTCGGTCCGATGCCTCGGGTTTATACCGGGATCACAGCGGGTTCGTGCATCTATGGATCCACGCTCGTGCTTAGTGACGTACGTGAGCGCCATCTGATTGGCGCGATCGTCCGGAAAACGCCCCTGGCGTGAGAAACGTATGATCAGAGGCCGGCCGTGGTCGCTGACCCAAAAGGATTAGGACCTGGATCTGTATCCCGCTAGCGCGGATAGCGGGCATCGCCTCTTAATTAGGCAGCCGCGTTCCCTGGAAATTTGAAAACCTCGGCGCCGCGTTAGAAAACACGGCAATTAAGCACCTCGTCGCCGAATAAGTATGTGCAGATTAAAATCTGTGCTCTGTGCACCCTAGCGGGCATTCGCTGACCTAGCGGTCGTTGGCGCCAGTTCCGGGATCTCTTCGGCATTCTCTGATTGTGCTTCGGAATTAACCGTCCCGGCACTGGCCCATTGCACGCAATTCTAGCGTGAGTTAAGGAACCGTTAATGCGGCAACCGAGATTTTACGGGCTTCTTATGAAGGTCCGTGAGTACTAATATTCAGGGGGTTGGATAGTGAGCCACAGTTCAACGCCGCCCAATTCGCGAGTTATCGAACTCGCGGAAACGGAGGTGCCTCGCCCAGTCGATCCGATCGGTGATCGCCCGAAACGCATATTCGACATCTCGTTTGCTTGCGTATCGCTCCTCGTCCTTGCGCCCCTCATGCTCCTGATCTTCGCCGCGCTTAAGATCTTCGAAGGAGGGCCGGCGTTTTACAGTCATCGCCGTGTTGGACATGCCGGGCGCGAGTTCGGCTGCCTAAAGTTCAGGACCATGTCCATTGACTCCGCCCAACGGCTCCGGGATTTGCTGGAAAACGATGCCGGAGCCGCGAGGGAATGGGCGCGAACGCACAAGCTCAAGAACGATCCGCGAATTTCGACATTGGGTCGTACACTTCGGAGGTCAAGCCTCGACGAGCTACCGCAGCTCTTCAACATCATAAGGGGTCAGATGAGTGTGGTTGGCCCCCGTCCGGTGACGGCGACCGAACTCGACCGATATGGAGTAGCCGCCGAACTCTACAAGCGCGCCCGTCCTGGACTCACCGGACTCTGGCAGGTCAGTCGGACCGACGCGACCACCTACGACATGCGAGTGCGGCACGACGTCGAATACGTGATCAATCAGTCGATTAGGGGGGACGTCGTGATCATCGCGAGAACGTTCCGAGCGGTCTTATCGGGTGAAGGGGCGTCCTGATCTTCACCGACAGAACAGGCACCATGCGGCGTAGCCAAGACCGAGCCAGATGCCAATGGACAATGGGTATCCGATTATCAGGCCACGCATCACATTCCTCCGTTTCTCCGCCGGGCGCTCACTGTTCCTTCTGGACCTGAGATGACCGCGAAGTCCGGAAAGATCGGATTGCAGCGAGCGGATACGCCTCGTCCTTTCCTGGCAGATGGCCGGTTAACGAGGAATTAAATTGTGGGGACCACATGGCCACACTAAGGCGACAGCCTCTTCCGCCGAGCGACATCAATGCGGCTAAGGCAAAGACGCTCCCACGGGCCTCAATCATCGTCCCGACCCTGAACGAGAGCCGGCACATTGGCGCGCTCCTTCAGCAATTGATCGATTTTGCCCCACCCGAGGTTACCGAGATTTTCGTGTCGGATGGGGGCAGCACCGACGGCACGCAGGAAATCGTCAGGGCGTTCGAGGCGCGCGATCGCAGAATTCTGCTCATCAGCAATCATGGTCGGATCCAGGCGATCGGCGTGAACATCGCGGCGAAGGCGTCCAGCCCCCAATCGGAGGTCCTCATCCGTATGGATTCTCACGCTGCATACGGGAATGACTTCGTAAAGACGTTGTTGACCGAGATGGGGCGTCCGGAACTGCACAGCGTGGTCGTTCGGATGGTCACCGTTGGCGAGGGGTGCTTCCAGCGCGCAGTGGCGATGGTGTCGAACACGGCAGCGGGGACGGGTGGTTCGGCGCACAGGATCGGCGCGGAATCGAAGGTCGTCGATCACGGCCATCACGCGGCGTTTAGGCGAAGAACGTTCCTCGATCTGGGTGGATATGATGAGACGTTCGCGACCAACGAAGATGCCGAATTCGACCACCGCCTGATGCTGAAGGGCGGGCGAATCTGGCTTTCCGTCGAAGCGGACGTCCGATACTTCCCGAGGTCATCCCCGTTTGCGCTGGCGCGGCAGTATTTCAAGTACGGTGCTGGACGTTTCCGCACCATGTGGAAGCATAGAGTCAGACCGAAGCTGAGGCAGTTGATCCCGGTCTTGCTCACGCTCTACCTTCTAGCCAGCTTCCCGGTAGCGCTGCTCGTTTCACCGATCATGCTGCTGCCACTCGGGGCATACGGGGCCCTGCTCGCGGGTGCCACCGTTTCAGCGCTGAGCCGCAACCCCACACTCTGCACGCTCTGGGTTCCGGTCGCTCTGGTCGTCATGCATGTGTCTTGGGGACTCGGTTTCCTCTCGGCTATCGCTCGCTGGCATCTGACGCGGCCTTCGACTCCGGTTCAGGAGGCGTTCGTGGAACCCGTCGAGCCGTCGGCTCAGAAGGAGCGCGGGTCGTCGGTCAAGGCGGTGAGTGCGCCGAAACCCGTTTCCTTGCCCGAGCGGGCCCACTGATGCGCCAGGAAGCCCGCGATCCCGCTGAACAGAACGATGCAAATGACGAACGCGATGGTCATCGGGCACCTTGCGTGAAACCGGAATGGCGACGGAGACGGTCGGTTAGGTAACGGGGCGTTATGGCGATGAACCGCTAATGAAGCGCTAAGAGATTCGTCGAGATGTGCGAGTTAAGGTCCCTCGGGCCTTTGAAAAGTAACAAATGCAACGACAGCAAGTGCCGGAGACGCTGGTGGGCGGAAACGACGACGATATACTGATCCTCGTCGACTTCGATCACCGCCTGCAGCACCGGGCTGTTCATCGCGACCTGCAAGCTGGATTGCACCCCCTTTTTGGACAGGTGGCTTAGCCGACAAGGCATAGGCATCCGCCTATTGGTAAAACTATATAGAACGCGCCTGACAGCCCGCTCTCGCGGGTCTAGGGCAGACCGATAAAGTAGTGGGCATCGGCGGCTCGGCGTGATTCACGGCTTCCGCGCGGAGGCACGGATGGATCAAGATTGTTACTAGCTAACAGACGCGCAATTCGCACGGATTGAGCCGCATCTGCCGACGGATACTGGCGTGCCGCCTGAAAAGTTCTCTAATCGCGCTGGTCAAGTCGACTGATTGAAGGCCGCGTACGCCGGGTTCATGGTTCTCTCCGTGGTCGATCTCTATGGATCGCCGCATGTTGGCGTCAGAATGGTTGGATCGACCAAAGTGGCCCTCGCAGTTGCCGTCGAAGGCACTGCATTTTCATGGACCGCCTGATCCGGGCCATACGTCCCGGCGGGGACGCATCCGTACAGTCAGCCGAGCAACGTGTGTGCGGTCATGTGGCTGCGGAGCACTAGCGGAAGGGGGTATGTGTTTTCCACATCGCGCGGAGTATCACGGCGCTCGTCCGGGCAACGGCGATCCGCGCCTTCTTGAAGGCCGACACCTTCACGAGCTTCAGCCCCGCACCTTCGGCGTCGAGAAGCGCAGTTTTCGCGTCAAGAGTGTCGTGGCCGCCTCGTAGAGGTGCTTCCTCGTCATCCTGTTCCCTTGCTAGATGCGGCCGTTCCGGCTGGTCTCTGATGGTTCTCCCTTCCTCGTCGGCTTGGGCCGACGGTTGCTGGATGACCAGTCTGGTGCACCGCCCTGCGCTCAGCGAGATGCGCCACCTGTGATCACGCTAAGTGGCCCTCCCTGAAGTAGGCTTCGAGCCTTGGAGGATGCCGATTATGCCGCAGAATAAACACAAGCCCGAAGAGATCGTCGCGAAGCTGCGGAGGTCGACGTGCTGTTGTCCCAAGGGCGTCCGGTCTTGGAAGCGATCCGGGCCATCAGCGTGACGACGTCCACCTATTATCTCTATGGACGGCTCTCCCCTTGCAAGTCGCTTTCGAACTGATTTGCCTGGTCGTTTGCAACATCTATCCAGCGTCACTCGTCGTCGGGGCGCCCAAATGGTGAATTTCTACCAAACGCTACTCAGAAGAAATTTTACTCGGAAGGTCACGAGTATATCGAGCCTCGGTGCCATAGACGGTCAGGTCGACCTGTTACCGTTTCTAGGACCATTGTTATCAATAAGTTCTTCTAGGCCAACGGTGTGCGAGAAGAGGTTTTTTGCTTCAGAATTATCAATACAATTACTATGTTTTATCCTCTCCATTTGATAGTTTTTGCGCTGCAGGCCTCCTAATAAAATAGAGAAAATTCTATATTATTAATAATGATTTCTAAACTAGTTGAGTGGTAGATCTTTAGTCATCCGTATAAGGGAGCCAACACGATGGCCTCGACTACCGAACCTGTGAATCAGATGATCCTGCGCGGGACATCCGGGTCCGATAGTTTGACCGGCGGCGACAAGGCCGACGCGATTACGGGCGGTTTGGGAAATGACACGCTAACCGGCGGCGCCGGCAGCGACCTGTTCGATTTCACCAGGGGCGACGGCTCCGACATGATCAACGACTTCGCGACGCGCGCCGGCGGCGACGTGCTTCGTCTGTCCAATTACGGCTTCACCAACTTCGCGAGTCTTCAGGCGGCAATCAAACAGGTCGGTGCCGACACCCAGATCACGCTCGGCAACGGCGAGGTGCTCACCCTCAGGAACGTCACGGCCTCCAGTCTCACATTCGACAATGTCGCCTTGGATCAGACGTTGGCCCAGTCCGGCGCTTCGCGGAACTGGTTCAGCATGGCGGTCGCCGGAGCAACGCTGAACGGTACTGCCGGCAACGATACGCTTTCGACCAACGCGCTGAAGGTCACCTTGGTGGGGGGCAAGGGCGACGATATCTATATGGTCGGAGATGCGTCCCAAAGCATCGTCGAGAACGCCGGTGAGGGCACGGATACCGTCCAGAGCTGGGCGGCAAACTATTTCCTGGCAGCCGGCCAGTCCGTTGAGAACCTGGTCCTTCAAGGCTCCAGCAACCTCAACGGGACCGGCAATGAACTGGACAACCTGATTATCGGCAATTCCGGCAGTAACATCCTGGCGGGCGGCAGGGGCAATGACTTCCTCACGAGTGGGGGCGGTTCCGATACGTTCGTCATGAAGGCCGGGGACGGCTTCGACGTGATCACGGATTTCACCGCCAAGGGCACTGGCTCCGATACCCTACGACTGGAGCAATACGTCTACGCGAAATTCTCCGATCTGCAGTCGAAGATGGGGCAGATCGGGGCTGACGTCGCCATCTACCTCTCCGAAACCGACGCCGTCACCCTCAAAAACACCAAGCTGCAGGATCTCTCGGCGCAGAACTTCACATTTGGTGCAACAAGCAGTTCGATGATCCTGCGCGGGACATCCGGGTCCGATAGTTTGACCGGCGGCGACAAGGCCGACGCGATTACGGGCGGTTTGGGAAATGACACGCTAACCGGCGGCGCCGGCAGCGACCTGTTCGATTTCACCAGGGGCGACGGCTCCGACATGATCAACGACTTCGCGACGCGCGCCGGCGGCGACGTGCTTCGTCTGTCCAATTACGGCTTCACCAACTTCGCGAGTCTTCAGGCGGCAATCAAACAGGTCGGTGCCGACACCCAGATCACGCTCGGCAACGGCGAGGTGCTCACCCTCAGGAACGTCACGGCCTCCAGTCTCACATTCGACAATGTCGCCTTGGATCAGACGTTGGCCCAGTCCGGCGCTTCGCGGAACTGGTTCAGCATGGCGGTCGCCGGAGCAACGCTGAACGGTACTGCCGGCAACGATACGCTTTCGACCAACGCGCTGAAGGTCACCTTGGTGGGGGGCAAGGGCGACGATATCTATATGGTCGGAGATGCGTCCCAAAGCATCGTCGAGAACGCCGGTGAGGGCACGGATACCGTCCAGAGCTGGGCGGCAAACTATTTCCTGGCAGCCGGCCAGTCCGTTGAGAACCTGGTCCTTCAAGGCTCCAGCAACCTCAACGGGACCGGCAATGAACTGGACAACCTGATTATCGGCAATTCCGGCAGTAACATCCTGGCGGGCGGCAGGGGCAATGACTTCCTCACGAGTGGGGGCGGTTCCGATACGTTCGTCATGAAGGCCGGGGACGGCTTCGACGTGATCACGGATTTCACCGCCAAGGGCACTGGCTCCGATACCCTACGACTGGAGCAATACGTCTACGCGAAATTCTCCGATCTGCAGTCGAAGATGGGGCAGATCGGGGCTGACGTCGCCATCTACCTCTCCGAAACCGACGCCGTCACCCTCAAAAACACCAAGCTGCAGGATCTCTCGGCGCAGAACTTCACCTTCCTAAGTTCGGCATTGCCAGTGCCTGCTGCGGCAATGTCCGGCAATCCGGTCAACTGGATCAGTGCTTCCAATGCGAGTGGTCTTACGGTGGGAAGCACTAGGAACGACCAGATCGCTGGCGGCCCGCCCGGAGCGGAGTTGGCCGGCGGAGCGGGCGACGACACCTACCTTATGTGGAGCATCAGCAATGTCGTGCGAGAGAACGCGGGCGACGGAGTCGATACCATCGAGAGCTGGACTGGCGAAGGCATTGTGCTGCCCGACAATGTCGAGAACCTGATCCTCAGGGATGAGAGCGACAGTTGGGCAAAAGGAAACGATCTCAACAACATTCTCACCGGCAACGCTGCGAATAATCAGATCATCGGAGCGGGGGGGAACGATATCCTGGCCGGTGGCGGCGGACACGACGTTTTCATCTTCCGGAACGGAGACGGACGAGACATCGTTTCCGATTTCAACGCTTTGGGCGACAGCAGAGACGCGATACGCTTGGACGACCTGGCTATTCAGAACTTTGCCGACGTCTCGAAGAGAATGAGCCAGGTTGGTACCGATACCGTTCTCGACCTAGGGGAAGGGCAGATGGTGACGCTTAAAGGCGTTACGCGGAGCAGCCTGACCGCGGACAATTTCTGGCTGCCCTTGGACAAGACTGGGTTCACCCAGACCTTCCGCGATGATTTCGACAGTTTCTCGACATACGCCAGTGGTCAGGGAACGTGGTCCACGCGTTATGCCAACGGTGGCATAGACGCCTACACGATGGTGGGGAATGGCGAGCAGCAACTCTATGTGGATCCCGCCTTTTCGGGACTCGCCGAGAGCAATGCTGGTCGCTCCCTCGGGTTGAACCCGTTCACCATCGAAGACGGCAGCCTTGTCATAACCGCCATGCCGTTCTCCTCGCAGAACCAGCAGTATGTCGGCAATTATGGATGGAGTTCCGGCCTGATCACGACACAGAACAGTTTCAGTCAGACATACGGGTATTTCGAGATAACCGCGACCCTTCCGGAGATTAGGGGCGCATGGCCAGCTTTCTGGCTACTGCCGGCGGACGGGTCATGGCCGCCCGAACTTGACATATTTGAGTATCTGGGACGCAACTCAGATACGCTGAGTTCTGCAGTGCATTCCGGCGTTTCCAACGGACAGATGTCATGGCAGGGGGTGGATGACCTCGCTGCTGGTGCTCACACCTTCGGCGCGAAATGGACGCCATACGGCATCGATATCTACATCGACGACAAGCCTACTGCCCAATACGCTACGCCTGACGACATGAGCGGCCCGATGTATATGCTAGCCAATCTTGCGATGGGAGGCCACTGGCCTGGATCACCCGACGCGGGCGCGACAGCACAGGTCAACATCGACTCAATCAACGCATATCAGCTGACGGAATACACACTCGAGGGCTACACGCTCAGACAGAGCGCGACGCAGACGCGCACCCTCTCCGGGACCGCCGCTGCTGAGACATTGTTGGGAACGGCAGAGAATGAGCAACTCGTGGGCAATGGTGGCGCCGACAAGCTCGTCGGTGGCCTCGGTGACGACACCTACATTGTAACCCTGACGGGAACCGCCGTCGTTGAGAATCTCGGAGAGGGAATCGACACCGTTCGCAGCAGCGCAACGTTAGCGCTTCCGGTCAACGTCGAGAACCTAGTGCTGACCGGAGGCTCGGACATCGATGCGACCGGCAACTGGAATGCCAACATCATTACGGGAAACAGCGGTGCGAACCTGTTGGTCGGCGGCAAGGGCAACGATGTACTGACCGGCGGCAGCGGCGATGACATCTTCGCGATCTCCAAGGGCGATGGCTCCGACATCATTAAGGATTTTTCGCCCGGCGACGTCGTCCGACTGGACGGGTTCGCATTCGGCAGCTTCAGGGAGGTCAAGAACAATTTGTCCCAGCACGGCGCGGACGTTTATCTCGCGCTCGATACCAATGAGAGACTGGTCTTTCGGGACCGTTTGGTCGGCAACTTCACAGCGGATGACTTCCAACTCCCCGATCAACCGCCGGCCGGCCAGCCGGCCAGCCAATGGGTCATCGGTACCCGGCTGAACGAGACGCTCGTAGGGACCTCCGCCAATGAGGGCCTGACCAGCGGCGGTGGCACGGATGTGCTCATGGGCGGACAGGGCGACGACCATTACATCGTCGGCGACGGCATCACGGTCATCGAACGATTCAACGAGGGTGTCGATACGGTCCAGTCCTGGTTGGCGTCGTATTCCCTCCCCGAGCATGTCGAGAATATCCAGCTCATGGCAGCGGGATCGACGGGTATCGGAAACGGCGGCTCGAACACTATCACCGGTACCACCGGCAACGATACGTTCTACGGCATGGATGGGAACGATTGGCACACAGGCAGCGGAGGCAGCGATAGGTTTATATTCGATACCAAGCTGGATCCGCTCAACAACGTCGATCGCATCACCGATTTCGATCCCACCGATGATCTGATTTATTTGAGCAAGGCGATTTTCTTCAGTGGTGGTAACCTGGGACCACTTAATTCGGGCGCGTTTGCGAGCAGCAGCGAATCGGCCACGGCATCGCAGCGTATCCTCTACGACCCATTGACCGGGCAGTTGAGCTACGATCAGGATGGCAACGGGCCGAACCAGGCGCTTGAGTTCGCACAGCTGCAATCCGGGCTTGCCCTTCGCTCAAGCGATTTCGTCATCATCTGACGTTTGTATTCTGCGATCTGCGAAGGGAATTTGGACGTTCAATCGACATCCGGTGCTGTCCGGCATTGGGCTCGCGGCGGCGCACATTGATGAGGGCGAGCCTGGCATGACGGGCTGGACAAAGCCCATCCTTGTCAATGGAAGTGCCGGAGCCCGCCTCCGATCGAGCTGGGCAAGCGCTCTCACTCACGCAGCGTGTCGCATCCCAAACGTGTCCGACCTTGTGTTCCGAAGAGTAATATGATGCCTTCGGCTGCAACAAGACAATCGGTTCCGAAGGGCGCGGGGTGAAACAGTTTCGTTGGGGTATTTTCGGAACCGGGGCGATTTCTGCAAAGTTCGTGGCGGGGCTGGCCTCTGCTACCGCAGCAAGACCAGAATTCATTGCATCGCGCTCAGCTGAGACCGCACGCCGTTTCGCGACGGAACTCGGAATCCCGAGGGCGATCGAAGGTTACGCTGAGGCGGCCGGGCAAGGTGGTGTCGACGCGATTTACGTAGCAACGCCCCCATCGGAGCACGCGGCTCACGCGCAGCTTTGCCTTGAGGCTGGAATACCCGTCTTAGTGGAAAAGCCCTTCGGGTCCAGCGACGCGGATGCGAGCTCTATCGTCCAGACGGCCCGTGATCGCTCGGTCTTCGCGATGGAAGCAATGTGGACCCGGTTCCTGCCCGCGGTTCAAGCTCTGCGACAGAAGATTGCCGAAGGCGCGATTGGCCGTCCGCGGTTCGTAACGGGGAATTTCGGCACGTCGCAGCTTCCTGAGGAGAGGAATGGGATGTTCGACCCGGCGCGGGGCGGCGGGGCGACGCTTCATCTCGGCGCCTATCCGCTATCCTTGGGACATTTGCTGTTCGGGACATCGACTGCGGTCCAGGCGACCGGCACCATCGGCTCGACCGGGGTCGACGAAGATGCCGCCTTCCAGCTGCGCTATGCGAGCGGCGTGACCGGGTCCTTCTTCGTCAGCCTTCGCAGCTGGGCGCCGGACACCTTTCACGTGCTAGGCGAGCACGGCATGCTCGCCGTCGAGGGTTCTCTCGTACGACCTTACGGCCTAACCGTCACGCGGGAGGAGCCCTTGCGATGGAGCAGTGCACAATTCGGTCTCCGGGCCAGGCTGCAGCAGCATCCATTCGTCCATCGGCTAGCGCAGATGGCGGGGCGCTCCACACGCAGCAGAGGGCGCGCTTCGGCGTACCATTATCGGGGGAACGGATACCATTACGAAGCTGACGAAGTGAGGCGCTGCGTCGAGGCCGGCCGAACCGAGAGCGCCGTGATGCCGCTTGACGATTCCCTGGCGGTTGCTCGAACGATGAGCCGCATCCGAGCCGATATTCTTTCCCAAGACGGCCTCAGCAAGAGGAATGCATGAAGATCGCTTTCGTCGGCTGTGGTTACGTCTTCGACATTTACATGCGGACCCTCTGGGCCTATCCGGAGCTGACCATAGGGGGAATTTTTGACATCGATGCAGCCCGCCTGCAGCTTGTGTCGCGTCACTATGGCTTTAGGGCTTATGCCAGCTATGACGAGATGTTGGCAGACGAGAGCGTCGACATCATCGTCAATCTCACCAGCATTCGATCGCATCAAGAGGTCATCAGACGCGCTCTGCTGGCGGGCAAACACGTCTACTCTGAGAAGCCGCTGACAACAGAACTGGAGTGGACCCGCGAGCTCTTCGATCTAGCGGCCTCGAAGCAACTCGTCTTCACCGGCGCTCCGTGCAACCTTTATTCAGATGCCGTCATGACGATGTGGAAGGCGGTTACCGACGGAGCGATCGGCAAGCCGGTCTTGATCTATGCGGAACTCGACGACAATCCGGCCCATCTAATGAAGCTGGAGAGCGTGCGGAGTCCGACCGGCGCGCCGTTTCCTTACGTCGAGGAACTTCAGGAAGGATGCACGATCGAGCACGTCGGCTATCACCTCGCCTGGATCTGCGCGATGTTCGGCCCTGCGACCTCAGTCACGGCCGTCGCTTCGCACCTCGTCGCACGTAAGACTGAGACTCCGCTGGCCCCCCCCGATACGCCCGATCTTTCGGTGGCCTGCCTGACCTTTGCTAACGGACTGACGGCGCGCGTCACCTGTTCCTGGGTCGCGCCGCGGGACCACAGCATGCGCATCATCGGCGTCGAGGGGCAGATCACCTGCGACAACGTCTTTCACGATCAGTCGCCGCTGTTTCTGGAGCGGTTTTCCCGAGTCAGCCTCGCGGCAAGGAAGGCATACGCTGCGCGAACGCAGCCGCTCATCGGCCGCCTGTTCGGCATTGGTGGTCGGACATTGCCGCTCGTACGTCGCTGGAAATCGCATGCCGTAGAGGCCGAGAAGGGTGTCGGCACGAGCCTCAAGCACAGGTTTGTCAGCTGGCTTCGTCGCAGGCAGGTCTACGCCCAAGACAAGCTTCTGGGCATTGCCGAGATGATCCGGGCACTCGAGGCGGGCAAGCCGCAGCCGATGCGGCCTGACTACCTGCTCCACCTCAACGAATTGACGCTATTGATCCATCGTGCGGGCCCTCAGGGAGCGACTGTCGTGCCCACGACGTCCTTCACGCCGATCGCGCCATTGGCCGATTCAGTCACGCCCACCGCGAATTATCGCGAGACTTATCGCCCGAAACGATCCGAGGCGCTGCTGGCGCGTCTGATCGCAAGATTGCACACGAGTTGAGCCGGGTTGCGTCAGACCAGGCCCGTAGCCGAAGGCGGAGAAGTGTCGATACTGTCGAGAAGTTCTAACAACTTTCCGTATTTCGCCCGCTGCCTGGCCAGAGCGTCGAGCCTTGCGGCGGCCAAGGCCATCTCCCTCTCAGCATCGCCGAGCATCTTCTCGAGGTCAGGTTCGCGCTCGAAGAAGATCCCGTCCTCGTTCCCCATGATGGCGTTGGCCTGGTCCCGGGCCTGGTCGAGCCGCGAAGCAACGCCGACTCTTTCGCGTTCTATTTGCGACAGCGTGTCCGCGAGTTTGCTCCGCATCTCCTGATGCCAGATTTCGTCCGTCTTGCAATCGCGGGTCTGTGAACGGAAGCGTAAGAGAGCCATCACACACCATTTCCTTCGGCAAATGGGCGGCCGACCCCAATGTCGCAGCCCGCGAAACCCTTGCGGCAGTTCGATCGAAAGAATGGCGTTCAATTGCGGCCATCGCAACGGCCAGCGGCACCGGCCGCGGCGGTCGAGAAACGTCGGCATCGTCACCCATCTCAAAAACGAGATGCTTGCGAGGCGGACGAGGCAGCACAGGCCATGCAACCGTGGCGTCCGGGGGCCATTTTTGAAGAAGAAGGGTATCAACCGGGCAAGTCATGGCGCAGGTGCAAGTTCTGAAATTTCAGGATATCTGAAAAGACTTGATAAATATTCAACTCCCACAGCCGCAACGTCCGGTCACGGCGCGGCTTCATAGAATGGTCATTGATTTGATATTTCCAAGTATCATCGTTTTACAACCCCGATCAATTTCCTCGAGAGCCGCTCGAGGACGCAAAGTTGCGAAGAAAGATCATCCATTTCACGCGAAATCGTAGTCGACAACCCAATAAATTTTCCACGCTGCGGCAATTCTACGCGCCAATCGAGCGCCTCAGTTGGCATTAGGAATGTCTATCCAGCCGGCCTGTTAATCTTGCCGCCGGAGTTAAAAAGAATCTGCTACGCTTCGTCCCTGGCGGCTGCTACCATGATCACGCATGGGCGGATAAAAGTGGGCCCCTGTAATTGGTCGTGTCCCTGCGACGTCGGGAGTCTGTGTTGCTGATTGATCTTCCCCACCTTTTCTCGATCCTTTGGAAAAGGAAGTTGGCTTCGCTGCTTGCGATGACGGCCGTCGTGCTTGCGGGCGTTGGGTTCTTCGTGATGGCACCCCCAAAATTTGACGGCTACACAATGGTCTATGCGGGCGATCCGGTCAGGGAGGGTTCGTGGGAAGCCAGCCAGATGCAGGAGCAGCGGATATCGTCGCTCGTTGCAATAGGCGAAACGGACGACGTGCTGCTGAAGGCCGCCGAGATAGTCGGCATGGACAAGATCCTGCCGAAGGCCAAGTCTTCAGCCATCGTGCAGTATTTACCGCTCACCATCCGCAGCCGGCTGGATTCAACAGCGAGCCAGGAAGCTTCGTCCGTCGCCGTTTCGCGTCTTCTGAGAAGCGCCGTTCGGATCACTCCGGAGCAAAAGACCAATTTGCTGCGGGTCGTCGCTCGTCATGACGATCCCATTCTCGCCGCGAGGCTTGCCGACGCGGTTGCGGCCGCCTTGATCGATCGACAGATCGAACTTCGGGCGAGGCCGGGGGCCGTGACCTTCTTCGAGCAGCAGCGCAGCCGGTTCGATGAGAGCGTCAGAAATGCTTCGGCGGAACTGGCTGCGTATGTGACAGCCAACCAGACTTATTCGGTAAGCGAACAACGGCAACACCTACTCAAGCGAGCTAGCGAGCTAGCGTCGGCACTCACCGCCACGGACGGCGCCGTGGCCTCGGCTGTCGGCCAGCGAGAGGCCCTCACCGATCAGCTCAAACGGCTGCGACCAGTCACCCAATCGCCATTCGTCAGCGGCTTAGTCGATGCTCTGGGCGCCTCCAGTGAACGGTCTTCGACCGGCCGGACGAGCCTGCCGCAGGGAGGCTTCAATGGGGATCCCCCGTTGCTGCTGGTAAGGGTCTACCAAGACGGACTCGTGGCCCTCCTGAAAGTGAACAGCGAAATCGCCGCCGCTACTAAGCTGCGCGAGACCCAGCAGGCTGCGGCCGTCGAGATCAACCGGGAATTGGCAGATCTGTCGAAGAAAGAAGAGACCTTCGCACGGCTGACGAAGGCGGTCGAGATTGCTGCCAGTAATGCGGAGACCTATGGCAGGCGCATCGTTGAGGAGCAGATCACTGCTGATCTGGCGGCGGCGAAGATGTCCAATGTGCGGATCGCGCAGGCGGCCTTGGTGCCCCAGACGGCCGCCTTTCCCAGTCTGCGTATGCTGATTCCCATCACCTTGTTGTGCGGCCTTTTCGCCGGGGCCGGCATCGCCCTCCTGATGGAATTCCGCGTCGGTGGGTTCGATCGCAACGCGATGAGTTCGGGGCCGAGGGATACCGCTGGGCCTGTCAGCGTTCAGGATCCCTTTCAGCAGAGGGATCTCCGCCACGAGGTGCGACAGGTCGCGCGAGTGAAAGCGCACGGCCATAGCGGTTGACGTCGCCGGCGAGACGACGCCGACCGGCACCCTGACTTCCTTCCCGAGTTCCCCGCTGAGGTTACGCTGACCGGGGCGTACCATGCAGTCGCGCGCAGGGCCGTGCGCCGCGCTGATCGGCCTCGCCACCCGGCGAGAGCGTGCTGATCTGCCCCGGAACGCGGCCACATCCGGTCCCGTCCCGGGATCGCGCTCGGGAGCATTGCGGTCGATCTGGGATCTGCGCCACTCTGTGGCTTGTCCGGGATGACAACCTGTTTCCTTCAGAACGCGGCTCGTCCAGGCTTGGCGCGGCTGAAGCCGGTCTTGCCAACGTCGTTAGCGTTTCCGGGAGGCACCTGCGCGCTCGGATCACCATGCGTCGGACAGGGCGCGACTGACGGCGATCCGGCATGGCTTCTTCCTACAGCTGCGATCGACCGCTCCGGCCGATGTGCAGAGCATTCTCGCGCGAGCCAGGCGCCACTCCGCGTGGAGCAAATGCGAGATGGCTGAGCATCGGAGCATAGATAATCAAGCTCGGCGCACGACCCGGAATGCGACGACTGATAGGATTATCCCGACGGCCAACTCAGAACAGAGCCGCGCGATCACCGAGCCCGCCGCGCCGTACTTTGGAACGAGCAGGGCCTGAAGTGTGAGGGTGACGAGAAGGGCGACGCCACCGACGCGGAACAACAGCGCCGACCTTCCGCTCGGCAGGATGATGAAGTTCGAGACGGAAAGTTGAAACGCCATGATGACGGAAACCACGCAGAACAGGCGTGCGAGTACAATAGCCTCGGCAAAGACCGCCCCGAGAAAATGCTCGACCACGAAGCCGATGCCAGCGAAGATCACCACCGCCGCGAGGATGGTAATCGACGTAATTCCAGTGACTACCTTCACCGACAGGCGCCAGTCCGGAGGCGAGCGGCGAGCATGACGAATGGTCAGGGGGGATATCGCTGGCGTGGCGGCCATGACGAGCGCGATCAGGACGGTGTTTACCTTCTCCGCGAGGCCGTAAAACGCGACCTGATCCGGTGTCGAGAGCGCCAGAATGATGATGGGGGTGGCGGTCGAGTAAAGAGTGAATGCCCCGCGCTCGGCGAAGTAGGGAACGGCCGCGCGGATTGCCCCGATCGCGCGGCTCCGCAGGAGCCGAAGCCTGAGCCGATCGCGCCGTAGCAGAATCCACCCGCAACTTGTCGTCGCCAAGGCGGCCAGTGTCTGCAGCGCAGCCACGCGCCAGAGTTGGTCCGGTCCCTGCACGAGCGCCAACACAAGCAACAGCTGCGTGAGCTGCGGCACCGCCTCGATCAGCACCGCTACTCCGCCCCGCTGCAAGCCCTGGAAATACCAGCCGAAGTTCAATCCGTAGGTGAAGACGGCGCATAGCCCCAGAGAGACGGCAATGGGCTCGCGTGTCGTGAGCCCCATCGCAAAAGCGCTCGCCAAGAAGCTCGTCAGCGCGAATGGCGCCAACATCAGCTTCGCGGTGAGGACGCCGGAGACCATCGAGCCCAGTTCGTCCCCATTTTCCGCGGCAGCAGTCGCGTTCAAGGCATACAAATAGAAGCCGAACTCCATGAGAAGCACGGAGATCCAGACGACAGCGTTCCACACCACGTAGTCGGAAAAGACCGATGGTCCCAGCGTCTTGGCAACTATTGGCGTCACGATGACCGGAGACAGGAACCGGGTGCCGTAGTTGAGGAGATAGAAGACGAGATTACGGCTTGCGAGCTTCACTGACATGGCGCGCTAGCGTGTCATCCGGGCGACGAGTTCGACGCATTCAGCCTCGCCGGTGACAAAGTTGGCGGCAGGTAGCCGCGCCTGCGCTGCGGTCAGCGTGTCGTAGTGCTTCGGCGTCATCGTTTCCAGCTTCCGTGCGATCTCTGTGAGATCCTCGCCGACGAGCCCGATCCCGCGTCGCGCGAGCCATCGCCCGGTCTCGACGGACCCGATCGCGATGGGCACCGCCCCGTTCGCGAGGCCTTCATAGATGCGATTGGGCAAGAGCAAAGTCGAGTTCTGGCCCTCTTCGAAGAAATCGACACTCCATGCGAAGTGAACTTGGCCGTAAATGGCAGGTAGGTCGGCATAACTGTAGTGGCCGCCGTACTTGATATGCGGGCTCGAGGCTATGGCGGCGTCGAACCTGTCGCGGATCGGCAGTTCGATCCAGCCGCGCAGATCCAGTTCGAGAAGCCCTTTTGCCGCGCGTACCAACTCCACCAGCGCGTTCAGGCTTTTTATGCAGCGCAGGCGTCCGAACCAGCCGACGCGCCATGGCGGCCCGGCCGCTCGAAAAGCCGGTGCTGGCAATCTGCCGCTCGGATCCAGTACCTTGTTTTCTACCAACATGACCTCCGGCAGGTGGCGGCCATAGCGACGGAGATGCTCCCGGACAAAGGCCGGCGAACTCGTGATGACGAGAGAGCACCTCCCGAGAAGCACCCGCTCCACCAATCGGACCGCTTTTCCTTTCCAACCGAGATTGCTCAGCAGCCGATGAATATCGAGGATCTCGTAAGTCAGCGGGGGCTTGTGCTTCGCGAACCGTCGAACCATTGCCGCTACGGTGAGTGCCTCGAGGTTACGCGCCAAGATGGCGTCGGCGTCGCCTATCATCCCGGCGAGGCGAGGCGAACGGGCCATTGCCCATGACACAGCGAGAATGCGTGACAGAAAATCGCCATCCGCAAAGCGGCCGAGCGGGATCACGGGAATACCGCCGACCGTATCTGGCGCACTGCGGTCCCGGTTGAAGCCGAACAGAGTGATCTCTCCGTTCGCCGCCCGGAGCATGGCTATACGACGTGCCACGGCGGGGTCAGCGGCGTCGTGTACGAAATAGGCGATGCGCACCGGCTTAGTCATGGCGCCCAGCCGGCCCATTAATCTGGAGCCCGCCCCTGCGCTGCCCGAGGTACTCGCCATCGGCGGCGGTAACGCTCGCCTCCGCGCTGTTAGACATGATAGAGCATCCCGGAGACCGTGCGGTTGCCGCTGCGACGCCTCTCATCGTCTCACCTCGGAGGTGGGCGAATTCGGACGGAGACAGCGTGTGAAGGGCTGGACGCCACGGGGATCGTGTCGCGCGAGCCGCTCCGCCACCTGATTGACGTATCCGTCGAGGGAGCACCGCTCCTCGGCGAAGATACGATTCTGGCGTCCCAGCCGCTCGCGCAGTTCCCTGTCGCCATTCAACCGGGTCAAGGCAGCAGCCATTGCCTCGTCATCGCCGGGCTGCACCACAGTCCAAGGATCGAAACCGGTGAGATATTCCCGAATGCCGCGCGACGCCGTCGCGACGATCGGCCGGCCTGCCGCCATGGCTTCGACGATGCCCGTCACGCCGGCCGCGTAGTCCACATCGTTTAGCGGTACGACGACGATCGACGAGCGCGCATAGGCGTTTCGCAGCTCCGGGAAGGAAACGCGGGACATATACTCCATATTGGGCGGACAATCGCGCGCCCTGACGTTATCTGCGCGATAGCCGTGGCCATAGACCGCGAATTTGCCTTCCACCCGGCCGGCTGCTCGAGCGAGCGTGTCGTAGTCGCGGTTCTCCGCGCCGCATGCCATCACGAACGGCGCAGCTATGGAGTCCGTATCTTCATCCGCCGGGCGGAAAAACCGATCATCCACCCAGTTGAAGGCGGCCATGACCTTGTCCTGCGGCATGCCGCAGTCGTCGGTCAGAATTTTGGCCTGCAGTTCATTCACGGTGATAAGCGCGGCGAATATATCGTGACCCAGAAGCGAGAGGACGAGCTTCTTCGATTTCCATCCGCTGTTGTGGAACACGCACGCCATCTTCCCCTTCCAACCCGAGAGTTTCAGCAAGATGGCGAGCGGCAGTCCGACACCCTCGGCGGTGACGTAGAGCCGGTCATAACGCCGGGCCAGAAGAGCTGCGTTGAGAGCCGATCCGACCTTTTGATAGCGGCCGAACAAGATCTTGAACCATCGTCCTCGTCTAGAGGCGGCGGAACTATACGAGAGTATGTCGGCGCCAGTTGCCCGTGCAATCTCGACAAATTCGAGACGCGGCCCCTCCTCCTCACTATACCCCGCAAGTTCATCCGCGTATTTTCCCGCCCCCAGCACAACGGCGCATCGCATGTAATCAGACTCTCTGCCAGGCCAAGTTTGATTGATTGAAATATGGCACCTCTAACCAAAGGGCAATCAGGCTGCAGCAATAGTTATCTCGCGTCGCCGCAATGCCGCAGGTATGGTTAGCGTGAGTGTAGTCCGAAGGCAGAGCGAAAGGCTACGGCCGTCGCCGCATACTGGCCGGAGGTGAGTTGGCCCGGGTAGGCTGCGTTGCTGTCCCAATAACTGTGGAAGAAGATGTCGCTCGATCTGCACCATTCCGCCATCAAATCGATATATGCGCCGAAGTTGTCGGAACAGACGCCCCATTCTGGGTAGACGACCGGCTTCTTTTGTCTGCGAGCGAAATCGAGGTGCCACTGCAGTCCGTAAGGCCGCGTAACCATATGGGTCCAGGAAGCGAGCGGCTCTATCGGATCCCATTTTGGGAAATGGTAGAAATCGAGCCCGATGAGATCGACGAAGTCTACTCCGGGAAACGTAGGTGACGGGTCTTGCTGGTCGATATTCGGACACCATATGAACCTGAAACGTATCGAGACCGAGCGGAAGACCGCCACGAAACGCCGAAATGCATCATTGAATTGCCGCTCGTGATTCCGCGCAGCCCATTTCATCCAAGTGCCGTTCTGCTCCCAGCCCGTGCGGACATAGACGATTGCCTGGTCGGGACGATGCCGGGACAGGATCCTCGCCGCGGCGCGCCAGCGGCTATCACATTGTCCGCCGGCCGCATCCGCCAATGTCGCCCCGGCCCAGATCAGCGGAACGGACCAGACAGCCGGCTTAGCGAATCCGGCGAACAGGTCGGCGATCCAGGACACGGATCCAATGAAGTCGTCTGCCGAGGCCTCGCCGACGAAAAGAGAGATGAAGTCGAGCCGGCCGACTACCCTTTCGAACCGGCGAGCGGCCTCGACATCGTTGCCTACATAGGCGCCGACCAAAGTCATGGTCTAGCTTTTAGGACGCGGAACTGCACGCGGCCGTCCTCTTCGAATTGATCGGGTGAGGGGTAAGGCGCCCTCGCGGCCGCCTCCTCGGAAGTCCCCGGCCATACGACGAGGAGCGCCATTACCCCAGTAATGAATGGATTGAGCAGGTATCCGCCCAAAACGAGATATGTATAGGCGAGAGGAAAACGCAAGCCCGGCTGCCCTTTGCCCACCGCGAAATAGAGAAGGGACGCATAGAACAGAGAGCCGACCAAGCCATATTCATAAATTACCTTTCCCCAGGTCGGGTCGAAGGTTCCAAAGCTCACCTTAAGGAAATACTCTTGCACGGAGCCGGGACCACGGCCGAAAAAAAGTGAGCCGTCACGCACATGCAATGCGTATTCCAACAGCGGAATGACGCCAACGAAGCGCGAATAACCGCTCGACTGCTTTTCCGAGAACTCACTGACCCGATCGGTTAGGGCATTTAGTTCGAGCATACCCCCGAGAGGGATCGCGATCATGACCCCGACTACGCCGAGGGCGACGAGCCCGAACTTCCGCTGGCGCCATGCGTGGTACGGGACAATGAGGGCGAGCATTGTCAGTCCCGTTCCTGAATAGGTAAGTACGGACGCAACTATAAAAAGAGCAAGTACCGCGACGCGGGCTTTCCGAATGAACTCGGCCACGAATGCGACTGCCAAAAACTGATTGAAGAACGATGGCTCCAGGAAGAAAAACCCATTACTTTTGATGGTTGGAGAGCCATAATAAAGTGGGTTCATAAGGTTGAACCCTTTCAGCAAAAGCATATCTGGAAGATATACATCAAGGGCAAAAGCGAGATTTCCGACGATAAACTGAGAAAAATACTGAATAATTCCAACAAACGCCAATATTATCATGATTTTGACAAAAAAGTGTAGAAGCTCGTCGTAGTCGTCTCGCGAGAGCCTTATGCGGAAGATCAGGAAAGACTGGATGACAGCGGCGAGCGCAAAGGACGTGAATGAGAACTTGTCGGTGGCCACGACCGCGTAGCTCAACACGCCCACTGAAAGGAAACCGCCCAAACACATCAGCGACCTGATGTCCACAAGCATGCCGCGCGACATCAGTTGGGCAATGGTGACAATGATAACCAGGAACGAGAAGGAGAAGGCGCTGGCTGTGCCGGGTATCGCGATCTTCTGCAGCAGGATCACGAGGACGAGCGTCATCTTGATAACGTCAACGGTCGAAAGATAACGGTAGGCGGCCGGGAGATTTCGCCCCGGTGGCTCCACTGCAGAGTTCTTGAATTCCGTCATCATAGGGCCCTCTTCCGGAATACGGGATCGGCCGGAGTTCCGTTATCCGGTGCCATTAATACTCGATACAGATAGAAGCGCCGCAACTGCAAGAGATGAGGCGCGCTTGCTGTCGCCCTCCGGCGACGCGCGGTGTGGCGTCAGCCGCAACCAAGCCATTGACCTCCATGACGAGCACAGACGGACGTCTCGAGATCGTACGCCTCGCCGAAGCAATCGCGCTTGCAACCGGACCCGCGATTGGGCCCTCGATACTGCGGCGAACTGTCACGCGCGGATGCCGCTACTGCCGATGGGCATCTCAAAATCAGCAATGCGGCGGTCAAATTGCTTCCGGACTCCATCCGGCGGCGACATGCATCTCGTGTACGTTTTGATGACAAACTAAGCGCCCCGTGATTGAGCTGTCATTGTGGCAGCGACGGCAATCATTCCATCCGCTCGTCCAATCGTGTCGGATGCTGCGGAATTCTTTGAGTCTGCAGAACATGGGTCCGATGATTTTACGGGCGTAACAGGCGTCGCGGTTGTGGCGTGCGCGTTCTTGACGGTCGATATGTTGCCAATCACTCGGAACCTGAATTCCTCCTAGTCTCAAATCTTTAATTTGAATAATTATTCTAACAATTGAAAAAACAAACTTATCGTGGTTTCGTCCGGAAATGCATGACGCAAAATCTGCATATATACTAGGAATCGCGAGCGTCCCTAAACTGATTCAACCCGGCTACCTTTCGGTAGTTTCCATCGCGGACTGATCGGTAAGAGTTACTTAGAGTTTCGGTGGTTTGCTCAATCGTCGTCACTGCCGATGGCATCTCCGAGTAGCGGGAACTAAAATGGCTCCCTTTCAGTCAGCGGCGGTAAGCTCTTCCGAAGTCGCGGAAGCGTTGCGCGGTTGCCTGAAATGGTTCGCCGGTGTGGCGGTGTTTTCGGCCATCATCAGCGTGCTCTATTTGAGCGGTTCAATCTACATGATCCAGGTCTATGATCGGGTCCTGGCGAGCCACTCGGTACCGACGCTCGTGGCTCTTTCATTATGGCTCTTCGCCACCATCGTCTTGCAGGGATTTCTCGATGCACAACGCTTGCGCATGCTGGCGCGTATAGGTGCGCGCTTCGATGAGGTTCTCGCTCCCCGAATCTACGCCCTCGTTGCAGCGATGCCTTTGTGCGCTCCAACTCAGTCGCGGACCTCGGCGCCGGTTCGTGACGTGGATCAAGTCCGCGGTTTCCTATCGAGCCTCGGTCCGACCGCCCTATTCGACATCCCCTTCACCCCACTCTTCGCCTTGATCGCATTCCTTCTGCACCCTTGGCTTGGGCTGCTCGTCGTTCTGAGTGGCCTGGTGATTCTCGGACTTACATTCCTCGTCGACGTCCTCAACCGTTCAATCTCAAAGATGATCGCGGGGACCGCAGTTCAGCGGCAGAACTTGATAGAAAGCACACGCCGAAATGCCGAGGTCATAGTGGCGCTCGGAATGGACGTGCCGCTGACCAATCGCTTTCAGATTATGAGCAATCGTCTGACCGATGCCGGTCTACGCGCCAGCGATGTCGTCTCCACGGTAGGGACCGCCACGAAGATGATCCGCATCGGGCTTCAGTCTGCATCTCTCGGGCTGGGCGCCTATCTTGCGATTCGCGGCGAGATTTCTGCCGGCTCGATCGTGGCAGCTTCGATCCTGACTTCGCGCGCGCTGGCTCCAATAGAGACGGCGATCGTACATTGGCGAAGTTTTCTGGCCGCACGGGAGAGCTACTTCCGGCTTGGTGAATGCTTGGCGCTTGCTCCCGAGGTCGACGATCGGCTGCCACTGCCGGGGCCGTCACGGCGCGTGCAGCTTAGTAATCTCGTTGTAGTTCCCCCGGGCGGGACTAGCCCCATCCTCAAGGGCGTCTCGTTTGAGATGGCGAGCGGCGACGCACTCGGCATCATCGGGCCAACGGGCTCGGGCAAGTCGGCGCTCGCACGCGTGCTCGTCAACGTCTGGAGGCCGACGCGCGGTCAGTTGAAGCTCGACGGCGCGAGCCTTGATCAATGGGGCAAGCGTCTCAGCGCGCACATCGGATACTTGCCGCAAGACATCGAACTGTTGGAGGGCACGATCGCCCAGAACATCGCTCGCTTCTCGGCCGCCCCGGACCCGGCGGCAATCGTGGCTGCTGGCCGCGCGGCGGGTGCCCATAACCTCATCCTCGACTTGCCTCGCGGTTACGACACCCCTATCGGTGACGGCGGAATCGGGCTTTCTGGGGGGCAGCGACAGCGCATCGCGCTCGCACGAGCGCTGTTCGGTGATCCGTTCCTTGTCGTGCTTGACGAGCCCAACGCAAATCTCGACGGCGAGGGCGATGAGGCGCTGGAGCGCGCAATCATGTCCATCAGGGCACGCGGGGGAGTCGCCGTCGTCATTACCCACCGCACGCCTGGGCTCTCAGCCACCAATCTAATCGCGGTTTTGAAGGACGGACAGTTCTCAGCCTTCGGGCCGAAAAGCGAAATGGTGCGTCGACTCCCGACGGTGTATGGCTCGGAGCAGTCGCCACGTATGGCAGAACGTGTTTCAACATGAACGCGGTTTCGCCGAACATGCGAGCCGCCCCCGGATCTAATCGGCCGAGCCATCTCGACATGCTGCGTCGCCAGCAGCGTGCGGGCCTCATTGCAGTTGCGATATTCCTCGGTACGACGGCCGCGTGGTCGATGACCACCACCCTTTTCGGAGCGGTGGTGGCCGTCGGCAGCTTTGTCGTTGCTGGGAATGTCAAGAAGGTCCAGCATCCCCACGGAGGCGTCGTCGGCGCACTACTGGTCAGCGAAGGTCAACATGTCAATGCGGGAGAGGTCGTGCTTCGGCTCGATCCGACGACGGTGAAGTCATCCCATCAGATCCTCGCCAAGCAGATCGACGAAGCGACGATACGCCTTGCACGGCTGGAAGCGGAACGGCAGGACGCGCCCGAAATGAACACGGGCGAGTTTGCCGCGATGATTGCGGCTTCCAACGAGTTCGGGCGAGTCGTTGCGGCAGAAGCAAAGTTATTCGATGTGCGCCGCGTCGCGCGTGAGGGGCGCCGAGCGCAGTTGCGCAAACGCATGTCGCAACTCGCTGACGAAATCAAAGGTCTCTCCGCCCAACGTGCCGCTAAGGAGCGGGAGGCGGGCATCATTGCCGATGAGCTCGCCGGCGTGGAGGACCTCTATCGCCGTAAGCTCGTGCAGTTGACGCGCCTGAGCACCTTGCAGCGCGAGCAGGCCAACATCGAAGGACAGCGCGGCAAATTGAATGCGGAGATCGCACAGGTCGAGGGTAAGATCGCGGAAATCGAGTTGCAGATTATTCAAATCGGCGAGGATCAGCGTGCCGATGCCATCAAAGAACTACGAGATGTTCAAGCGCGCCACGGTGAACTCATTGAGCGGCGGGTCGCCACGGAGTTCCAGCTCGAGCACATCGACCTGCGAGCGCCAAGCGCAGGAGTCATTCACCAACTGGCCGTTCACACGATTGGTGGCGTGCTCCCGGCGGGAGAGACTGCAATGCTCATCGTCCCCGGCGAAGAAGCTCTTCAGCTAGATGCCAGGGTGCGGCCGGCCGATATCGACCAGATCGCTTCCGGTCAAAGTGTACGGATCAAGGTGCTCGCCGGGCAACAAAGTAGGGCGCCCGAGCTTAGAGGCAGCATTATGCGCATTGGCGCGGACATATCCCGTGACGAGCGAGATGGCCAACCATACTATGCTCTTCGAATTGCGATCCCTCCGGAGGAATTCGCTCGATTGGCGCCACTCAGGATCATTGCCGGCATGCAAGCAGAAGCGATGATCGAGACAGCACAGCGAACGCCGCTCGACTTTATCCTCAAACCCTTCATTTCACAGTTCGACCGTGCGTTCCGTGAGAGGTGACCCCGAGGAGGTCCCGCTGCGCTCGCCCTTCAGGCGCCGAAACCGTAGAGTACGTCGTCGCTAGCCCCGTCGACCGCCAACGTCCCACGATGGCCGCAGTCGGTAGATCTGCATGCGGCCGTGGAGCCCCGCCCGTTCTCGCGTCCGGCTTCGCACCCCGGACGCCGTGTCCATTTGCATCATGTCGATCATCACAAGTGCGCGCACGCAGAAACGTTTGCGCCGGCACCTGCGTCTACGGCAAGCTCGTAGACAGCGACGGCGAGATCCTCGACATGCTGGAGCAATCGAGATGGGATACGGGTGTTCCTTACGGGGGATGGGCAAACTGCTTAAAAAGAATGGCTTTGCTTCCAAGGTGCTGGTGACGGACAAGTTGCGTCCTAGCGTGGCTCGGCGAGAGCTGAAGTTCTGGGCACGCCATGAGCAGGGCATGCGCCGCAACAATCAAGCTGAGCACCCACGCCAGGTGATCCGACGGCGAGAGCGCAAGATGCAGCTATTCAGCCAGCATGGCGCGGCATTCATCGAGCCCGAGTGCGCGCAGATCGTGGCCGTCGAGGTAGAGCAGATCGAAGGCGTAAAGGATCGCCTCGCTGGCGAAGCGCCGGCCACCGCGCCCGCCGAGCGCCTTCTGCAAGGCACCGAAGTCCGAGGCGCCGCGCGCGTCGAGCCCCCTGCCTCGCCAACGAGGATGGCATCGGCTAGCCCAAGTTCAAGCGCGTCATGGGCGATCGTCGGGAAGCGCGCCGTCCAATTATGCCCGCCTCGGGTGACGATGCGGACGCGACTGGCCTCAATATGCACGGCGAGCCGATAGCCATCCCATTTCACCTCATAAGCCCATTCGGGATCGATCAGCGGCTTTGATGCCAGCAGGGCCAGGCAGGGCTCGACGCGCTCCGGCATCGGATCGAACAGCAGCGCCGCCTGACGGCCAGTCCGACCCCGGCGGGGGGCCGGTGCCGACCTGACCGTCTCGGCCACCGGGCCGGACCGCAACACTCACTGTCGCGGTCGGGCGGCTCGAATACGTCTCTCTCGATGATCGCACCACTGCTTCTCGCAGTGTATTATATGGCACCTGCGCCCACTGCAGTGACCATCCTCTTGTTCGTACTGCTCATCGCATTCTATTTTCCGGCAAACTTCATGCTGGTGCTACGCCGGATGCGCGACGTCGAAATGCCGCTCTGGCACGGCGGCTTGATGATCGTCGCGGGTATCGCGTCATCGATCCTCGAACAGATGGGCGACAGAAGCGCCCTCCTTTCACTTCCGTGTCTGATCTACCTGCTTGTGATGGGCCTGATTCTACTGTTCAAGCCGGGCCTCGCTGCGCAGCAAGCGAAGGCGATTAAGGCCGCGCCTGTGCGGCCCCGGGGTGAACCGGCACCCTGATGCGAGCAACGCCGCCGCTTTACAGTGATTCGGCCGGGTGATTCGGTTGTTCAATTATGTCGGGTGCGACTTTTCAGGCGGAAAACGGTGCTAGAATCGCCGCCAACCTGTGGATTGCGCCGATAACCGCCGCGACGAAGCCGCTGCGCTTGGCTTTCGCAGCCGGCCTCGGCACCTTCGATTCGCCAAGACGACGGAGCGGCTAGGGCGGCCTTGCAAACTCACCCTAGCCGCGCAGCCCTTGTGGTTGCCTTGACTGGCGCGCCCGAGGGGGGCTGGGAGATGATCCGTCGCATCTCTCAGCCTCCACCATCACCCAAGCGGCGCTTTCCGACAAGCGCGGTCCCTCTGTGAAATGGTGTGCAGAAGTCGCGCCGAGAGCGGCCGACTTTCCGTTTCACCGCATCGCCACCGCATTTTCGCCAACTCGGCCGCGCTGACGCTCGATAAAATCAAAGGGTTACGTTCATGAATCGCCATTTCCGAAGATATGCGCGAGATAGCGGCGCATGAAGGGCGGCATGTCGAGCTTTTCAGTCTCGGGCAGGCTGCGGACGATCACGATGTCGGCGAGTTCCTCCTCCTCGAGGTCCTTCATCCGCTCGATCATCAGCGCCCGTGCCTCGCTCGCCGGCAAATCGATCGCGACCTCGCGCATGAAGGCGATGCGCCCGTGCTCGATCACCGCGGTCCAACCGCCGCCGACGCTGAACTCCTCGACGCTTAAGCCTGTTTCCTCGCCGAGTTCCCGCGTGACGCTGCCGGCGAGGTCGAGCGTACGGTCGGGGCGGACATCCTCACGGTCGGGCGTGCCGGCGGCGAAATAGACCTTGCCGGCATTGGCCGTGTGATCGCCCATCTTGCCGCACAGGAAGGCGCCGTCCTTGGCCCTCAGCGCCGCCATGGCGAAGCCGTTGCGGATGACGGGGCCGGGATGGCCCGCATCGCGCCAGCTCATGAAGGCTGCATAATCGGTCTCGAAATAGCCGGCCTCGAACACGCCGTCGCGGATCGCGGCACGATGCTGCAGCATGATGCGCCCGTTGAACATCGCCGGCTTTCCGGCGCTGATCTTCGCCCAATGTGCTTCGATCGCCTCGGCGTTCTCGCGTGCATAGGCCCAGTCATAGGGCTCGACGCGGGCATCGACGCCGGTCAACCGGACGATCGTGCCGTTCTCGACGCCATCAGTCACAGAAGAACGCCCTCGCTGACGACGATGGCCGAGCCGCCGATGCGGGCCGAAACCAGCGCGCGGTCCCGCACGCTCAGTTCCAGCGTGATCTGCGACGGCCGCCCCATCTCGTAGCCCTGCTCGATGACGAGGCGATGGTCGCCATCGGCCGGCTTGTCATAGGCCATGATCGCGCCGGCGAAGGCGGCGGCGGCGCCACCCGTGGCAGGGTCCTCGCCGATGCCCGTTCCCGGCCAGAACATGCGGACATGGAAGTCGTGCCCGGTCTCCGCCGTCTCGCGGCCGTAGAGATAAGCCCCGCCGGCCCCGAACGCCGCCTGCCAGCGCGCAAGATCAGGACGTGCGCGGCCGATGACCTCGCGTGTCGCCACCGGAACGAAGTGGAAAGGCACGCCTGCCGAATAGACCGCCGGAGCATGGTTCTCGAAGCCGATCTCGCTGGCATCGAGGCCGAGCGCCGTGGCCAGCACCTCGGCCTCCGCCGCCTCGCCCACCCGCTCCGGCAGGCGCGGCAAGGTGAAGACGGCGTGCCCGGCATGGCTGCCTTTGACCTCCACGGCGCAAGAGACCGGACCGACCTTCTCCTCCAGCACCAGCAGTTCGGCGGGCCGCCCTTCGGCATCGTCGGTGAGCGCGAGCCAGACCGCCGTGCCGACCGTCGGATGGCCCGCGAATGGCAATTCGCCGCCCGGCGTGAAGATGCGGACGGAAGCGCGATGCCCGGGCTTTTCGGGAGGCGAGACGAAGACCGTCTCGGACAGGTTGAACTCCCTGGCGATGGCCTGCATCGCCTCGGTGTCGAGCCCCTCCGACTGGAGCACCACCGCCAGCGGATTGCCGGCGTGGCGGCGCGTGGTGAAAACGTCGAGCGTGACGAAGCGGCGTTTCATCGGGTCATCCTGCCGGGATTTCGAGATCGATCGTGAGCGGGCAATGGTCAGACGCCTTCGGCCGGTCCCAGCCGACGCGTGGATAGCGATCGGCGCAGGTCGCCAGCCGCGCCATCGAGCGGTCCGGCTCGCGCGGGTCGAGCGGCACGCGGTACGGCAGGCCGCGCCGGATCATCTGCATCGGCGGTGTCGGATTGGCCGCCGCCAGCGAAGGCGAGAGCAGGATGTGGTCGAGCGGCATATGGCTGTCGATCAGCCTCTCCTGGCTTTCCGACCAGTAGCGCCGGAAATGCGTCCAGCGCTCATGCGCCGGCAGCACATCCATCGGCTCGACGGCAAAATCGTCGAGCAGTGGCTCGATGCCACTGTCGCCCTCGTCGACCACTTCGGCGCGCGGGCCGAGGCCATGGCGATAGCCGTTGAGATCGCCGAGCACGATCCAGTTCGCCTCGCGCCAGCCACCCCCGAAGCTTTGCTGAACCAGCCATTTGACCGCCCGCGCCTCGGCCCGGCGCACGGGCAGCGTCATCTCCCGCCCATCCTCACGGCCATTGTTCATCGACTTGAAATGGCAGCCGAACAGGCTGAGCCGCCGTCCGTCGAGGGTCAGTTCGACCTCCAGGCAGTCGCGCGCGAAGACCTTGCCATGCGGGCCGATGCCGAGCATGGCGAGCTCGCGGTCATGCACGCCGGCCTCTGCAAAGGTCAGCTCCTTGTGCGAGCGAACCGTGACCTGCCCCAAGAGATCGCGCCGCGCCGCGAAGCCGATATCGATGTTGCGCCGGTCGTTGCCGTCGATCAGCGTGAAATGGCCGTAGCGGTGGTCGGCGATGCGGTGGACGTAGTTGGCAAAGAAGGCCTGCAGGCTCGCCAGCGAATCGACCTCCTGCAGCATCCACAGATCGGCCTGCGCCTCGGCGATGGCGAGCGCAGTCATCTGGCGTTTGTCGTCTTCCAGCGCCACCGCGAGCGAGCGCTCCACCGCGTCGCGCTCGTCGGCGCGCGGGAAATGGAACAGCGACATCGCTGCCGCCGTCTCGGTGCGCCCGCCCGGCTCGAAGCGGTGGCGGGTCAGCAGATTCTCGACGTTGAAGGTGCCGACGCGCAGCTTCATCGCGACGCCCCTCCCCACCGCCAGCCATCCTCCCCGAAGCCCTCATCCTGAGGAGCGCCGCAAGGCGCGTCTCGAAGGATGCTCCAGGAGGCTCCGGAAACATCTGGACCATCCTTCGAGACGCCGCTTCGCGGCTCCTCAGGATGAGGGCTGGTGAAAGGACCGGCCACGAGCGTCAAATCGCTTCCGGTTCGAAGACCTGCGAGGGCGTGACGAACTCGTCCTGCGCCGCCACGGTCAGGATCTCGCGCGAGCCCGCCTCCTTGGTGCGCTTCAGCAACCCGTAGATCGAGGACGAAGCCTTCCAGAGCGCCGAAGCGGCTGATTCCTCGCGCAGGTAATGGGTGAAGAACAGCGCCGCGATGGCATCGCCCGCACCGTTGACGCTGACGTCGAGCTTCGGCGTCCGCACCCGCCAGCTGCCGGTGGCGTCCGCCGCCATCAGATCGATGGAATCGCCCGGCGTCTCCTCGGTCACCAGCGAGGTCACCATCACCACCTTGGGGCCGGCATCGCGCAACGCTTCCACGGCGCGGTGCGCGTCGGCGAGGGTCTTGATCTCGATATCGGTCAGCAGCTCGAGCTCGAACTGATTGGGCGTCACGATATCGGCGGCCGGCACAGCCTGCTCGCGCATGAATTCGGGGATGCCCGGCCGCACGAAGACGCCGCGGCCGACATCGCCGATCACCGGGTCGCAGCAATAGAGCGCCTTGGGGTTGGCGGCCCGCACCTTTTCGACAGCGGAGAGGATCGCATGGCCGATATCGGCCGAGCCCATATAGCCGGAGATCACGCCGTCGCAATCGGCCAGCACGCCGCGCTCGGCAATGCCTTCCATCACCTCGTCGATCATGCCGCCGTCGAAGACACGGCCCTTCCAGCTGCCATAGCCGGTGTGGTTCGAGAACTGCACCGTGTGGATCGGCCAGACATCGACGCCGAGCCTCTGCATCGGGAAGGTCGCGGAGGCGTTGCCCACATGACCAAAGGCAACGTGGGACTGGATCGAGAGAATATTCATGGTCCGAAGCGATACCCCGTTCGCGATAGGCCCGCGAACCTAGCGGGTCCGGCGCGCGGCGCAAATCGAAAGCGGTGATGGCTGCGATCAGCCCGGCGTCAAGCGCTCGAAAGCTGCGCCACGCCGGCCGTGTCGGTGAACTGGGTTACGCTCTTCAGCTTGCCGTCGGCGATGGTGAAGATATCCATGATCTCGAAGGAGCCGCTGCGTCCGGTCGGCTTGCATTCGACATCGGCGCGCCAATGCAGCGTCGCCTTGCCGCCGTCGACCGTCAGCGCCAGTTCCTCGATATTGCTGAAGACATAGGTCGCGATCAGCCCGGCCATCTGCTCGCGGACGGCGGAGTGCCCATCCGGCTGCGCGAAAATCGCGGCCGCTTGCGGCCCGCCAGCCAGCCGATAGCTGCAGTCGGGATGCATATAGTCCATGAGGGCTTCGAGATCGCCGCGGTGACGGGCGGCATAGGCATCGCGAATCAGGGCTTCGACGGCGGCGCGCTCGGTCATCTCGCCTCTCCTTGCGTCAGCACCTCAGTCTTGCGCTGCCGCGGCTGCGAGTCCAGCGCGGTGCCGGAACGGTCATTCCCGCGGCGCGACCTGCGCCATCGTCGTGGCCAGCACGTAGCGCAGCCCCTCGGGCTGATAGTCCAGCGCGACCTCGCCATGGAACTTCTGCGCCATGACGCGCTCCACCAGCCGCGAGCCGAAACCCACCCGGCGCGGTGGGACGACGAGAGGCCCGCCGCTCTCGGTCCATTCGAACCGGAAGGCATCCTCGCTCTGCGGGCGTCCGGTCGACCAGCCGATCGCGACTTCGCCGGCTTCGACCGACAGCGCGCCGTACTTCATCGCATTGGTCGCGAGCTCGTTGACGGCAAGCGCCAGCGTCATCGCCTGATCCGCCGGCAGCTGCAGCGGCGGCCCGCCGATTCGGATCGTGCCGAGGCCGGCGCGATGCGGCGCCAGCGCCCCCTCGACCACCGCGCGGATCGGGGCGCTGCTCCAGCTCGACTGTGTCAGGATCGAATGCGCTTCCCCCAGCGTCGCGATGCGCTCGCTCAGGATCGATTGCGCCTCCTTGAGCGTCTCGGCGGAACGGAAGGTCTGGCTGGCGATCGCGGCGATCATCGCCAGCGTGTTCTTCATGCGGTGAGCGAGTTCCGCATTGAGCAGGCGCCCGTTGCGCTCGGCCTGCATCTTCCCGGTCGTCTCGATCACCGTATCCATCATGCCGAGAACCCTCCCGGCCTCGTCGCGGATCGGGCTGTAGCAGAAGGTGAACCAGACCTCCTCGGGATGCCCGTACCGATTGATGGTGAGCGGGAAGTCCTCGATGAAGGTCGCCTCGCCGGCGAGAGCCTTGGACACGATCGGGCTGATCTCGTCCCAGACCTCCAGCCAGACCTCCCGGAAAGGCTGCCCGAGCGCCGAGGGCTTGTTGCCGAGAATGGAGCGGAAGGCATCGTTGTGGATGGTGATCAGCTCGGCGCCCCAGGCGAGGCATTTGGGGAAGCGCGAATTGACCATCATGCTGACGGCCGTCTTCAGCGCAGCCGGCCAGTCGCCGAGCGGCCCGAGCGGAGTCGCCTCCCAATCATAAGCACGGATGGCGGCGGCCATATCGCCACCGCCATCCAGAAAAGCCGTTTCGCCGTTCAAGCGACACCCCCAGCGCGAATCCGCACAACATGCACCGAGTGCGGATCGCGCGCGACGTCAAATCATGGTCCGATGCCTAGGCAAAAGGATGGATCGCCTCGCCGCGTCCGAAAGGACGCATGACGAACCATCCCGGGTGCAGGACGTCAGGAGCCGGAAGCCGCCTTCTTGGCGAAGCTGTCGATGAAGGTCTTCGACAGGTCGACATTGGAGTTGGTCAGTTCGGGATCCAACAGCTTCAGCGAATCGTACATGCTCTTCATGCCGTCGAGCGTGGAGATGCCGGTCCGCGAATAGCTTTCCTGCGAGTTCTTGACCGCCTGGAGGTAGAGCGGCTTGTCGCCGAGCAGATACTCTTCCGGCACCAGCGCCGCGACATCCTCGGGCTTCGCCGTCTCCAGCCACTTCAGCGACTTCATCAGCGCGTTGACCAGCTTCTGCGTCGTCACCGGGTTCTTCTCGGCGAAATCGTTCTTGAGATAGAGCACGGCCGCCGGGTTGGCGCCGCCGAACAGAGCCTTGGTGCCCGCCTCGGTGCGCGTGTCGATCAGCGAGACGATATCGCCGTCAGCTTCGAGCTTCGAGGTGACCGGGTCGAGATGCGAGATCACGTCGACCTGCTTCTGCTTGATCGCGGCGACCGCGCTCGCGCCGGCGCCGACGCCGATGATCGCCGCGTCCGTCGCCTTCAGCCCGGCCTTGACCATGGCGTATTGCGCGGTCAGCGCGGTGGAGGAGCCCGGCGCCGTCACGCCGATCTTGAGGCCCTTGAAGTCGGCGGCAGACTTGACCTTGTCAGCGAGGTCCTTGCGCACGGCGATGGTGATCGCCGGGAAGCGGCCGAGCTCGATCACCGCCCGGATGTCCTGGCCCTTCGCCTGCATGCGGATGGTGTGCTCATAGGCGCCGGTCACGACATCGACCGAGCCGCCGACGAGGGCCTGCAGCGACTTCGCGCCGCCGCCGAAATCGTTGATCTCGACGTCGAGGCCCTGATCCTTGAAGAAACCCTTCTTCTCCGCGATGGTGAGCGGGAGATAGTAGAGCAGTTGCTTGCCGCCGACGCCGAGCGTCAGCTTGGGCTTCTCGGCGTTCTGGGCGACGGCATGGGACGCCGCGCCGAGCGCGGTCGAAAGAGCGAGCGCGGCCAGCGCGCCGCGGCGGGACAAGAGCATGGACATTCCTCCGGTTTGGATCCTGCTGGCGCTTCTGACGGGCGCGCATTCCCCGGGAACATAGGCTAGATTGAAGCGCGGGAGCAACAATCCCGCACCGGCGACGAGGCCGGAGCCTTCCGGCCTGTCCACGCATGTCTACCTGCTGCAACGGCAAGGCGAGGGCCGCCCGTGAACGAAGTGCGCATCGCGATTTTCGTCTTCTTCTGCCTGACCGCGGCTTCGCTGGGCGCGCTGTTTTCCTACCAGCGTCTTCCGGAGCATCAGCGGTTGGACGACACGCAGAAGGTCCTGCATCTCATCGCCAACATCTTCGTCGTGATGACCTCCCTCGTCCTGGGCCTGATGATCACTTCGGCGAAGAGCAGGTTCGATGGGGTCAACCAGGACGTTCACAGCTACGCCACCGAGCTGATCCTGCTCGACCGGATGCTGTTCCTCTATGGCCCGGAGGCCAGCGAAACCCGGCAGAAGCTTCTCGTCTATGCCGAGCGCGCCGCGAATGGCCACTGGACTGCCGAAGGCGGGCTTTCGGACAAGACCTCCGAGCGAATGATCGAGGATGTCGGAACCGGCCTGCGCACCCTCGAGCCGAACCGCGATCCTCAGCTCTCGATCTGGAACGACATGCGCGAACAGTACCGCAAGGTGCTGGAGTTGCGCTGGAGTCTGGTCGAACAGGCCGAGGGTTCGCTGCCACGGCCGCTGATGCTGATGGTCGTCGCCTGGCTGGTTCTGATCTTCGCGATCTTTGGATTCCGGGCGCCGCGGAATGCCGTGGTCGTGACGGGTTTCGTCGCTGCCGCGGCCCTGATTGGCGGAGCGATCTATCTGATCGTGGACATGGATGTCCCCTTCGAAGGGCCGATCCAGGTCTCGCCCGCCCCCTTGCAGCGAGCCCTCACCGAGATGCGCCGGTAAACCCGGATTGCTTGTTGCGTTTCAGCCGCCAGATCGCCGGCATCGCGCACTACACTATCTGGACTGGATCAGGGGCGCGGACATCGGCATCATGAAGACTGGAGGACGCCCTGATGTCACAGAAGGGCTACAACCAGTTCTGCCCGGTCGCCAAGGCCTGCGAGGTCATAGAGCCGCGCTGGACGCTCCTGCTTCTGAGCGAGATGCTGGCGGGCTCGACGCGCTTCAACGAGATCGGCCGGGGCGTCCCCGGCATGTCGCCGACGCTGATGTCGCGACGCCTGAAGGAGATGGAGGAGCGCGGGCTGATCGTCCGCTCGGAGCATCCGGCCACGGGCGAGATTCATTACAGGACGACGCCTCTCGCCGAAGAGCTCGGGCCGATCATCAAGGCTCTGGGGAACTGGGCGCATCGCCACATCGATGCCGAGGTGACGCTCGACAACCTCGATGCCCGCCTGCTGATGTGGAACATGCGGCGCAAGATCGACATCGGTGCGCTGCCGCTCGCCAGGCGCACGGTGATCCAGTTCATTTATCCCGAGCTTTGCACCGCCGACCGGAACTTCTGGCTGATCGTGAAGCCGGGCACGCCCGTGGACCTCTGCTCGACCGATCCGGGCTACGACGTCGATCTCTTCGTCACCGCCAAGCTCGAGGCGTTGACCGCGGCATGGATGGGCCATTCCAGCCTGAAGAAGGAAATCGAGCAGGAACGAATTTCGCTGACCGGCGACACACGCCTGGCAGCGTCCATCGAGCACTGGATGGTGCGCAGTTCCTTCGCCGCGGCGTGAGCGCAGCCCTGCGCCGCTCCAGTTTCTGTATCGGGATCGCTACAGAAACTACACTATGGCCGCCCGGCCTCCTGTCGCACGATCAATCCCGCTGATCGGCATCTCCGTTGGCATCATCCTGCGCGCTGACGGACCGTCCTTCGCGACGACGCCTTTCGGCAGGCCGGCACAGCCGGCGTCGATGGCTTCCCACCACATGACAGCGCATGAGGCAGAACCATGGATGAGACACTCACGATGACTCCCCCGCCCGCCGCAGCGACGCCCGATCTCGCCGCAGTCAAGGCCCGCCAGCAATCGACCTGGGCATCGGGCGATTACGCCGTCATCGGCACGACCCTCCAGATCGTCGGCGAGAATCTGTGCGAGGCCGTCGATCTGCGCAGCGGCGAACGCGTTCTCGACGTCGCCGCCGGCAACGGCAACGCGACATTGGCCGCCGCCCGCCGCTGGGGCGAGGTCACCTCGACCGACTATGTCCCCGCCTTGCTGGAACGGGGCCGCGCCCGTGCCAAGGCCGAGGGCCTCGACGTGACCTTCCAGCCGGCCGACGCGGAGGCCCTGCCCTTCGCCGATGCCAGCTTCGACGTCGTGCTCTCGACCTTCGGCGTCATGTTCACGCCCGATCAGGAGCGCGCCGCCTCGGAGATGATGCGGGTCTGCCGGCCCGGCGGACGGATCGGGCTGGCGAACTGGACGCCCGAGAGCTTCATCGGCCAGGTCTTCAAGACAATCGGCAAATACGTCCCGCCCGCGCCGGGTGTCCGGTCGCCGGCGCTCTGGGGCACGGCCGAGCGTCTCAAGGAGCTGTTCGGCGCCGGTTCGCCGTCCTGGAACGAACGCCACTTCACCTTCCGCTATCGCTCGCCAGCCCATTGGCTCTCGGTGTTCCGCACCTGGTATGGCCCGGTGCAGAAGACCTTCGCGAACCTTCCCGAGGACAAGGGCCGCGAGCTCGAGCAGGACCTGCTCGCCCTGATCGGCCGGCTCAATATCTCCGGGGACAGCACGATGGTTCTACCGAGTGCCTATCTGGAAGTCGTCGTGACCAAGCGCTAGGCCAGCCACAGGCGGGAAGGCTACAGCGAAGCGACGGGTTGCCCGTCGCTTCGCCCTGCAGGGCTACAACGGTCCGTCGCTCAGCCCGCCGGCACTGCGGGAACGAGGCCGTGGCGAAGCATGAGCTCCTTCACCGCGACAGGATCGGGTGGACCGCCAGCGCCGAGCAAGCCGGCGATCTCGCGAAAATAGCCGGGCCCGAGCACGCCGGGCGACAGGATGCAGAGGCAACTCGCCGCCTCATCGCTTTCGTTCCGGAAGCCGTGGACCACGCCGCGCCTGATGAAGGCCGACTGTCCCTGTTGGAGAGCGACATCCCGGCCGTCGATCGTGAACGTCAAGGTCCCGTCGAGACCATAAACCGTCTCGTCCCAGCTCTCATGATAGTGGGGCACCGGGACCTTCACCTTCGGAGCCACGGTCATCCGAAAGACGTCGATGCTGCCCTCGGTCTCATCCTTGTCGTACAGGAACTCCAGCAGCAGCCCACCCATCCTGATCGTTTCGGCCACCGGAACCTCCCCACCCGCGCGTGATGATGCGACCCTAGCGAACTGACGTTGCGGAAGCCACCGTTTCCGTCCCGCCTCCGTCGCATCAGGCTGTCGTCGTCGAGCTCTGCCCGGGACGCCAGACCAGCAGCCGCTTCTCGACCAGCGTCACCAGCGCGTCGATGGCGATGACGAAGATCGCCAGGATCAGCATGCCCGAGAAGACGCCGGTGACGTCGAAGACGCTCTCGGCCTCGTGGATCTTGTAGCCGAGCCCGGCGGACGAGCCGAGATATTCGCCCACGACCGCGCCGACCAGCGCGAAGCCGACCGAGGTATGCAGCGAGGAGAACATCCAGGTCAGCGCCGACGGCCAGTAGACATGCTTGAAGAGCTGGCGCTCGTTCATGCCGAGCATGCGCGCATTGGCCAGGATCGTCGGCGAGACCTCTCGCACGCCCTGGTAGACGTTGAAGAACACGATGAAGAAGACCAGCGTGAAGCCGAGCGCCACCTTCGACCAGATGCCGAGCCCGAACCAGAGCGCGAAGATCGGCGCCAGCACGACGCGCGGCAGGGCGTTCGCCGCCTTGATGTAGGGGTCGAACACCGCCGAGAGCAGCTCGCGCCGCGCAAAGGTGAAGCCGAACAGGATGCCCGCGAGCGAGCCGATGACGAAGGCTAGCACCGTCTCGGTCAGCGTGATGCCGAGATGCCAGTAGATGTCGGCGCTGGTGAGCTGCTTGAAGGTGCGCGTCAGCACGGCGACCGGCGTCGAGAAGAAGAACTGGATCGTCTTGACGTCGCCGAACAGGCTCGTCGTGGTCACCACATGCCAGATCAGCAGGAAGGCCAGCATCACCAGGACCTGGAGCGAGAGGAGCTTCACGCGCTTCATGATGCGTCTCCCCCGACCAGCTCCCGGCCCTCGCCCATCGCATAGGCCTTCTGCACCTCGACGCGCAGCGAGGTCCAGATATCGCGATGGATCTCGTGGAAGGCCTTCTCCAGCCTGATGTCTGCGATGTCGCGCGGGCGCGGCAGGTCGACCTTGTAATCCGCGACGATCCCCGCCGCCGGCCCTGCCGACATCACCACGACCCGGTCGGACAGCGCGATCGCCTCTTCGAGATCGTGCGTCACGAACATCAGCGCCTTGCGGTCGCGCGACCAGAGATCGAGCAGGAGATTGCCCATGATCTGGCGGGTCTGCGCATCGAGTGGACCGAATGGCTCGTCCATCAGCAGGATCTCGGGATTGCGGATCAGCATCTGGGCGAGGCTGACGCGCTTGCGCTGCCCGCCCGAGAGCATGTGCGGGTAGCGATCAACGAAGGTCCGCAAGCCCACGCGCGCCAGCCATTCGCGCGCCCGCTGGTCCGCCTCGCGCTCCGGCACGCCCATGGGCTC
Source organism: Bosea sp. NBC_00550 (assembly GCF_026020075.1). Lineage (NCBI taxonomy): Bacteria > Pseudomonadati > Pseudomonadota > Alphaproteobacteria > Hyphomicrobiales > Alloboseaceae > Allobosea > Allobosea sp. NBC_00550. The sequence goes on from NZ_CP102772.1 coordinate 2,021,352, forward strand.
GAGCGCGACCTTGACGTTGTCCAGCGCCGTCTTCCACGGCATCAGCGCGTCCTGCTGGAAGAGATAGCCGGCGCGGCGGTTGAGACCCACAAGCGGCTTGCCGAAGATGCCGACCTTTCCGGCCGACGGCGAAAGCAGCCCCGCCGCCGCGTTGAGCAGCGTGGACTTGCCGCAGCCGGTCGGCCCGACGATCGAGACGAACTCGCCGGGATGGACCTTGAGGTCGATGCCCTTCACGGCCTGATAGCGGCCGCCATCGGCAAGGTGGAAGGTGATGTCGACACCGCCGAGCGCGACGGCCGGCTCATCCGGCGACGTCGCTCCTGCCCCCGCATGCGCCTGCGGGCGATCCTGCAACTCCATGAAACCCGTTTCCCCGTCGACCGCCGTCCCGGCGGTGCCGTCAGCTTGTTCTGCGTTGCGGAGATTAATAGGCGATCAGTCCGCGAAGGCAACGCCGTCGCGTGGTGCGGCCGCGCGTCGCTTGCATCGATCTGCTGCCGCGGCCATATGCCAGAACCGATCCATGCCAAGACCGATCTGCGGGAGCTGAACCGAACGCCATGGCCGACCTCGAACAAGCCATGCACGCGCTCGTGGAGTTCATGCGCATCCATCAGCAATGGGCGATCCCGATCGTCTTCATGGTCGCCTTCGCCGAATGCGTCGCGATCCTGTCCTGGCTGGTGCCAGCGACCGTGTTCTTCACCACCTTCGGCGCCGTCGCGGGCGCTTCCGGCCTCAATCTCGTCCCGCTCGCACTCGCAGCTTCGCTCGGCGCCGGCAGCGGCTTCTGGGTGTCGTACTGGGCAGGCCTTCTGCTTGGCCCGCGCGTTCACGACTACTGGCCCTTCACCAAGAACCCGCAACTGCTCGATCGCGGCCACGCCTTCTTCGAGAAATGGGGGATCGCGAGCATCCTGATCGGGCACTTCTTCGGGCCGCTCAGGGCGGTGATCGCCATCGTCGCCGGCATCGTGAACATGCCGTTCTGGCAGTTCCAGCTCGCGAACTGGCTCGCCTCCTTCGCCTGGGGCTTCGGATTGCTCTACGGCGTCGGGCGGGTCAGCGAATTCTTCGCACGTTGAGCGAGCCCGGAACCTGACTGTCCGGTGAACGCGGCATTGTGCGGCCGTTCAATTCCAAAGGCGCCTATTCGCGTCGTCGCATCGCGGCACGCCACTTTCATCGGCGAGCCCGGCGCGACACGCCGAACGGCCCTGGGCCGCCGGCGTCGTCCGTCGGCGGGACCCGGCCCCCGGCGGATGCGATGATCCGGGCCGACCCTGTGAGGTCCATGCCATGACGATGTCCCGTTTCCTCATCCCCCTCGTCGCGCTTGCCGCCATGGGCGGTCAGGCTTTCGCCCAGACCGCGACGCAGCCGACTCCCTCCGCCAAGCCGGCAGCGCCCGTCACCGCGCCTGCCGCTCCCGCTGCACAGGCAGCCCCGGCAACCAAGCCGGCCACGCCTGCCGCCCAGCCCGTCGCGGCACAGGCCAAGAAGATCAATATCAACACGGCGACCGCAGCCGAACTCGACACGCTGAAGGGCATCGGCGAGGCCCGTTCCAAGAAGATCATCGAGGAACGCGGCAAGGCGAAATTCAAGGATTTCGCCGATCTGGTGAAGCGCGGCACCCTGCCGTCGAATGTCGAGGCCGAGATCAAGGACAAGATCACCTTCTGATCGGCTTCGGATATGCAAAAGCCTCCGGCGCAAGGCGCCGGAGGCTTCGCTGTGCCCGATACGGGCAAAGCGGAAAATCGAACCGCGCGGCCGCGCTGACTTGTCAGGCGAGGCCGAGCACCACGGCAAGCATCATCGCCAGCGACAACCCCAGCACCACGCGGATGACCGCAGGCGTTTCAAGGATTCGCAGAAGTTCCATCGCAGCCTCCTCTGATGAGCGGGCAAACACGAACGACCGACGCAAATCTCAATAGGCAAACATTTCGAGCGCGATCCAGGCGACCGCGGCGAGGACGAGCCCGGAAATCAGCACCGTCAGAACCGGCCGTCCGAGGAAGCCCTGCCGCGCCTCGACGGGCGTCTCGACCGCCGGATCGGCATCGCTGTGATCGTCGGCGCGCATCGGCGGCACCGGATCACCACCGCGAAGCTGCTCGACATCCTGCGGCGGCACTCTGGGTCGGGTATCGACCGTCATGACCGTCTCCCTGCGTTCAGCCGGACAGAAGACCGGCACCGCAACGGAAACGCCCGCGCATCAACAGTGTTCCTGCCAGCGCCCGAAAGAAAACGGGCGGCAGCCTTACAGCCACCGCCCGAAAACAGAAAGGACCTTTGATATCAGATTGTTGCAAGTCATTCCGGAATCAGATCCGGAACGACTTGAATCAATCCGGCAAGCCCGCGCCTTTGACGTCATTCTCGGGCGCCGCGACGCGGCAATCCGAGAACCTCCTGTCGAAAAGGGCGCCCTTCCTTCACAAGATGCTCGGGTCAAGCCCGAGCATCACGGAGTGTGAAAGGCCTCGGTTCTCGCCTTGTCGACCAGGGCCTTGGCCTTGATCCCAAAGGCCCGGCGGAAGCCGGGCCGTCGCGGAACAAAAGATCCTGGATCAACCCTCAGTTCTTGGTCTTGTCGACCAGCGCCTTGGCCTTGATCCAGGGCATCATGTCGCGGAGCTTGGCGCCGACTTCCTCGATCGGATGGGCGGCGTAGCGAGCGCGGGTCGCCTTGAACGAGGTCTGGTTGACCTTGTTCTCGAGCATCCAGTCGCGGGTGAACTTGCCCGACTGGATGTCGGTCAGCACGCGCTTCATCTCGGCCTTGGTCTCGGCGGTGATGATCCGCGGGCCGGTGACGTACTCGCCGAACTCGGCGGTGTTCGAGATCGAGTAGTTCATGTTGGCGATGCCGCCCTCATAGATGAGGTCGACGATCAGCTTCACTTCATGAAGGCACTCGAAATAGGCCATCTCGGGGGCGTAGCCGGCCTCGGTCAGCGTCTCGTAGCCGGCCTTGATCAGCTCGACCAGGCCGCCGCAGAGCACGACCTGCTCGCCGAAGAGATCGGTCTCGCACTCTTCCTTGAAGGTCGTCTCGATGATGCCGGCGCGGCCGCCGCCATTGGCCGAGGCATAGGACAGGCCGAGGTCATGGGCGTTGCCGGTCGCGTCCTGGTGGATCGCGATCAGGGTCGGCACGCCGCCGCCGCGCTGATACTCGGAACGGACGGTGTGGCCAGGGCCCTTCGGGGCGACCATCAGCACGTCGAGGTCCTTGCGCGGCTCGATCAGGTTGAAATGGACGTTGAGGCCGTGCGCGAACAGGAGGGCAGCGCCTTCCTTCATGTTGCCGTGCAGCTCGTCGCGATAGATGTCGCCCTGCAGCTCGTCCGGGGTCAGCATCATCATGATGTCCGAGACCTTGGCGGCCTCCGACGGGGTCATCACCTTGAAGCCGGCTTCCTCGGCCTTCTTGCGCGTGGCCGAGCCGGCCTTGAGCGCGATGATGATCTCCTTGACGCCGGAATCGCGCAGGTTGAGCGCATGGGCGTGGCCCTGCGAGCCGTAGCCCACGATGCAGACCTTCTTGCCCTTGATCAGGTTGATGTCGGCATCACGATCGTAATAAACGCGCATGGGTGTCTCCTTTGTCACGCGTTGGACTTGTCCCGGCCCGGATCGTTCTGTGCCGTGCCGTAGAGGGTGAAGAACTGCTCGGCCGCGCGCTCCGCGTCGCCCGTGATCTCGGCCTTGCTCAAGGTCAGCGTATCGCCGAGCAGGAGCCGGATCTGGACGTCGCGGCCGGCGAGGCCGAAGAAGGTGCGGAACGCTGTCTCGGTATCGTCGAAGGCCAGGAGCCCCGCCTCGCGGCCCGCATCGAGCACGGGTTTCAGCCGCTCGCCGATGGCGAAGCGACCATTCGCCAGCACGATCGAGCCGAGATTGCCGTCGCGTGAGGCCGCCTGGCTGATGCCGATGCGGTTGAGCGCGATCGAGGTCGGACTGGCGATGACTTCGAGCCAGTTCGCGGCGAAGCGCTTCAGGCTCTCGCGCAGCGCGCCGGCATCGAGCGTCTGGCGGTCGAAATTGCCCGCCCTCACCTTCGAGGCCTGCCACTGCACCGTCGCGGTCAGAAGGCCGTCGCGATCACCGAACCATTTGTAGAGCGTTTCCTTGGAGCAGCTCGCACGCCGCGCCACCGCGGTCATGGTGAGGCCACTGCCCTTCTCGACCATCAGGCTCAGCACGGCATCGAGCACGGCTTGCTGGCGCGCGGTCAGCGCCTCGCCTTGCGTCTCTGCGGCAGCCTGCGTCATGGTCGGCGGAAATCTCCAGTACCGTACGTTACGGTTCAGGCATCTAGCGCAGCCACAGATCGCGGGCAAGCGTTATTCGGGGTGGCGGCGCGCCAGAGAAGAATTATCTCCGGAGTTCGATGGCCTGATGAACGGAGAGACCTATGACCTTGCCCACCGCCGCCGATATCGTCGCTTTCTGGCGCCAGGCCGGGCCTGAGAAATGGTTCGCCAAGGACGAGGCCTTCGATGCCGAGATTATCAGGCGCTTCCTGCCCGCGCATGAAGCCGCGGCGGCGGGCGAGCTCGCCGATTGGGAGGAAACGCCCGAGGGCGTCTATGCCCTGCTGATCCTGCTCGACCAGTTCCCGCGCAACATGTTCCGCGACAGTCCGCGTGCCTTCGCCACGGATGCCCAGGCCCTTACCATCGCGGGGCACGCCATCGCAGGCGGATTCGACGAAGCCTATCAGGCACCCGAGAAGCGCTTCTTCTACATGCCCTTCATGCACTCCGAGAAGCTGGCGGATCAGGAGCGCTGCATCGCGCTCTGCGCCGCGGCCGATGACCCCGAAGGGGTCAGATATGCGGAGGTCCATCGCGACATCATCCGCGATTTCGGCCGCTTCCCGCATCGCAATCCGGTGCTGGGGCGCGATACCACGGCCGAGGAAAGGAGCTTCCTGACCGAGGGCGGTTTCGCAGGCTGAAGCTCATTCAATCAGCCCGGGAAACAACCCGTCATCCCTGGCTTGGCCCGGGATCCATCGTGGGGCGCCGCGCTCTGCAATGGATCCCGGATCGGCGCCGCTTCGCGGCTTGTCCGGGATGACGGCGGGTTTCCCGATCTTATCCTGTCAACCCTGCTGGCTCGCCATACGCTGCAGGAAGATCGCCGCGATCGTCAGAAGGAAACCGACCCACCATAGTGGCGAGCGCAGACTCGAACCGCTGCCGAGCGGCTCAGCCTTGGCCCGGCCGGACAGGCGCAACAGCACCGGGCCGGCGAGGCAGAGAAAGCCGACGACGCCGAGCCCGAGCGCGATCAGGCTGAGCTGGTCGGGCCTCAGCGCCATCATCACATCGCCTCCGGCCCGCGGCTCATCGCCGCGATGCCGGTGCGCGAAACTTCCGTGAGGCCGACCACCGTCATCATCTTGATGAAGCGCTCGATCTCCTCGGTCGAGCCTGTCAATTCGAACACGAAGGAGGTCAAAGAGGCATCGAGCGTCCGCGCGCCGAAGGCCGAAGCCAGCCGCATCGCCTCGACGCGATGCTCGCCCTTGCCGACCACCTTGATCAGCGCGAGCTCGCGCTCCAGCGCCTCGCCCTGCTCGGTCAGGTCGACGACCCGGTGCACCGGCACCAGACGGTCGAGATGCGCCTTGATCTGGTCGATCACATTGGCGGTGCCCGAGGTCACGACCGTGATGCGCGAGATGTGCTTGTCATGCTCGGTCTCGGAAACGGTGAGGCTCTCGATGTTGTAGCCGCGCCCCGAGAACAGCCCGGCGATGCGGGCAAGAACGCCCGGTTCGTTGTCGACGATCACCGCCAGCGTATGGCGGGCGACCGGCTGGGACTTCGGAGCGTTCGGGTAATGGCTGGCGGGCTTCGACATGACGGACCTGCAGGCGGGTTGGAGCGAAAGATTGGCGGAGAGTAAGATTCAGGACTGGCGCAGATCGACGAGGGCGGACTCGTCCACCTCGTCATGGGCTACGATCCAGGGCTCGTCGAGCGCGGCCGCGAGCCATTCGCGATAGGCCGGCAGCGCTAGCACAGCGCGCATGTAGTCCTGCGAAACCGGATCGATGGCGATGCCATAGGTGTCGAGGCGGGTGACGACCGGCGCGTACATCGCGTCCGCCGCCGAGAAGGCGCCATAGAGGAAAGGCCCCTCGCCTGCCCCGCCGAAACGCTCGCGCGCCTGCCGCCAGATGCCGGTGATCCGCTCGACATCGCGGGCCACATCCGCGCCGCGATCACGCGCCGCATAACGCTTGCCGAGGTTCATCGGGCAGGCGCCGCGCAGCGCCGTGAAGCCCGCATGCATCTCGCTGCAGGCGGCGCGGGCCTGGGCGCGGGCGGCGGGGTCGCTCGGCCAGATGCCTGCATCGGGATGCGTCTCATGGAGATACTCGATGATCGCCAGCGTCTCCCAGACCGCGAGATCGCCATCGATCAGCGTCGGCACGGTGCCGCCGCTGCCCGGCGCCTCAGCGAAGACGGTCTGCTTGAAGCCGGGCTCGTCGAGCAGGACGAGCTTCTCCGAAAAGGCGATGCTCTTGACGCGCATTAGCAGCCAGGCCCGGAGCGACCAGGACGAATAGCACTTGTTGCCGATCAGCAGCTTCATGCGGCGACGCTCTCGGTTTCGCCGACGAAATCAAGCGCCGCAGCGACATGCAGCGCGGTGGTGTCGAAGACGGGCATCGCGAAATCCGCCTGCGAGACCAGAAGCCCGATCTCCGTGCAGCCGAGGATGACGCCGTCGGCGCCCTCCTCCCGCGCCGCACGCTCGACGATGGCGCGATAGCGCTCGCGCGAATCCGGCTCGACGCGACCGCGGCACAATTCCTCGTAGATCACGCGATGCACCTCGTCGCGCTCCTGCGGCTGCGGCACCAGCGCCTCGACGCCGAAGGCCTTCAGCCGGTCGCGATAGAAGCTCTGCTCCATGGTGAAGCGCGTCGCCAGCAATAGCGGCCGGCGCGCGCCGGAGGCGAGGATTGCCCGCGCCGTCACATCGGCCAGGTGCAGGAAGGGTAGCTTGGTCGCGGCGGTGATCTGGTCCGCCACCTTGTGCATGGTGTTGGTGCAGAGCACGAGGCAGGAGGCACCGGCGCGCTCCAGCCGCCGCCCGCTCTCGGCCAGCGCCGCACCGGCTGCCGCCCAATCGCCCTGCGCTTGCATCTCGGCGATGCCAGCGAAATCGACCGAATGCAGCAGGACATCGGCCGAGTGCAGCCCACCCGAGCGCGCCCGCACGACTTCATTGAGCAGCCGGTAGTAGACCGCGGTCGATTCCCAGCTCATGCCGCCGATCAGGCCAATGGTATTCATGCTGTTCCCCTTGCCGTGCCGCCAGCGTCATTCTCGGGCGGAGCAGAGCTTCGACCCGAGAATCTCTTTCAGAGCGAAACGCCCTTCGTCCTGAGATGCTCGGGTCAAGCCCGAGCATGACGATGCCTCGTCAAACGAGCTGCTTGCCCTTGGCGTCGATGATCTGGCCGGTATCGCCTTCGAAATCGGGCAGGATCATCTCGTTATGCGCCTTGCCCGATGGGATCATCGGGAAGCAGTTCTCTTCCTTGGCGACGACGCAATCGAAGATCACCGGCTTCGGCGTATCGATCATCTCCATGATCGCGGCGTCGAGTTTGGCCGGGTCGTCGCAACGAATGCCATGGCCGCCATAGGCCTCGGCAAGCTTCACGAAGTCCGGCAGCGACTGCGAATAGCTCTCCGAATAGCGCCCGCCATGCAGCAGTTCCTGCCACTGGCGCACCATGCCCATGTATTCGTTGTTGAGGATGAAGATCTTCACCGGCAGCCGGTACTGCACCGCCGTCGACATCTCCTGCATGTTCATCAGAATCGAGGCTTCGCCCGCGATGTCGATGACCAGCGCCTTCGGGTGCTTCATCTGCACGCCGATCGCCGCCGGCAGGCCATAGCCCATGGTGCCGAGCCCACCGGAGGTCATCCAGCGGTTCGGCTCCTGGAAGTGGAAGTGCTGCGCCGCCCACATCTGGTGCTGGCCGACCTCGGTCGTGATGAAGGGATCGCGGTCCTTGGTCAGCTGGTAGAGCCGCTCGATGGCGTATTGCGGCTTGATCACCGTGTCGGACTGCTTGTAGGCGAGGCTCTTGCGGCCGCGCCAGCCCTCGATCTGCGTCCACCAGGCGGCGAGCGCGGTCTTGTCGACCTGCGCACCGGTCTCACGCCAGATCCGGACCATATCCTCCAGCACATGGGCGCAGTCGCCGACGATGCCGATATCGATCTTGACCGTCTTGTTGATCGAGGACGGGTCGATGTCGATGTGGATCTTCTTCGAGCGCGGCGAGAAGCCGTCGATCCGCCCGGTGATGCGATCGTCGAAGCGCGCGCCGATATTGATCATGACGTCGCAGTCATGCATCGCCAGATTGGCCTCGTAGGTACCGTGCATGCCGAGCATCCCGAGCCACTGCTTGTCCGCAGCCGGGAAGGCGCCGAGCCCCATCAGCGTCGAGGTGACCGGGAAGCCCGTCAGCCGCGCCAGCTCACGCAGCAGCGCCGAGGCGTGCGGACCAGAGTTGATCACGCCGCCGCCGGTGTAGAAAACCGGCTTCTTGGCGCCGGCGATCAGCTCGACCGCGGCCTTGATCTTGTTCAGGTCGCCCTTGACCACCGGGCGATAGGTCTTGTGCTGGTTGTCGCGCGGGCGGGTATAGGTGCCGGTGGCGAACTGGATGTCCTTCGGGATGTCAATGACGACGGGACCGGGCCGGCCATTGGCCGCGACGTAGAACGCCTCGTGCAGGACACGCGGCAGGTCGTGGATGCTCTTCACCAGGTAGTTGTGCTTGGTGCAGGAGCGGGTGATGCCGACCGTGTCGCATTCCTGGAAGGCGTCCGAGCCGATCAGATGCGTCGGAACCTGGCCGGTGATGACGACGAGCGGGATCGAGTCGAGCAGCGCGTCGGTCAGGCCCGTGACCGCGTTCGTCGCGCCAGGGCCGGAGGTCACGAGCACGCAGCCGACCTTGCCGGCGGTCGAGCGGGCATAGCCTTCGGCGGCATGGACGGCGCCCTGCTCGTGGCGGACGAGCACATGCTTGACCTTGTCCTGCTGGAAGATCGCATCGTAGATCGGGAGTACGGCCCCGCCGGGATAACCGAACAGGTGCTCGACACCCTGGTCCTGAAGCGCGCGGACGACCATCTCGGCGCCGGTCATCATCTCGCTCATAACGCTCTCCTGAGGCTGATCTACTGGTCTGTCTGGGGATTTAGGCAATAAAAAAGGCCCTCGGAGGGGCCTGGGCGTGCGCTGGCGTCGGGGACGCCCGGTTGTTAAACCGGCCCCTACCAGCGCACCTGTACGATAATAAGCTTGCGCATCGCGCGTTCGATCCTTGGCGGAAGTTGCGGAACGCTAGCGGAGAGCGCCCAGCCGGTCAAGCGCCAACCAACATGGTTACCGGTCGGTCTGCGGCGCACCCGAAAATCAGGTGCCGTAACGGAACGATTTCTCAATCCGCCGTCCCTAGGATTCGCGGCGCTCGAACCGGGACGGACATGTACTACGAAGTCCATAGCGAGAATATCGCGGCGCGCAGCCATGCCCCGCAGATTGCAGAGATCCTGCGCCGCTTCGCCTCGCGCTACCGCGAGGACGGCCCGGTCGCCTATGAGGAATTCACCGCCGAGATCCTGCCCCTTTTCGGCAAGGATCTGATGATCCTGGAACCCACCGGCGACGGCGACTATTGCTGGCTTCACTTCGGGCGCGAGATCGTGCGCTATTCCGGCGCCACGCGCCTCGGACAGCGCGTCTCGGACATGCGTCCGCAGGTCGCCCGCTTCACCATCGCCGCCCTCGACCAGGCGTTGGCCGAAGATCGGCCGCTCTATACCGTGCACCGATCGAGCGGCACGGTACGCGTCGCCCTGTGGGAGCGGCTGCTCCTGCCGACGCTTGCCCAGGACGGCCGTCGCTACGTCATTGCCTTCGCCCGGCCGCTGCAGTTCCGCGAGGACCTGCTCAACGCCGTGCTCGAAACCTCACCCAGCGGGATCGTGGCGTTGCGCGCCATCCGCGACAACGCCGGCCGGATCGAGCAGGCCGTCATCGTCACCGCCAACAAGCGCGCCGCCGTGCTGAGCGGAAGCCCCGAAGCCGAACTCCTCGACACCGATGGTCGCGAGAGCCTGCCCTTCCTGTCCGATCTTTCGATCTGGCAGCGCTGCGTCTATGCGATGAACCTTCAGCGTGCCGACGTGCTGGAGACATCCTTCACCCAGGAGGGCAAGACCCTCTGGCTGAGGATCGCCATCGCTCCGCTGGGCGACGGGCTGCTGCTGACGCTGACCGACGTCACCGATCTCACCGTCGCCAACCAGACCCTGCAGCTGCGCGCGGCCACGCTGGCGCTGGAGATCGGCCGCGAGCGCGCGACGCGGCGCGCCCTCTCCGAGGAGATCGGCCACCGCGAGGAACGCGAGCGCGAGCTGCGCCGCCTGGCCGAGACCGACCCGCTCACCGCGCTGCTCAACCGCCGCTCCTTCACCGAGAAGGCCAACGCCGCCATCGCGGCAAGCGAGGCGGATGGCAGCGATATCGCGCTGATCATCGTCGACCTCGATCATTTCAAGCAGGTCAACGACAGCTATGGCCATCCGGCCGGGGATGCGGTGATCCGCGCCTTCGCCGATCTTCTGCTCGGGCAGTTCCTCAACGAGCACAATCTCGTGGGACGCTTCGGCGGCGAGGAGTTCGGCATCCTGTTGCCGGATTGCGACCTGGCCTCTGCCGCGTCGAGCGCCCGTCAGATCCAGGACACCCTGCTCGCCCGTTCGATGCCCGTCTCCGAGACCTTGGCGCTGCGGGTGACCGCGAGCCTCGGCGTCGCCGCGCGCGATCGCGGCGAGACCCTCGCATCCCTGACGGGGCGGGCGGACCAGGCGCTCTACCGGGCCAAGAACGAGGGGCGCAATCGCCTCGGCTTGGCCCCGCCGGAAGCAGTCGCCGCCGCAGCGGCCGCCGCCTGATCAGATTGCGAGCGCCTCGCAGGCGACATCCAGCGCTTCGAGCGGCGCGACCGCCCGCCATCCCGTCATCTGATGCCGGAACCATGTCACCTGCCGCTTGGCATAGGCGCGCGTATCGGCCTGCCCGCGCCGGATCGCCTCGGCAAGGCTGATCTCGCCGTCGAGATGAGCGATCAGCCCGGGGACGCCATGCGCCCGCATGATCGGCAGCAGCGGATCGAGCCCGCGCGCCTTCAGCCGCACGACCTCATCGAGCGCCCCGGCCTCGATCATCTGCTCGAAACGGCGGTCGATCTGCTGCCGCACCACCTCCCGCTCGGGATGAACGAACAGGCGTAGCAGCTCGCTCTCGCCGAGCGGCCCGGGCTCGCGTTCGCCCTGGAAGCTCGCGAGCGACCGCCCCGTCGCCCGGAAGACCTCGATCGCCCGCATGATCCGCATCCGGTCGCTCGGCTTGAGCCGCTCCGCCATCGCCGGATCGCAGGCGGCGAGCTCGGCATGGAGCTTGGCCGTGTCGAGCCCGTCGGCATGGGCACGAAAGCCAGCCCGGACGCTCTCGGGAACAGCCGGCATCGCCGAGAACCCCTCCGTCACCGCCTTGAAGTAGAGCCCGGTGCCACCGACGAGGATCGGCAGCGAGCCGCTAGTCCGCAAGTCGTCGAGCAGCTTCGCCAGATCGGCCGCGTAGCGCATCGCCGAATAGTTCACGGCGCCATCGACATGCCCGTAGAGACGATGCGGCACCATCGCCTCCTCCGCCTCGCTGGGACGCGCGCTCAGGGTGCGCAGGTCGGCATAGACCTGCATGGAATCGGCGTTGACCACGGTGCCGCCGGTGCGGCGCGCGATCTCCATCGCCAGCGCGGACTTGCCGCTGGCGGTCGGACCTGCGATGAGCACCGCCCTGAACTGTCCTTCGGCCTGCCCCACCCGGTCCTCACATGCTCGTCGCCACACTCGTATCCGCCCACGGCCAGGCGCTGGTCGGCGAAGCACTGCTGGCCCGCCTTGCCCGCACCGTTCCCGGCACCGTCCGCACGGCCGTTCTCGACGGCGCGGTCGCTGCCGACCTCTTCGCGGAAGCAGCCGATGCACGCAAGCTCGAAGCCGATATCGGCGCGGAGCTGGATGGCGCGGCGATCGACATCATCGTCCAGCCGGCGGCGACCCGCCGCAAGGCGCTGTTTCTGGCCGACATGGACTCCACCATGATAGGCCAGGAATGCATCGACGAGCTCGCGGCCTATGTCGGCCTCAAGGAGCTCGTCGCCGGCATCACCGAGCGGGCCATGCGCGGCGAGATCGCCTTCGAGCCTGCGCTGCGCGAGCGCGTCGCACTGCTCAAGGGCGTGCCGCTGTCGGTCGTCGACGAGATCATTCGGGACCGCATCACGCTGACGCCGGGCGGGCGCGAGTTGGTCCGGACCATGCGCGCGAATGGCGGCTATACCGCCCTCGTCTCGGGCGGGTTCACGGTCTTCACCGGCCCGATCAGCGCCGCAATCGGCTTCGACGAGCACCGCTCCAACGTCCTGCTTGCCGATGGCGGCATTCTGCGCGGCGAGGTCGCCGCTCCCATCGTCGGCATGCAGGCCAAGCTCGATGCGCTCGTCGAGCTGCGCACCCGCTTCGGGCTGGCGCCGGAAGCGACGATGGCCGTGGGCGACGGCGCCAATGATCTCGCCATGCTCGGCGAAGCCGGGCTGGGCGTCGCCTTCCGCGCCAAGCCGGCGGTCGCGGTTGCGGCCGGCGCCAGGCTGAACCGTGCCGATCTAACCGCCCTGCTCTATGCCCAGGGCTACACCGGCAGCGAGATCGTCCGCGCCTGATCAGTCGACGATGAAGAGCTTCGCGCCGGTCTTCGTCGCGGAGCGATGGGCCTCGGCGCCATCGGCGACCTGATAGCTCATGCCGGCCTTGAGCGGCATCACGCGGCCATCGGCGAGCGTGGTATCCATCTCGCCTTCCAGGCACAGGATCACGTGCCCCTTGGAGCACCAGTGATCGGCGGAGTAGCCGGGCGAGTACTCCACCATGCGCACGCGGATGCGGTTCTCCTCCGGGCCGAAATACTGGACGCGCCAGATCGCCTCGCCGCTGTCGCCGGCATGGCGCTCCGGAGCGATCGTCGACCAGTCGGTGGTGACGAAGGGAATGTCACTGATCTTCATCGGGTCTCTCCCGGCTTGTCCGGTCTCGGGATGCCGGTCACTCGACAGGCTCTAGCCCTGCCGCGGGCCGTTGCGCCAGTGCGATACCCGGCCCCCCGGCCTGCGATGGCGGCATGAAAAAGGGCGGCCCGGTTGGGCCGCCCTTCGAAATCTCCGGCCTGGATCGTCTCAGTTCATCGAGACGGCGACGAAGCGAACCTCGCCCTGCCCGTTCGAGACGAGCAGAAGGACGGACTTCTTGCCTTCCTTCTTCAGCGCATCGAGCCGCTTGGTCACGTCCTGCGGAGCGTTGACCGGCTCCTGGCCGACCTCGACGATCAGCTCGCCGACGAGGATGCGCTTGTCGGCGGCGTTCGAATTGGCGTCGACCTTGGTGATGATCACGCCCTTGAGGCCGTCCTTGATCGAATAGCGCTTCTTCAGCTCGTCGGTCTGCGGCGAGAATTCGAGGCCGAGCGCGCTCGTCACCGCGGGCTTGGCAGGCTCTGCCGCCGGCTTGTTCGTCGAGGCCGACTGCACCTTCTCGCCATCCTCGAGGCGGCCGAGCTTGACCGTCTTGATCTCTTCCTTGCCCTTGCGGATCACCGCGATCGGCACGTCCTTGCCGACCGGCGTCGCCGCGACGATGCGCGGCAGGTCGCGCGAATCCTTGACGTCCTTGCCGTCGAACTTGACGATCACGTCGCCGGTCTCGAGCCCGGCGGGCTTGGCCGGACCCTTCTCGTCGATGCCGGCGACAAGCGCGCCGCGCGCCGTGCCGAGCCCGAGAGCCTCGGCGGTGGCGTCATCGACGCTCTGGATGCGCACGCCGAGCCAGCCGCGCCGCGTCTCGCCGAATTCCTTGAGCTGGTCGACGACGTTGGTCGCCAGCGTCGAGGGCACGGCGAAGCCGATGCCGACCGAGCCGCCGGTCGGCGACAGGATCGCCGTGTTGATGCCGATGACCTCGCCGGCCATGTTGAACAGCGGGCCGCCCGAATTGCCCTTGTTGATGGCCGCGTCGGTCTGGATATAGGTGTCGTACGGCCCCTGGCTGATGTCGCGGTTGCGGGCCGAGACGATGCCCGACGAGACCGAGCCGCCGAGCCCGAACGGGTTGCCGATCGCCATCACCGGGTCGCCGATCCGCATCTTGTCGGAATCGCCGAACTTGACCGCGGGCAGCGGCTTATCGTGCTTTACACGCAGCACGGCGAGATCGACCTTGGTGTCCTTGCCGATCACCTCGGCCTTGAGCCGCAGGCCATCGTTGAAGATCACGGTGATCTCGTTGGCATCGCCGACGACGTGGTTGTTGGTGACGACGATGCCCGAGGGATCGACCACGAAGCCCGAGCCGGCCGACTGCGAGCGGCGCTGCTGCGGCGCCTGGCGCTCGCCCTGCTGGTTGCGGCGGTTGAAGAATTCCTCGAACAGGTCGCCGAAGGGCGTGTCGGGGCCGAGCTGCGGCAGCTGCGGCAGGTTGCGGCCCTTCTGATCGTTGGTGGTGACGGCCGCGATGTTGACCACTGCCGGCATGACCTTGTCGACGAGGTCCGCGAGCGAAGTCTGCCCTTGCAGCAGCGGCGTGTTCGCCTGCGCGTGCCCCGGCGCCAGCACCGGCGAGGCCAGCAGCGCGAGACCGGCGACGCCGGCAGCGAAGGCGATGCGGACGGACCGGACTGCGGGAACGGTTTTCGATGCCATATGGATCCTCATGTCGGAAAGATGCGGGCTGATCGATGCAAGCCAGTCGCGCCCGATGATTGAACTCCGAAATGCGGCGGAAGGGCGACGCACGATCATGTCATCGAACACGATCGCGTGCCAGTTCCGCAAAATCTACCGGTTCAAGCCTACGAACTGCCCCGCGCGGCCCATACCAGGACCACGCCCAGAACCGCCGAGCCGATGCCGATCAGCCGCATCCGGTCCACCGGGGTTTCCGCCGCGCTGCGGAGGGCATCCTTCGCCAGATGCGGGATCGCGGCGAAGAGGATGCCCTCGATGGCGAAGACCAGGCCGAGCGCCGCGACGAAATCAAGCATTCGCGTCGCTCGCCATGATCAGGGACGTGCCGGCGCGGGCACGGCAGGCGCCGCCGGGGTTCCGGCCTGGCCATCCTGACGCTGCGCGTTCGGTCCGTTGAAGAAGCGGAAGAACGGCGAATCCGGCGTCAGCACCATCCGGGTATCTCCTGGCTTGATGCTGGCTTCATAGGCCTGCATCGAGCGGTAGAAGGAGAAGAACTCCGGGTCCTTGCCGAAGGCTTCGGCGAAGACCTTGTTGCGTTCCGCCTCGCCCTCGCCTCGGATCTCGTCGGAGCGCTGCTGCGCTTCGGCGACGATCACGGTCGCGTCCCTGTCGGCCCGCGCCCTGATCTCCTGAGCCTGCTGGCCGCCGAGCGCGCGGGCTTCCGCCGCCTCGCGCTGGCGTTCCGTCTGCATGCGCTGGAACACCGCCGCCGAGTTCGCCGCCGGCAGATCGACGCGCCGCAGCCGGACATCGACCACCGTCATGCCGAAGCGCGCCGCCTCGCGGTTCACGTCGTCGCGGATGCGGTTCATCAGCCGCGAGCGCTCGGTGCGCACCATCGCCGTGAAGCTCGCTTCCGCCAGTACCGAGCGGACATTGCCGTTCACGATCGAGGCGAGCTGCGAATTGGCCCGCGGGATGTTGTTGACCGCCTGATAGAAGCGCAGCGGATCGGAGATCCGGTAGCGCGTGAAGGCATCGACCACGAGACGCTTCTGGTCCGAGGCGATGATTTCCTGCGACGACAGATCGAGGTCGAGAATGCGGTTGTCGAGCAGCGTCACCGTCTCGACCGGTGCGAACCACTTGAAGTAGAGGCCCGGAGCCGTCTTGACCGCGCGCACCGCGCCGAGCCTGAGCACGATCGCCGACTGCGTCTGCGAGACCACGAAGGTGCAGGCGTAAAGCACGACCGCGACGGCGGCGACGACGACCAGCGCGGCCGCGCGAAGGAAGGAGCCGTTCATCGGGTGGCTCCCTGCTGACGGGCGCCCGGGACCTGACGGCCCGCATTGAGCTGGTCGAGCGGCAGATAGGGCACGACGCCCTGCCCACCGACCGGGTTGTCGAGGATGATCTTGTCGGTGCCGCCCATCACGCGTTCCATCGTCTCCAGGAACAGACGCTCGCGCGTCACGCCCGGAGCGTTCTTGTACTGCTCGTAGACCGCGTTGAAGCGGCTCGCCTGACCACGGGCTTCGGCAACGGTCTGCTCCTTGAAGGCTTCCGCCGCCTGCACGAGCTGGGCCGCCCGGCCGCGCGATTCCGGCACGACGCGGTTGGCATAGGTCTGCGCCTCGTTGCGCAGGCGCTCCTGGTCGGCACGGGCCGCCTGGACGTCGCGGAACGCGTCGATGACCTGCTGCGGCGGGTCGACCTTCTGGAGCTGGACGAGGCGGATCTGCACGCCGGCATTATAGCCGTTGAGCGTCTCCTGCATCAGCTGGCGCACCTCGTTCTCGATCGCGCCGCGATCGGTCGTCAGCACGGGCTGGATGTTGCGGCGGCCGATCACCTCGCGCATGGCGCTCTCGGCCACGGCCTTCACGGTTCCCGGCGGGTCCTGGATGTTGAAGACGTAGTTCTCGGGCGCGGCCGGGTCGATCTGCCACTGCACGATGAAATCGATGTCGACGATGTTCTCGTCGCCGGTGAGCATCAGGCTCTCTTCGGTCACGTCGGTCTGGCGCGCGCTGCGCACCGATTCCACGGTCCGGAAGCCGACCTCGGTGGTGATGACGTTCGTCACCTGGGGCTTGATCACGTTGCCGATCGGATAGGGCCAGTTCCAGTTCATGCCTTCGCCGGTCTTGCCGGCGAAGCGGCCGAACACGACGTTGAGGCCGACCTCGTTGGGGCGGACGAAATAGACGCCCGAACCGAGCCAGATCAGGATCAGCGCGAGAAGGCCGAGAATGAGCCCGCGCCCGCCGATATTGCCGCCCGGAACAAGGTTCTTCAGCCGGTCCTGGCTGCGCCGCAGGATCTCTTCGAGATCGGGCGGGTTGCCGTTGCCTCCGCCTGAGCCGCCGCCCCAGGGGCCTCCGCCGCCGCTACCTCCGCGCTGGCCCCAGGGTCCACCCCCGCCGCTGCCACCGCCGCTCTGATTGCTCCAAGGCATTCTCGAGCCGTTCCCTTCCGTTCCGTAGAGGCCGAGCCATAGGCGAATAGCGGCCGCTTGTCAGCGCCTTCGGCTGAAGGCGCTGGGCTGAGTTGGTCATGGGCCACGGATTCGTCAACGGCGCAAGCCATTCATCGTGAACGGAAAGCGGCGATCAGCCGCGCCTGTGATGGGTGACGAAGGTATAAGGATGCTCGTTATCGGGATCGGCAGGATGGGGCTCCTTTGCACCGGCGAGGAAGGCGTCGCGCTCCCAATCGGGAAAAAGCGCGTCTCCCGGGGGCTTGGTGTGAACCAGCGTGAGCTCGAGCCGATCAGCCAAAGGCAGCGCCTGCCGGTAGATCTCGGCGCCGCCCGCAACAATGACGGACTCGGCTCCGCTCGCGGCGGCGACCTCTTGCCCGAGCGCCAGCGCCTCGTCGAGCGAATGCGCGATCCTGACCCCTTCGGCCGAGAAGCCGGCATCGCGGGTCAGCACGATCGTCTCGCGCCCCGGCAGCGGCTTGCCGATCGAGAGGAAGGTCTTGCGCCCCATCAGCACGGGGCGGCCGAGCGTCAGGCTGCGAAAGCGCCTGAGGTCAGTCTTGAGCCGCCAGATCAACCGGTTGTCGTCGCCGATCACGCCGTTGTCGGCGATGGCTGCGATCAACACGATCGGACGTTTCTGCATGGCTTCAGTCCTCCGCGCCCAGCTGCCTGAGCGCCTCGCCTTCCAGCCGCTTGACGGTCCACTCGTCCTGCGCCCTGGCCCCGATCGCGCGATAGAAAACGCGCGAAGGCTCGTTCCAGTTCAGCACCCACCAGGCCAGGCGCGGCAGTTTCTCCGCGACGCAGCGGCGCGCCAGCCCCGCGATCAGCCCCTTGCCGATGCCGCGTCCACGCTGGCCAGGCCTGACGTAAAGGTCCTCCAGCCAGATGCCGTGGCGGCCCGAGAAGGTCGAATAGGTGTAGAACCAGACGGCGAAGCCGACCGGCTCGCCCTCCCATTCGGCGATGTCGCAGAAGGTTCGGGGATTCGGGCCGAACAGCGCCGCGTCGATCTCCGCTTCGGTCGCGACGACCTCGTGCAGCAGCTTCTCGTATTCGGCCAGTTCCTTGATGAAGCCGAGCACGAGCGCGGCCTCGCCGGGCCGGGCGGAACGGATGGTCAGCGTCATACGGCGATCGGAGCCTTGATGGAGGGGTGCGGGTCGTAATCCGTGATCGTCACGTCCCCGAAGCTGAAATCCTCGAGCCGCGTCACGGCGGGGTTGAGCGAGAGCTTCGGCAGCGCTCGCGGTTCACGCGAAAGCTGCAGCCGCGCCTGATCCAGATGGTTCACATAGAGGTGCGTATCGCCGAAGGTATGCACGAAATCACCGACGCCGAGGCCCGTGACCTGCGCCACCATATGGGTCAGCAGCGCGTAGCTCGCGATATTGAAGGGCACACCGAGGAAGACGTCCGCCGAGCGCTGGTAGAGCTGGCAGGAGAGCTTTCCGTCCGCCACGAAGAACTGGAACAGGCAGTGGCAGGGCGCCAGGGCCATCTTCGGGATATCCGCCGGGTTCCAGGCCGAGACGATCAGGCGGCGCGAATCCGGGTTGCGCCTGATCTCATTCACCAACCAGGCGATCTGGTCGATGGTCTGCCCGTCCGGCGCCGGCCAGGAACGCCATTGCCGGCCATAGACCGGGCCGAGATCACCGTTGGCATCGGCCCACTCATCCCAGATCGTGACGCCGTTCTCCTGCAGGTAGCGCACATTGGTGTCGCCGCGCAGGAACCAGATCAGTTCGTGGATGATCGACTTGAGATGCAGCTTCTTGGTCGTGACCAGCGGAAACCCCTGCGACAGGTCGAAGCGCATCTGATGGCCGAAGACGGCGATGGTGCCGGTTCCGGTGCGGTCGTCCTTGCGGGTGCCCTCGGTCAGGACGCGTTGGAGCAGGTCGTGATACTGGCGCATGGTGAATCTCTGGGAAGCGGGCGAGCATAGCGGCTCGGCGGCGCCTTGGCCCCCTCGCCGTCGCATGCATCCCCAGCCTTTGCACGCGCTCCCGCCAATCCATGGCCGGAACAATGGCGAAAGCCTCCCGTTCCCTCTCCAACAACCGGAAACAGGGAGGCAGTCCATGCTTTCGCGCAGACCGATCCTGGCGCTCGCCTGCATAGGCGCGTTCTGGCTTCACGGCCAACTGGCCCAGGCGCAGGCGCCCGCGCCCATCACCCCCGCGAAACCGGCCGTCTCGATGGATCAGGCCCGTCGCATCGCCGCCGATCATGGCGTCGTCCGGATCGAGGAGATCAAGCTCGACGACGACAAGTGGAAGGTCGAGGGCCGCGACAGCACCGGCGCCGAGATCGAGATCGATCTGCGGGCCAGCGACGGCGTCGTCATCAAGATGGAGCGCGAACGACCCGCCTCGGCCAAGGCCGGCCGAAGCTGACGCATTTTCGAGCGAAGCGGACACCGGTTCGTGTGACGACAATGCGATGAAATAAGGAGTTGAGGCCTACCCGCGCCTCCTTGAAGGGAGGGCATGCCCCAAGCCTCACGCCATCGCGACCGGCCGTGAGCAACTGCATCCGCAAACCCGCCTCAATCCGGGCCGCTCATCCCGCCTCGATTCGTGGGGGATTGAGACGATGCAGGCAAAAGCCGCGATGGTCCGTTTGCTGTTTGCGCTTACGCTCAACGGCCTTGTCATTGCGGCCGGACAGGGCGCGGAGCCCAACCCGGGCGCGACGATCTCGGAAAGCCAAGCACGCGATATCGCCTGGAGGGCCGGCCTCGTCCATGTCGAGGAGATCACGCGATCCGACGACCGCTGGGAGATCGCCGGCCGCAGCCTCGACGATGGCGAGATGGTGCTCGATATCGACATCAGAAATGGTCGCATTCTCGATTGAGGCCGTAATGCCGCACAACCCACGGAAATCGGCGCAGCGCTCTTTCCCCGCGCCGATACTGTCCCTATATTCGTCGGTGCCGCTCGCAAGAACGGCTATGGCGATAAACGGATTTCGGAATAAGCCTTTCGGACCCGGGGGCGGTACCCGGCGCCTCCACCCCAGCCCTGCGGCGCGAGCAGCAGGAACTTGCAGCCCGACGGTTGCAGGGCTGCGGCGGGGGCGAAATAGGATCGACGAGGGTGTAAAGGTCTTCCTTTTGCTCGGCATGGTTCCGCCGTTATCGGGCCAAAAGCATAGTTGCCAACGACAACAATGCTCGGGTTGCTGTCGCCGCGTAAGCGGTGCTGGTTCCCAAACCAAAGTCCTTGCGTTTAGCCGCGTAAGGCGGGGCTCGGAGGCGCCTGGCAACAGAAGCCTCCACTTTCATTTTGGCCTGCCGGCTGTTCCCGCCGGAGCAATAAGCGGAAACATCGACCTGATGTCCAAGGATGTGCTGCGTTACGATCTGATGGTTCAGGAGGCGCTGAAAGGCGTCGTCCGCAAGATCCTGACGGAGGCGGCGCGCGACGGGCTGCCGGGCGAACATCATTTCTACGTCACCTTCCGCACCGGTGCGCCGGGCGTGCGCGTGTCCCAGCGTCTGCGTGAGAAGCACCCGGACGAGATGACCATCGTGCTCCAGCATCAGTTCTGGGATCTCAACGTCGGCGACCATTCCTTCGAGGTCGGGCTGTCCTTCTCCGGCGTGCCCGAGCGGCTGCTCGTTCCCTTCGATGCGGTGACGACCTTCTTCGACCCTTCCGTGCAATTCGGCCTGAAGTTCGAGACCCAGGATCAGGCCGAGGACGCAGCCGACGCGCCGCAGCCTGAGCCGGCGGCCGCCCCCAGCGCCGTCCCGGCCAAGGTCGTGCCGGCGGGTGTGCCCGCGCTGAAGACCCGTACGCCGGTGGCCGAAACGGCCGACAAGGATGGCGACACGGCGACGCAGGACACCGATGACGACGGCAAGAGCGGAGCCGAAGTCGTCAGCCTCGATTCCTTCCGCAAGAAGACCTGACGGACCTCCCATGACCGAGACGCGCACCGAAACCGATTCCTTCGGCCCCATCGCCGTGCCTGCGGATCGATATTGGGGCGCGCAGACGCAGCGCTCGCTGGAAAACTTCAGGATCGGCGGCGAGCGCGAGCGCATGCCTCTGCCCCTGGTCCACGCCCTTGTGCTGGTCAAGAAGGCAGCCGCCCACGTCAACGCCCGCCTCGGCCTGCTCGACCAGCGCGTCGCCGGCGCCATCGGCCAGGCCTCTGACGAGGCTCTCGCCGGCAAGTTCGACGGCCATTTCCCGCTCGTGATCTGGCAGACCGGCTCCGGCACCCAGTCGAACATGAACGCCAACGAGGTGCTGGCGAACCGCGCCAATGAACTGCTCGGTGCCGGCCTCGGCGCCAAGAGCCCGGTCCACCCCAACGACCACGTCAATCGCGGCCAGTCCTCGAACGATGCCTTCCCCACCGCGATGCATATCGGCGCGGTGCTCGAGATCACCCGCAAGCTGCTGCCGGCCCTGCGCAGCCTCGAAAAGGCGCTGAACGCCAAGGCCGAGGCCTTCAAGCACCTCGTCAAGATCGGCCGCACCCACCTGCAGGACGCGACGCCCGTCACGCTCGGCCAGGAATTCTCCGGCTATGCAATGCAGCTTCATCTTGGCATCGGCCGGATCGAGGCGGCACTCGGCGGGCTCTATGCGCTGGCGCAGGGAGGCACGGCCGTCGGCACCGGCCTCAACACCCATCCGGATTTCGCTGTCCTCTTCGCCAAGGAAGTAGCGATGCTGACCGGCCTGCCCTTCCGCACGGCCGAGAACAAGTTCGAGGCCCTGGCCAGCCACGGTGCGCTGGCCGCGGCCCATGGCGCCCTGGCGGCGCTCGCCTCCGACCTCTTCAAGATCGCCAACGACGTCCGCCTGATGGGCTCCGGCCCGCGCTCGGGCCTCGGCGAGATCAGCTTGCCCGAAAACGAGCCGGGCTCCTCGATCATGCCGGGCAAGGTCAACCCGACCCAGGCCGAGGCGCTGACGATGGTCGCGACCCAGGTCCACGGCAACCAGGCGACGATCGGCTTCGCCGCGTCCCAGGGCCATTTCGAGCTCAACGTCTTCAAGCCGGTGATCGGCGCGGCCTTCCTGCAGTCGGTCCGACTGCTTGCCGACGCGGCCGACAGCTTCCGCACCAACTGCGTCGAGGGCATCGAGGCCAACGAGACGCAGCTCAAGGAGCTGCTCTCGCGCTCGCTCATGCTGGTGACGGCGCTCGCTCCGGCGATCGGCTACGACAAGGCTGCGAACATCGCCAAGTCTGCGCATCACAACGGCACGACGCTCCGCGACGAGGCGCTCAAGGCCGGCGTCGACCCCGATCTGTTCGACAAGACGGTCAAGCCCGAGCTGATGCTCGGCCCGGCCTGACGGGAGCCTCGCCCGTGGCCGAGATCATCAACCTCCGCCGCGCCCGCAAGCAGAAGGCGCGCGCGGAGGCTGATAAGACGGCCGAGCAGAACCGCATCAGCTTCGGCCTGAGCAAGGCCGAACGCAGCCTTGCCGAAGCCGAGCGCGCCAAGAGCGCCCGCCATGTCGACGGGCACAGGCTCGGCGGCGAGGACAAGGACCCGGAACCGGCATGAAGCCCGAGCGCAAGCGCTCGCTCAGCATCGCCGGCCATCGCACCAGCATCTCGCTGGAGGATGCCTTCTGGGATGCGCTGAAGGAGATCGCCGCGGCGGAAGGCCGCCCGGTCGCCGCCCTGGTCGCCGACATCGACTCCGGCCGGGGGGAGCTCAATCTCTCCTCCGCCCTGCGCCTGCACGCCCTCGCGCATTACCGCCGCTTGGCAGGCCGCCCTTAGACCCTGCTGATATTTACGAAACCGCGCCGTCATCCCGGGCTTGTCCTGGGATCCATCGTAGAACGCAGCGTCTTACGATGGATCCCGGATCTGCGCTCGCTGCGTCCGGGATGACCCGCTTTTCCGTGAAAACGCAGCAGACTTTAAGCCGTGTGGCAATTGCTGGATCGCTCCTGATCGGAGCCCCTCTGTAAGAGGGTTTTGGCGTGAAGCCGACACGTCCGACAGCGGCATACCCGGCAGCCAAAAAGCACACCGCTTCAAATACTTGCGCTGAAACCCTGAATCAGCCTGCCAAGCGGTTGAATCGGAATCTCAATTCAGCGGCACGTTGCGGGGCTGCGGCACCGGCGCGATCTGGAAAGGCGGCGGCAGTTGCGGGGCCGTCCCCCCGGTCGGAGGCTGGACCGCACCTTCCGGGGAGCTGCTGCGCGGCGCGCCCGGCAGGACCAAAGGGCCGGGCTGCGGCTGGGGCGGCGCCGATTGCGCGGCCGCACGCTCGGCGGCGGCACGGGCACGCTCCTCGGCATCCGCCCGGCGACGCGCCTCCACTTCGGCCCGTGCCTGCTCGACACGGCGCACGTCTTCGGCCCGTTTCTCCTCGGCCTGGCGACGCTGCTCCTCGACTCGACGCGCCTCTTCCTGCCGCTTCTCTTCGGCCAGGCGGCGCTCTTCCTCGGCCTTCACGAACTCGTTGAGCTTGCGCTCGTTCTCGCGCATCTCACGCTCGGCCCGCAGCCGGCGAGCATGGATCGCCCGTTCGCGGGCATCGGCCTCGAAGGCTTCGACACGCTCGATCTCGCGCGCCAGCGCCCGGGCCGCCACGGTGTTTGACAGGGCGCTGACATCGTTCTCGCGCCGCAGGTTCGAGAGGGGCCCGCGCCAGGCGACCCCGATCTGCGGCGCATCGCCCGGCCAACCCTTCGGCAAGGCGCCGAGCGGCTTGAGGCCGAGCCTGAGGTCGGCGTTGAGCGCGCGCAAATCGACGGCGCCGCTCGCCTCGGCGCGCAACCCGTTGCGCTCGAAGCTGAACGGCTGCAGCCGGACCAGCCCGCCCGCCAGCGTGAAGGGAAGTGACACGTCGCCAAGCGCCCAGGCATCGCGGTCGAGCGCCGCGGCGATCCTGTCCTGCAGGCGCGACGCATCGCTCTCGGAGGCATCCTCGCCGGTGCTGGCGATGACGCGCGCATAGGCGCTCGGGTCGAAGCGGGCGAGGCGTGCGTCCGACAGCGCGAGGCTGCCGGCCCCGCTCAAGCCGGCGATCAGCCGCGCCGGGGTCTCGCCCGAGCCGCCGAACTCGATCTGACCCGAAGCCTTGCCGCCGACCGCGCCCTTGGTCAGATCGCCGAGATCGATCGCCATCACGCTCAGGCGCCCGTTGAGCTGCGCAAGCCCGCCATCGCGCCGCAGGCTGAGCCGACCCGCCATCTGCCCGCCGCCGAAGGCGCCCCGGATGTCGTCGACCCGCAGGCCATCCTGGTCCGAGCGCAGGGCAAAGCTCGCATTGCGGATCGTGCCGCCGTCGAAAGCGGCAAGCGAGCCGGCCTCGACGGCGATGTCGAGATCCGGCAGCCCGGCGACACGACCGAAGCGGGCCGTGGACCAGATCGACCCCGGCGACGGCGGTGTCGGACCCAACGACGCCGCGATCAACTGGCGCAGATCGGCTGAGGGGATCGCGATCCGGCCGGTATAGCGCCCCTCGCGCGGCAGGGTGAGCACGCCGCTGGCAGCCATGCCGCCGAGATTTGCCCGGATGGCGTCGAGCTTCACCGCCTCGCTGGTCACCTCAAGGCGAGCATGCGCATCGAGGATGCCGTCGGGCAGCAGCCTTGCGGGTCCCTCGGCCAGGATCTGGCCCGGCCCCTCGGCTTGGACCGAGAGCTGCGGCCCGCTTGCGCCGTCCTCCACGACGATGGAGAGCCCGGGCCCGGTGAGAGAGCCGACGGCCCGCCCTTGGCCCAGTTCGAGCGCCAACCTGCCGGCCCCACCCTGCATCGGTGTCGGCAGGCCGAGCGCCGTGAAGGCCTGCCGCCGGTCGGCAAGGTCGAAGCCCAGATTGGCGCGGCTCCAGTTGCCGGCGCGATCGAGCAGGCCGCTGATCGTCAGCTTCCCCGCTGCGGCTGCGCCTTCGGCGGAGAGCGCCGTCTCGCCGGACGCTGCCCGCGTCAGGCGGAAGCTGGCATCGAGCCGCGCCAAGCCTTCCCCTGCCCGTATCAGGGCCTGCGTGGCCGCTTCCGGCAGCAGCGGCCCGGCCAATGCGGTCAGGGTCTCGAACCGCGGCGCGCGGACTCGCCCGGTGATCTCCCCGCCCTCGGCCAGAAGCGAGCCGGCGCCGGTGACGCTGACCCCGCCGAAACCGTCCACTGAAAGCCGGCTGAGCCGCCAGATATCGCCCTCCCGGCGCAGATCGAGGCTGGCCGACCCCGGCGGGGCATTGCGGAAGCGCGCATTGGCAAGCGTCAGGTCCAGCGCGATGTCGCGCTGCCTGAACAGGCCACCGAGGCTCGCCCCCGGCGGCAGGGCGTCGAGCGCGAGCCCGCTCACCGTCGCCTTGGCGGCAAGCCGGGCCGGACCAGCCTCGCCGGAAGCGTCAAGCCGCAGGCCGGAGGAGCCGACGACCAGCAGGCGCTGGAATGTAGCGCGCTCGCCCGCCCATGAACCGAGCGCGTCGGCATCGATCCGCCCGAACCCCGCGACGAAATCTGCCAGAGCCGGATCGAGGCCAGCACGCGCCAGCACCAGCGCGACCCGGCGCGCATCCTCGGCCTTGAGATTGATGCGGCCGGAAGCCCCGTCCGCACTGATACTCCCGCTCGCGCCGGCCAGCGCGCCGGCGACGCGCACAGAGGCCGAAGCATCGCTCAGCCCGCCATCATGCAGGCGGCCGCGCAAGGCAAAGCCCGAGAAATCCTCGCCGCGCCAGATGACCTGGTCAAGGTCGAGCCCGACATCGACCGTGCCCGGCAGGCCCTGCAGAGCCCGTTCGAAGCCCTGGCGCTCGGCCAGCGCCGCCATCAGCGCATCGGCATCGAGCCTGCGCGCGCGCAGCGCCAGCGAACCGGCGCCCGTTCCGGGCAGATACTGGCCCTCGCCCTCCAGCCGCGCCGCGCCACCGGCGAGATCGAGCGTGAGCCCGGCGAGATCGAGCTGGCGGCTGCCGCCCTTGACCCTCCCGGAGAGCGCGACGGCCCCGCCCGGCGAGAGACCGAAGGCGCCATCGAGCTCGACGCCGACACGACCCTGCCCCGATGGCAGAACCAGCGAACCGTCGAAATTGAGCTGCAGATCCTCGCCGGTCAGGAAGGCCTTGGTGCGCAGCCGGCCGCCTTCTTCCAGCTCGCCCGTGGTCACGCGCAGCGAGGCGCCGGCCACCTCGCCCTCGAAGCGCCAGGGACCGGCGAGGCTGACCGCGGACACCTCGGCGGCGATGGGCGAAAGCGAGACCGCCGGCTTGCCGGGCTCCCGCCAGATCAGGGCCGAGCGGCCGATCCGCAGGCGGTCGAGCCGCGCCTCGGCGGGGAGACCCTTGCCCGTTCGCGCGGGCATCTGGATCGCGCCGGCATCGTCGAGGACGAGCGAGATCGCGGCGCCGTCGATCTCGGCCTCGGAGAAGCGGAACTCCCCGCGCGCCATCGCGGCCAGCGCCAGCTCGACGGTCACCTGCTCGGCCGTCGCCGAACTCTTGGCGCCGTTGCCGCTGCCGATCCGGACGTTCTCAAGCGAGATGCGCGGCGAAGGCAGCAGGCGCAGGCCGATGGCACCGCCGATCTGCGTCTCGACGCCAAGCGCCTCGCTCAGCCTGGCCTCGATCTGAGGCCGGTAGGCCCGCCAGTCGACGAAGCCGGGGCCGATCAGGGCCGCCAGCAGCGCCAACACCAGCAGGCCGGCCAGAACTGTCAGGCTTTCACGCAACGTTCGCTTTCTGTCCCTGTCGCCGAGATGGCGCAGCGCCGGTTGGAAACCGGCAGCCGCGCGCGATCATGCCTGCAAGTCGCGGCGGGATCACGACATTTTCGCGAAGGGCGCGGGCAGCGCAAGCCGCGCCGATGTCACAGGACGACGATTTTGCCGGGATTGAGGATGTTCTGTGGATCGAGCGCCCGCTTCAGCGTCCGCATCACCGCGAGCGCCTCCGGCCCATGTTCCTGTTCGAGATACTTCATCTTCTTCTGGCCGACGCCGTGCTCGCCGGTGCAGGTGCCGCCCATGGCGAGCGCGCGCTTGACCAGCCGGTCGATGAAGCCCTGCGCCCGCTCGACCTCGCCCGCGTCGTTGAGGTCGACCAGCGGCTGGGTGTGGAAATTGCCATCGCCGACATGGCCCGCGATCGGCGCGATCAGCCCGGAGGCCTCGATGTCGCGCTTGGTCTCCTCGACGCATTCGGCGAGCTGCGAGATCGGCACGCAGACATCGGTCGCGACCGACTCGAAGCCGGGCCTGAGCGCCTTGGCCGCCCAATAGGCGTCATGCCGCGCCTGCCAGAGCTTGGAACGGTCCTCCGCCTTGGTCGCCCAGTCGAAGGGGCCGCCGCCAAATTCGGCAGCGATCTCGCCGAAGCGCTCGGACTGCTCGGCAACGCCGGCTTCCGTGCCGTGGAACTCGACGAAGAGCATCGTCGTCTCCGCCAGGCCGAGCTTGGCATGCAGATTGACGCCGCGGATCATCACGTCGTCGAGCAATTCGATGCGCGCGACAGGCAGGCCGGTCTGGATGGTCAGGATCGTCGCGTCGCAGGCCGCCTTCACCGAAGGGAAGGGGCAGACGCCGGCGGCGATAGCCTCCGGGATGCCGTGCAGCTTCAGCGTCACCTCGGTGATGATGCCGAGCGTGCCTTCAGAGCCGACGAGCAGGCGCGTGAGATCGTAGCCGGCCGAGGTCTTGCGGGCCCGCGTCGAGGTCTTGACGACGGAGCCATCAGCCATCACCGCCGTCAGCGCCAGAACATTGTCTTTCATCGTCCCATAGCGGACGGCATTGGTGCCGGAGGCGCGCGTCGCCGCCATGCCGCCGATCGAGGCGTCGGCGCCGGGATCGATCGGGAACATCAGGCCCTGGTCGCGCAGATGCTCGTTGAGCTCCTTGCGAGTCACGCCAGCCTCGACCACCACGTCGAGGTCCTCGCCATGGACGGCGATGATCCGCTTCATCTGCGACATGTCGATGCAGACGCCGCCGAAGGGCGCGTTGACATGACCTTCCAGCGAAGTGCCTGTACCGAAAGCGATAACCGGCACGCCATGCGCGGCGCAGAGCTTCACGATCTCGGAGACCTCTTCCGTGCTCTGCGGGAAGACCACGGCATCCGGCGGCTGGTTCGGGATCCAGGTCAGGGTGTGGCCGTGCTGCTGGCGCACCGCGAGGCTGGTGACCAGCCGGTTGCCGAAGCGCGCGGCCAGCGCCTGCGTCACGGCTGCGACGGCATCGGGAGAAGGCGGCAGCACTGCGGCGGAGGCAGGGCTGTCATGAAGGGCGGCGGCAGGCAGGCTCATTGTCAAGATCCGGTTTTGGCGCTTAGACTTGGAACAGATCGGTTTCGCAATTGGTTACGGTCTGACATCATCCTGGCTGCCACAGCCGGGGCGAAGTGCTGACGCTGATTGCGATCGATGCATAGTAGATCATGCGACGACAAAATGGGCATCCGCAATAATGCGGCCGTCCCTTGATCGAGGCGCCTGACAGGGAGGCGATCATGAAACACGATACACGCGCCCCGGCGCTGTTCTTCGCACCCTTCGTCTCCTCGGCGATGCGGGTCGAGCCGCAGTGGATCGACTATAACGGCCATCTCAACATGGCGTACTACCATGTCCTGTTCGATCGCGCGGTCGACGAGGTCTTCTCGCTGGTCGGCCTGACGCGGGACTATGTCGAGACGCGGCACGCCTCCACCTTCACGGCGGAATGCCACATCCTCTACAAGCGCGAGCTGACGGAAGGCGATCTCGTCCGCGTCACCGCCCAGCTCATCGGCTTCGACGACAAGCGCCTGCACTATTATCTCGAGATGCGCCACGCCCATGAGGGCTGGCTCGCCGCGACGAGCGAGAACCTGTCTCTTCACGTCGATATGCTCCATCGCAGGGTCGTGCCCTTCCCGGCCGACATTCTCGCGAACATCGCCCTGATGAAGGCCGCCCACGGCATGATGCAGGTGCCGGCCACGATCGGGCGCATCATCGGCATGCCCAGGAAATCGGCGATCCGGGTCGGCGAGATGGCTGAAGAGCGCGAGACCGAGATCGAAACGCGCCACTGAGCGGCCCGCGCCTCAGACATCCTCGTCGGGAATCTTCAGCTTGTGCCCGCAGGCCTTGCAGTAGACCGCGTCGGGCTCATGCCGTTGCAGCGCGCATTCCGGGCAGGGAAACAGCACCTTGTTGGGACGAAACAGCGCCTGCGCCAGCCGCACGAACAGCGTGATCCCGACGATCATCACCACGATCGACGTCAGCTTGCCGGCGACACCGGGCAACGTCACGTCGCCGAAGCCGGTCGTGGTCACGGTGGCGACCGTGAAGTAGAGCGCCTGGACATAGCTCTCCAGCCCGCCCGCCTGCCGGAAGAAGAAGGTGTAGACGAAGCCGGTGACGACGAAGAGGAAGGTCGCGATGTTGCTCAGCGCCCGCACGACGTTCTCCCACTCGCGGAAGCGGGTGGCGCGAAACTGAGACCAGACGATGCCTTTGTGCGAGAGCGACCAGAGACGCAGGATGCGCAGGAAGCCGAAATTCTCCAGCCATTGCGGCGCCAGCAACGTCGACAGGATGAACAGGTCGAGCAGCATGGTCGGCTGGCGTAGCAGCCGCAGCATGTTGGTCGAGGCGAGCAGCCGGGCCCCGATCTCCGCCACCATGATCACCGCGACCGAATAATCGATCCAGAGGAATGCCGGCTGCTCCCGTAGCAGCGGCGTGGCGACGAAGAAGGCGATGATCAGCAGATCGACGATCGTCGTGACCGCCTGGAAGCGCAGGGCCGCGGGCGTGCGGCCGTGATAGAGCTGGCGCAGCCGGTCGCGAAGGCATTCGAAACGGCTCTCTTCGGGTGGGGCGTCGGCGGCATCCATTGCGGCGAGCATAGGCGCTCGCCGGATGAGCCGCTACCAGCGCCGCCGCCGGCCGGGCTGCATATCAGCGGCGCGTCACGACGGCGTGGACCGCATAGCCACGATAGGGCGCGGCGAGCCGGCAATCGGCGCCGGCCGCCTCCGCGAGCGCGCGCACGGTGCCCGGCAAATCCTCCCGCGGCGTGACGTGGAACAGGCCGAGCCAGCGCAGCAGCATCGCTTTGAAGGCGGCGGGCAAACCATCCTGATCGCCGAAATCGACGATATGCAGCGCCCCACCCTCGTCCAGACGGCGCAAAGCCTCGGCGATGACGCCCTGCCAGGGCGGGATCATCGACAGCGCATAGGAGATCACGATCCGGTCGAAGCCGGGAAGGCCGAACATGGCCTGCGGATCGAAATCAGTGGCATCGGCCTGCGCAAGACTGATCCGATCCTCCAGTCCCGCACGCGCTACCGAGGCGCGCGCCGTCGCCAGCATCTCGCCGGAGACGTCGAGCCCGTAGCAGGCGCAGTCCGGGTAGCGCCGCGCGATCCGGATCAGGTTACGCCCGGTGCCGCAGCCGATCTCCAGAACGGTCGCGCCGGATGGCGGCCGCAGGCCATCGATCAACTGGTCGCGGCCGAGCAGGTAGAACTTCCGACTGGCATCGTAGATATGGCGCTGATGCCGGTAGATCCGGTCCATCAGCCCGGCGGCGGTGCCGGCCGATGCCTCGGCCGCGCTCATCGGGCCTGCCCCTTCAGGACATAGAGGTGGAAGCCGCCATAGATCGCGGAACGGTCCTGCCGGCACAGTTCGCGGCTGCGCTCTTCCTCGTAGCGCCACTGGTCGAGGATCGCGGCCGGCACCCGCCCCGGCAGCAGGCGCTCGTCGGCCGCCGTGCGGAAGATCACCCGTGCACCCGGACGCGCGGTGCGCGTGATCTGCGACCACAGCGCCGTCAGGTCGGCATCGTTCATCCAGTCCTGGGCATCGAGCAGCACATAGGCGTGGCAGCTCTCGGCCGGCTGGTCCTCCAGCAACGCCGTGACCGGGGTCTGGCGATAGGACACGTTCGAGGCGCGCGCCTTGACCGTCGCGAAATGCGCCGGCTGCAGATAGGGCGGCAGCGCCGCATCGGCGCCTTCGCCATAGCGCCGGCCGAAGGCCTGCTGGGCGAAGTAGTTGCCCTTGAGGTCGAAATCGCAGGCGAGACGTTCGAGCCGCAGCTTCAGCGCCCCCAGGATGCCGTCCTCGCCATCGGCGGCGAGCGCCTTGTACTGCGCCGGCGGGATGCCGAGCCCGTAAAGCGAGGCCGGCTGCCGCACCAGCCAGCGCACCAGCCGGCGCTCGAAGACCGGCGCGAGGTGCTGCTCGTAGAGCGCCCTCTGCTCGGCGAGGTCGCGGGCGGCGAGCATCGCGCGGGGATTGCCGCCGAGCAGCCGCGCCAGCACATGGCCCGTGCCGATGAAGCGGCCGAGCAGCCCGTAGCGGTAGAAGCCGTTGGCGAAGAGGTTGATCCGGCGCCGGGCATTGAGCCCCCTGCCTTCCCAATATCCGCGCGAGACGGCGTCGAGATGCGGCGCGATCTCGCGGTCGTAGAGCGCGACATTGTCGCGCGCGTTCGCCCGGCCGAAGAAGCGCAGGAACGTTTCATGGCTTTCCAGCCGTGCCAGCGCCGCGAGCTTCAGCCGACCGAGCGCGATATGCGCCCCGTTGAGGTCGACGGCACTCACGCGGACTGGCGCCGCCGTTAGATAGGAGAGGATGTTGCAGGACCCCGAGGCGATCGCCACGACGTGGTCGTCGGCCTTGAGCTGCAGCGCCGCCATGTCGACGACCGGGTCCTCCCAGATCTGCGGATAGACCAGACCCGAGAAGGCCCGCGCGAACAGCCATTCCAGCATGCCGGCCTTCGAGAGCGTCTTGCTGCGCCGGACCGCCGAGCCGAGCCCCGAACTGGTCATGCGGCGCGCGGCACGCGCCGTCTGTGTCGCTTGTTGCGTCACGGTTTCCTCCCTCTGCGGGTGGCGGGGCTGCTAGAGGAGTCGCGTGACGGTCAGGTGACGGCGCCCGGCGCATTGCCACAGCATCGTGAAATAGCGGGGCAGGCCGAGGGGTGAAATCCGGCCGGCGAGTCGCCATATTGCGAGGCACGAGACGGATGGCGGCCCCACCGCCCGCTGAAAGGAGATCGCAATGGGTCTGATGAGCATGTTCGGCGAGCCGAAGAAGGCGGACGAGACCTTCCCGTTCCAGCTGACCGATGCAGAGTGGCGCGCGCGGCTGACGCCGGAGCAGTACCAGATCCTGCGCGGCCATGGCACGGAGCGGGCCGGCTCCTGCGCGCTCAACTTCGAGAAGCGCGCCGGCACCTTCTCCTGCGCCGGCTGCGGCCAGAAGCTGTTCAAATCCGGCAAGAAGTTCGAGAGCGGTACGGGCTGGCCGAGCTTCGACCAGCCGCTGGAAGGCGCGGTCGAGACCAGCGAAGACCGCAAGTTCGGCATGGTCCGCACCGAAGTGCATTGCGCCAACTGCGGCGGCCATCTCGGCCACGTCTTCCCGGACGGCCCGCCGCCCACCGGCCTGCGCTACTGCATCAACGGCGTGGCGATGAACTTCGAGGCAGCGGAAGGCTGAATTAGCGCGTCATGGTCGGGCTTGACCCGACCATCTCATGACGGGAAAGCGACGAAGAGATGCCCGGGTCAAGCCCGGGCATGACGCCCTATGAACGGGGCACCGCCCTTCGCGCCAGCGCAGCCGCATCGACCGAAACCGGCAGATCGCCGAACTGCCCCGACCAGCCATCCCCCAGCCGCGTCGCGATGAAGGCATCCGCGACCTCCGCCGGCGCATGCCGCAACAGCAGCGAGCCCTGCAGCAGCAGCGCCAGCCTCTCCGTCAGCCGCCGCGCCTGCCCCTCGTTGCGCATCAGCTCCGGCAGATCGCCCTCCAGCCGCTTCAGCGCCGCGTCATAGCGCCGATCCGCTCCGGCAGCCGCCAGCAACTCCGCCCGCAGCACATCCACCGCCCCCTCCTCACGTGCCAGCGAGCGCAGCACGTCGAGGCAGATGACATTGCCCGAGCCTTCCCAGATCGCGTTGAGCGGCGCCTCGCGGTAAAGCCGCGCCATCGGGTTTTCCTCGATGAACCCGTTGCCGCCATGGCATTCCAGCGCCTCGGTGACGACGGCGGGCGCCCGCCGCGTGATCCAGTATTTCGCGATCGGCGCCCCGACCCGCGCCAGCAAACGCTCGCTGGCGGACTCCGCCTGCCGGTCCAGCGCCGCGAAGAGCCGGAAGGCGAGCCAGGCGGCGGCCTCGGCCTCGATGGCGATGTCGGCCAGCACGTTCTGCATAATCGGCTGGTCGATCAGCGCCTTCTGGAAGGCGCGCCGGTGCTGCGCATGATGCGCCGCCAGCGACACCGCCATCCGCATCAGGCCGGAGGAAGCCGCCGCGATGTCGAGCCGCGAATTATGGTTCATCGAGAGCCCGGTGCGGATGCCACGTCCCGGCTCGCCGATCAGGTGCCCGATGGCTCCCCGGAACTCGACCTCGGACGACGCATTCGAGCGATTGCCGACCTTGTCCTTGAGCCGCTGGATCGCGACGCCGTTGCGCGCTCCGTCAGGCAGCCATCCCGGCACAGCGAAGCAGGAGATGCCCTCCTTCGTTCGCGCCAGCGTCAGGAAGACGTCGGAATGCGGCACCGAGAAGAACCATTTCCGGCCATGCAGCGAGAATGTGCCGTCGCGATTATCCTCGGCCACCGTCTGTGTCTGGCGCAGATCCGAACCGCCTTGCGTCTCCGTCATCGCCGTGCCGACGGTGGCGCCCGTCTTGAGATGCGCCGGCCCCTGCCTCGGATCGTAACGGTTGGACGTAACGAGCGAACCCCACTGCTCCCAGAGTGCAGCATCCTGCTTCAGCACGGGCACAGCGGCATAGGTCATGCTGATCGGGCAGCAGATGCCGCTCTCCGCGCCATACCAGAGATATTGCAGGGCGGCCCTTGCCACCTGCGCGCCGGGTTCGGGCTGGTTCCAGGCCAGCGCATGCGTCTCCTGCCCGAGGGCGAGGCCCATCAGTTCATGCCAGGCGGGATGGAAGGCGATCTCGTCGATGCGGTTGCCGAAGCGGTCGAAGGCCCGAAGCTCCGGCGTATGGCGGTTGGCGAGATAGGCGAGCTCCTGCACGCGGCCGGAGCCGACCGTGCGCCCAGCCTCATGCAGCCGGGCGCTGGCCCAATCGGCACCGAAGGCCGCGACGATACGGGGCAGCACCGGATCGGCGGCGAAGGCATCGTAATCCGCCAGCACAGGCACCTGATTGGTGACCTCCCAGCGCCCGTCGCTGCCATGCTCGGCCATTGCTGCCACCTCCCTGTGGAACGGGATATAAAATGATCGCTCCGGCAGGGCGCAATCCTGACATCGACGCCCTATATTTGCCGGAGAACGAATCACGCACGAGCAGCTTAGACCCTTGTCCGATACCGACGCCTTTTCCGCTCCCTTGCCCCGCCCCGGCGGACTGGCCGCGCGCGCCGCGGCGCAGCCGGCGGCCGGCTATCTCGCGGGTCTGAACCCGGAGCAGCGCCAAGCTGTCGAGGCGACGGAAGGCCCGGTGCTCGTGCTCGCCGGCGCCGGCACCGGCAAGACCCGCGTGCTCACCACTCGCATCGGCCACCTGATCTCGACCAGCCGCGCCTACCCCTCGCAGATCCTCGCCGTCACCTTCACCAACAAGGCGGCGCGGGAGATGAAGGAGCGTGTCGCCCATCTCGTCGGCCCTGTAGCCGAGGGCATGCCCTGGCTCGGCACCTTCCACTCGATCTCGGCCAAGCTCCTGCGCCGCCACGCCGAGCTGCTCGACCTGCGCAGCGACTTCACCATCCTCGACACCGACGACCAGATCCGCCTGATGAAGCAGGTGATCCAGGCCGAGGGCATCGACGAGAAGCGCTGGCCCGGCCGCATGCTGGCGGGCTTCATCGACAGCTGGAAGAACCGCGGCCTTAGCCCCAAGGACGTCGCGCCCGGCGAGGCCGCCGTCTTCGCCAACGGCAAGGGCGGCAAGCTCTACGCCGCCTATCAGGAGCGACTGAAGGCGCTGAACGCCGTCGATTTCGGCGATCTCCTGCTGCACTGCCTGACGCTGTTTCGCGACTATCCGGACGTACTCCAGACCTATCACGACCGCTTCCGCTACATCCTCGTCGACGAGTACCAGGACACCAACACGGCGCAGTATCTCTGGCTGCGCCTGTTGGCGCAGGGCCGCCGCAACATCTGCTGCGTCGGCGACGACGACCAGTCGATCTATGGCTGGCGCGGCGCCGAGGTCGACAACATCCTGCGCTTCGAGC
The DNA here is from genome assembly GCF_026020075.1 of Bosea sp. NBC_00550. Lineage (NCBI taxonomy): Bacteria > Pseudomonadati > Pseudomonadota > Alphaproteobacteria > Hyphomicrobiales > Alloboseaceae > Allobosea > Allobosea sp. NBC_00550. The sequence continues at coordinate 2,056,912 of NZ_CP102772.1, forward strand.
ACGATTTTCCGGGCGCGACCGTGATCCGGCTGGAGCGCAACTACCGCTCGACCGGCCATATTCTCGCCACCGCCTCCAAGCTCATCGCCCGCAACGAGGGCCGCCTCGGCAAGACGCTGCGCACCGAGGATGCGCTCGGCGAGAAGGTCACCATCACCGGTGCCTGGGACAGCCAGGAGGAAGCCCGCCTGGTCTCCGACGAGATCGAGGCGATGCAGTCCAAGGGCCAGGATCTCGGCCAGGCCGCGGTGCTCGTCCGCATCTCCGCTCAGATGCGCGAGATCGAGGAGCGCTTCGTCCAGGCCGGCGTGCCCTATCGCGTGATCGGCGGCCCGCGCTTCTACGAGCGCGCCGAAATCCGCGATGCGCTGGCCTATCTGCGCTGCGTGGTATCGTCGACCGACGATCTCGCCTTCGAGCGCATCGTCAATGTCCCCAAGCGCGGCCTCGGCGACGCCACCGTCCAGCTCCTGCACAACCACGCTCGCGCCACCGGCTTCTCGCTGCTGCAGTCGGCCCGCGCCGCGGTCGAGAGCGACGAGCTGAAGCCCAAGGCCCGCACGGCGCTGCGCGAACTGGTCGAGGCCTTCGGCCGCTGGTCGGCCCGCGCCGAGCACATGCCGCAGGGCGAGCTAGCCGAACTGGTGCTGGAGGAGTCCGGCTACACCGAGATGTGGAAGAAGGACCGCTCGGCCGATGCCGCCGGGCGCCTCGAAAACCTCAAGGAGCTCGTGCGCTCGCTCGACGAGTTCCCGGACCTGCCGGCCTTCCTCGAGCACGTCTCGCTGGTGATGGATGTCGCCGACGGCGAATCCGGCGCCCGCGTCTCGATCATGACGCTGCACGCCGCCAAGGGGCTGGAGTTCGACACCGTCTTCCTGCCCGGCTGGGAGGAAGGGCTCTTCCCCAACCAGCGCGCGCTCGACGAGAGCGGCCGCGCCGGTCTGGAAGAGGAGCGCCGCCTCGCCCATGTCGGCCTGACCCGCGCCCGCAAGAAGCTGAAGCTCTATTTCGCCTCGAACCGGCGCATCCACGGCCTTTGGCAGACCAGCCTGCCCTCCCGCTTCATCGACGAACTGCCGGAGGAGCATGTCGAGGTCGAGCAGGCTCCGAACAGCTATAGCCAAGGCGGCTACGGCGCTTCGCGCTTCGACCGGATGGAGAGCTTCGGCTCCAGCTACAACACGCCGGGCTGGCAGCGCGCGCAGGAGAACCGGGCCAAGAACGGCGGCGGCAGCGGCTTCTCCGAGAGCGGCCGCGGTTTCGGCTCGGGCGGCTTCGGTTCAGGCTCAGGCTCAGGCTCGCGCCAGCGCGGCCCACTACTGATCGAGGGCGAGCTCACCGCCAAATCATCAGGCGAATCCGCCTATGGCGAGGGCGCCCGCGTCTTCCACGTCAAGTTCGGCCCCGGCTCCGTCGCCAGCGTCGACGGCAACAAGCTCACCGTCGATTTCGACAAGGCCGGGCGGAAGATGGTGCTGGATAGCTTCGTGCAGAAGGCCGGGTGATGGCGGCGACGCGCCACCTTGCAGTGGCACCCGTCGCTAGGGGCCAAGCCCGCTGATCGCTGTAAATCCTCGCAGGAACAGCTTGTCGCGGGTGGTCGACGCAGCTTCGGCCGGTTCCTTCACGTAGAAGTACGGGCCGTAGCTATATGAGATCGGCCCCCGATCGGCATAGCCGAACCTCAGCGCATAGATGTTTGCCGTCGGCGCGTCGGGGGAAAACTGCAGCACGACCGGCAAATAGCTGAAGCCGTTCTTGTCGGTGATGATGTCGCCATTGGTGATCGTATAGTGAGCGCTCGATCCCCCGATCTCCATCCCGTTGACGTCGACGACCGAAACCCGGATCTGCTTGTCCGGAATGCCGGTGTCGAGCCGGTCGAAAAAGACCGCCCGCGTCCATACGGAGACCGGCTCCAGCTTCCTGACGACGGCGATCTCGTGGAACTTCATGTCGATGCAGCATTTGTTGTTCACGCAAGGCGGCGGCAGCCCGACGCCGGACTGCACGAAAGCCTCGAGCTTGTCGGGGATGCGGCCAGCGCCGAAAATCCTGCATTGCTGGGGCGCGTCCGCACCGATCGCGAGGCTGCACGATAGCAGCCAGGCGATCGACGCAACGGCAAGTCCGGAGCCGGGCTTCCCGTGCGAAGCGGTCATTTGCTCAATGCCTTGACCGCGTCCTTGACCGAGCTTCCCCGCGCGACCAACCGCTCAAGCTGCTCGAAGAAGTCGTCCGAAAGACCGATGAAATACTCAGACGTCGGCGCCGTCTTGAGGATGCTGGCGCTATCCTTGCTGGAAAGGCCGCTGGCCGCAACCTTCATGGCGGAATCGCTGAGCGAGATCTTGCTGTAGAATTTGACCAGATCCTTCTTCTGTTTGTCCGACAGATTCGGATTGCTCATGACCTCGATCAGTTTGGCCTGCTTGAGCTCGTTTTCGCGGCTGGTCCACTCTTTGATGAACTTTGCCTTCTTCGCGGTTATGCAAGGCTCGGATACTTCAAGCTCCTTGAAGTATTGCTCTGTATTCACATCGCATTTGACCGCCAGCGTGAGCGAGACCGGCATATCGCGTTCGACGGTCGGGTTGAACGTGAAGGTCTGCTTCCATTCGATCTTGACCTTCAGGCTGGCGGAGCTGTAGGCGAGGTTCAGCGAGACCAGCCACGGTCCTTGCGCAGCCCCGCCATTGGCCGCAGCCTGCGGATTGGGTTGAAAGCGGAAGAACTCGTTGTCGGGGTCGTTGATCGATGTCAGCGCGTCCTTCGCGATCTGGAACAGCTGGGCGCCTTTTTCCTTCGCCTCCAGGTCTCCTTCCTTCAGATCGCAATCGATGAGCTTGCTGCGGAACAGATCCTGCTGGATCGACTGATAGTCGGCCGTCATGCCGAACCATCCGTACCCGCCCGAGCCGTTATAGCGCTGCCGCACCTCCTTCCAGACCTTCTGGAGATCCGCCTTGCAGCTGACGCTCCACGGAGCGCCCCTGAACTGCGAGGTAGCAACCAGGTTCACACCGAAGCTCGAATCCGGCGTGATGTCGGGCTGGTCGCGAATGCGTTGCGCCACATAGGACGCGAAAGTGTGGCTGTCGGGCGAACCCACGACGAAATTGAAGGACGAACCGAAGCGAAACGCGGGCGGAAAGACTGAATCACCGTTACCTTTGATGCCGAGCGAGGTGGCGGCGTAAACCGGCTCGATGCTCTTGGTCTTGCCATCGAGATTGGCGAGCTTCGGCGTGTCGACCTCGAAATCGCGTTTGATGGCAGCGCGGATCGCAGTTTCCTGATCGGGCGTGATCGTGACCGTGGCCAGACCCGAGATGGTTGCCCCGACGATCGGCACATACAGGCCGTACTCGGGATCCTTCTGCCTGAATGGCGCTCCGATGCCCCAGTATTTCACCGAGGGATCGGACAATGTCAGGCCGAGCACGAGCGGAATTCGCTCAGGATAGATATGAAATTGCTTCGGATCCGCCTCGTCCTGAAAGGCGACCACTCCGTTCGCCCGCGTCGAGGATTCGATCTTCGGCAGAGCAATCGCGGGAGCCGTCGCAAAAGCGACGAGACCTGCAGTGGCTGCCAGCGCAAAAGCTCTCATCATGTTGCCCCCTTTTCCAGAGCGACGATGATTACGAGCCCAATGTCAAAAATACAACTATAAGTTGCATGAACCTTTGTGATGCAACCCGGCACCGACATTTACGTCAGGCATCGCATAGACACGGAATCGACTTGTGCAACGATCCGGCCGGGGATCGCTGGCGACCGTCGGCTTGAACCGACACCGGAGGCATCCCGGCCGAGACCCGGCACGCCATCGCCCTGATCCCGGCTCCGGATGTATCGCTACAGCCAGCAGCGGAGTAGAAGCGGCGCCTAAGCTGCCGATTCTCTGAAGAAACAACCGACTATGACTCCCCAGATCGCGCTGACCGACGCCGAGGACGATGCTCTTCGCGACGTCCTCCATAACGGCCTGCGAAACTACAACGACGAAAAGATCGGCCGGAACGATCGCCAGACGCTGACGATCCGCGTCGATGATCCCGAGAGCGGCGAGCCGATCGGCGGGCTCATGGGCCGCAGCTCGCTCGGCCTGCTCTCCATCGATTTCTTCTATCTGCCGAAGAGCCTGCGCGGCTCGGGCGTCGGCAGCCGCATCCTCGCCATGGCGGAGGAGGAAGGCCGGCGGCGCGGCTGCAGCAAGGCCGTGCTCTACACCATCAGCTTCCAGGCGCCGGAGTTCTACAAGAAGCTGGGATGGCAGGTTTTCGGCGAGATCGCACCGAAGCCGCCCGGCGCGACCCGGGTCTACCTGACCAAGGACCTCTGAGCGCTCAAGCGCCGTTCTCCCGCTCGCGAAAGGCCTTCCGCGCCGCCGAGACCTGCGGGTAGTAGGTCTCCGCCCAGACCCAGACCCCGCAGAAGGCGGCGCTGAGCTCGCGGCCGAGCTCGGTCAGCGTGTAGTCGACATGCGGCGGGATCACCGGATGGACGGTGCGTACGACCAGCCCGTCGCGTTCCATCTCCCGCAGCGTCTTGGTCAGCATCTTCTGGCTGATGCCGCTGACACTACGCCCCACCTCGGTGAAGCGCAGCGTGCCCCGCTCCTCCAGCGCTTCCAGCACCAGCATCGTCCACTTGTCGGCGATCTGCGCGATCACCTGGCGCACCAGCGACTCCACGGCCGGGCTCACCGGCGGCAGCGCGTCGCTCCTGGCATGCATCGCCCCCATGGCACTGCGGATCGCCTGCATCCGACACTCTCCTTTTGGTGCGTATGGAACTTCTACGCGCCTTCTTTCCATTGAAGAGTAAGGGTGCCAACTGGTGTCACGCAACCACGAAAGGGACTTGCGATGCATATCACCGGAAACACCATCCTGATCACCGGCGGCGGCTCCGGCATCGGCCGGGCGCTGGCCGAGGCCCTCCACGCCAAGGGCAACCAGGTCATCATCGCGGGGCGTCGCGAAAGCGTCCTCGACGAGGTCACCGCAGCCAACCCCGGCATGGCATCGATGCTGCTCGACATTCAGGACAAGGCCGATATCGAGGCCTTCGCCAGGCAGATCGTCGAGCGCTTTCCGAAGCTCAACGCTGTCCTCAACAACGCCGGCATCATGAAGCCCGAGAACGTTCCGGCCGCCGATAATCTCGCCATCGCCGAGGAGACGATTGCGACCAACCTGCTCGGTCCGATCCGCCTCACCACGGCGCTGCTGCCGCATCTGCTGAAGCAGCAGAATGCGACGGTCCTGACCGTCTCCTCCGGACTCGCCTTCGTGCCGCTGGCGGGAACCTTGACCTACAGCGCTACCAAGGCCGCGATCCATTCCTGGTCGATCGGCCTGCGCGAGCAGCTCAAGAGTACGTCGGTCGGGGTCATCGAGATCGCCCCGCCCTATGTGCAGACCGAACTCCTCGGCCCGCACCAGGCCGTCGATCCCGCCGCGATGCCGCTGGCCGATTTCATCGCGGAAGTGATGACGATCCTCGAGACCCGGCCGGACGCCGCCGAGGTGATCGTCGAGCGCTGCAAGCCGCTGCGCTACGCAGAGGCGACAGGCACCTTCGCCAATGTCTTCGCCGCGCTGAACGCCCAGCACGCCTGAAAACAAGCGCAACCTTAGGGAAGGGGCGTGGCGAACCCTCTCCTGCACTGTTCGGGTAAACATGCTAATCCCATAAACATGTTTGCATTATCAATAGGATACGATGCTATGCGCGATATTCCAGATTGAAAGGTAGATCATAGGTAGCATCCAATCCCCCAAGCGACCTCGCGACCTCGCGAGCCGCGAGTGTGAGTTGGCGAGCCTGGCAGCGCGTGCCAGCACCCCGGGTTCGTCGAACAGCGATGTTAACGGGCCGGCCGTCGCAGCCGGCATAGTCATCAGCATGTAACATGCCGGCGAGGCCTCGCAGATGCTACTCGAATGTTCGCCCGAGCAATCGCGGTCTACGCGGAACGCACGGACATTCAAACGATGCGGCCACGACTTTGCTGAGCAGTTGAGCCAGTCGAGCGGTCGAGCGCGCACCCAGTTGGGCTTCGCTTTCACACTTCGCGCCACCCGTCTCCGGTGCATCGATGTCAGCGATGCGGATCTTCTCGCCTCGGTAGCGAAACGTATCGCCATCGATCACGCCTTCCGAAGCGGTCGTAAGGCCGCATTTCGCGAAGAAGGCCGTGCGGCTGGCGGGTTCGATCTCAGAGGAGGCGCGCGGTCTAACTACGCCCACGCCAGTCGATGCCCTCACTCCCGACACCGCAAAGCTCTGCAAGGAAGTCCGGTTCGTAACCAGGGCCCCGATCTCTAAACCCGCTACGAGGCCGAACGCAGCAAGACGCAGGCCCGCGCGGCGATACCACTTAAGCCGCCATATCTTTACGCTGCACTCAGCCTAGGGGAAAGATGGCAGGGAATGAACGAGGTACCGATAACCGACTGTCTCGAATTTTCATGAGCTGTCGAAACCTATTCGGCGATAGGCTCGATCGTCCTCGCGTCGTCATCACCCTGACCGGACTTGTTGACCTGCGTCGAGACGATCCACTCCCGAAGGTAGGGCGGCTTCTGACGGAGGATGTCCTGCCGGCCGCACCGCTCATCCATGCATCGAACTGCAAGAGATGGACGGCATGTGACGTTGCCCCTCGGTTCTAATCCGGTTTGAAGTTCGTTCTGGCCCATTGAGAGGACCAGGACATGAAGCGCAGCCGCTTCTCGGAAGAGCAGATCATCGCGATCCTGAAGGAACAGGAGACCGGGGTCTCTGTCGCTGATCTGTGCCGCAAGCACGGTGTGAGCGACGCCAGCATCTACAAGTGGAAGGCGAAGTTCGGCGGGATAAACGTGTCGGAGGCCAGGCGCCTTCGAACGCTGGAAGACGAGAACGCGAAGCTGAAGCGAATGCTGGCCGATGCGATGCTCGACAACGTCGCGCTGAAAGATCTGCTGGGAAAGAAATGGTGACGCCCGCCGCCGAGCGGGAAGCCGTCGCGCATCTCGTGGAGCATCACGCGATGAGCGAACGGCGGGCGTGTAAAGCCATCGGCTGCTGCCGCATGACCGTCCGATACCAATCCGCGCGCCCTGACGATCGCGCTCTGCGGGATCGCATGATCGCGATCGCCCGCGAGCGCCGACGCTTCGGGTACCGGCGTCTGCATGTTCTGCTCAAACGCGAAGGCCATGCCGTGAACCACAAGCGGCTCTTCCGGCTCTATCGTGAGGAAAAGCTGACGGTGCGTCGGCGCGGCGGGCGTAAACGGGCCATCGGCACCAGAGCGCCGATGCTGGTGCCCCTCGGGCCCAACGAGCGCTGGTCGCTCGACTTTGTCTCCGACCAGTTCACCGATGGCCGCCGCTTCCGGATCCTGACCATCGTGGATGACTGCACGCGCGAGAACCTCGCGTCGTCGCCGACACCTCGCTATCGGGGCTTCGGGTCGCTCGCGAACTCGACCGCGTGATCGCTGAGCGCGGCAGGCCAAAGATGATCGTCAGCGACAACGGCAGCGAGTTCACCAGCAACGCGATCCTGGCATGGGCGGATCAGGCTCGCGTCGAATGGCACTACATCGCGCCAGGCAAACCGATGCAGAACGGCTTCATCGAGAGCTTCAATGGCCGCCTGCGTGACGAACTGCTCAACGAGACACTGTTCTCGTCCCTGCCGCAGGCGCGAACGGCATTGGCCAACTGGCGCGTCGACTACAACACCGCACGCCCTCACTCGCAGCTCGGATGGCAGACCCCCACGGCGTTCGCCTCGACCTTCACCCCGCGCCGGGCCTGACGCTGCGCTATGCGACAGCACAGCACTAGAGCTCGTCGCTTCACCAGCCCGAACGGGCTCCACAACCGCCAGAAACGAACTCAGCGCTGGATAAAAACTGGGGGCAACGTCAGGTGGGGCTGGATGTATCTGTCGACCGTGCTCGACGACTTCTCGCGTTACATCATCGCCTGGAAGCTGTGCAGCACGATGCGCGCCGAGGATGTCACCGACACGCTGGATATTGCATTGGCCGCTTCAGGCTGCGACCGGGCCCATGTGCGCCACAAGCCCAGGCTGCTCAGCGACAACGGCCCGAGCTACGTCGCCGGTGAACTGGCGAATACATCGAGGCTCAGCGCATGAGCCATGTGCGCGGTGCTCCCTTTCATCACCAGACCCAGGGCAAGATCGAGCGCTGGCACCAACCCGGAACTCCCGCTACGGACCGAGCGGCACGTCGCTAATTCGATCGCCACCATCCGCACCCGCCTGAACAGGGCCCTGTCCCAGCGCCTCGAACGATGTCCATGCTGCCAACGAACCAGTCGGTTATTTATGACACAGTAAGACTAGGCGCCTGATTTTAGTCGATCCCTGGCGTGCGGACCGCCTCGGGAGGCCTTACTTCGCCGAATATATTGCATACTCGCCCTGATGGCCGATCGCCGCATGGCGCTCTGAGTCGAAAGGGGCGTCGCGCGCGGAACTTACGATGTAGTAGGTGATCCCCTCCGCGCGCATCGCGTTTTGCAGCGCCTCGAGATCGGGCGCTCGATTGAGCCTGTCGAGCACCGCGAGCCGCCGGCGGGCTTCTTCTCCCCTCGCCCCACCGGCAACGAGTAGAGATTGCGGACGAGAGATATAGGCCGGCACGCCGCTGAGCGCCACGAGGTGCGCCGCGTCATCGGTGTTCCTGGAATTGGGGGACTGGCGGGCCACTACGAAGCGAGGTTTGGCGCCCCTGACCGTGGACAGCAAGGGCGCCAACTCCACGAGTTCGTTAGGCACGTGCTGATCGTAAAAATCCTTACCCCAAGCCATGCGCGGCCGTTTTGCCGCGCTGATTGTGATGTTGAGAAAACAAAGGGATAATATAGCCGCCGCAACGATCGCTACTCGCCCCCGAACCGTCGGAGTCCGAGCCATTGGCCCAGCCGCGGCGATCGCACCCAAGCGTAGGGTCCATATCGCTAGGATCACCACAAGCAGAGGGCCTGCACGATGGCGAAACTCGGAGAAATCGCCGTCCGGCGGCGTCGGCGCGAGAAGCATCATCAAGGCAGCCACCGCCAACAGGATCCACGGTAAACTGTCGACCGCTTCAAGCCGCCCCTGTCGACGAATCACCAGCGACAGGACAACAAACAGGGGAAGCCACCACCCAGCTGTCTCCATAAGCGCGAAACCCACTCCAACCAGTCCGGCGCCCCAGCGACCGATGTGTGGCTGCAGCGATGGAACGAACCCCTGAAGATTCGCGGGACCTTGGTCGCGGTGCGCGAACTCGATGTAGGAAAACAGGAACCCGCCCGCGTCCGTTCGCAACGCCTGCGAGGAAAGCGCGGCCAACAAGAGGACCAGCCCGAGCAGCCCCAGCAACGTCATCCCTTGCTTCGACCTCATGGCGAAGTGCCGCCAGCCGACAACCGCCCCCAACGCCACTGTGGGAGCGAGCCAGACGAAGGTATTGAGCCGCACCAGCGCGCAGCTCGCGGTCAATGTCAGGGCCAAGAGGAGCGACGCCGGGCGCTGGTCTCGCATCCATCGCACCAACACAGCGAGAGCGGCGCAGGCGACGCCAAGGCTGTAGGCCGTGCCAGGCGCCGTTTCGAGCAGCCAGTCGAAACAAAACAATCCGTTGCCGAAGCCGAAGCGTCCAGTGTCCGGAACGGCCGCAATCGCCATCAACGCCGCAGCGGCTAGGAAAGGCCCCTCGAGCACAAGCCCGAGCGCCGCCACGCCGCAGGCCATAATAAAAATGCCGAACGGAAGCCACGACAGCATCGTCGCGTCGATCGGTGAGACGCCGGCGATGGCCGGAAGAAGCGCCGCGGGCAGGTAGCTCACGTAATGGTAGATCGCTCGCGGCATATCCGCCATGTACACCATCCCTCGGCCGACCTCGGCCGGAGCCGAGAATTGCGCGAGGCTCGCCGCGTGCAACAACCCGTCTGACCAAAACGGGAACTCATTTTTGGTGTGGAACACACGCATGCGCGGTCCGATATCGGCTGCCCAAAGGAAAGTGTAAAGGCTAGCAAGAAGCGTCAGGCCGACCGTTTGGATTATGGGCGGCTGTGCGTCTTCGTGTCGTGCAAGTGCAAAGCCCAAGGCCGCGGGTGCGACAAAAAACGCCGCGACCACCGACAGGCCCCCAGGGATCAAGACGTCGCTTGCGAACAACGCGTGAGCAATCGCAACGAATCCGAGGGTCAACGCAAGAAAGGGCTCAGCCGTCTGGCCGAAGACGCGGCAAATCAGCAGGCCGGTTCCCTGCATTAAGACCAGCAATGTGAGAAGAACGAGATGCACCTGCCAGCCCAGATCAGGCGAAATAGCAGCCATCGCGACCGCGCCGGTCAACGGCAAGATGATTGCATTCATCTGGGAGCGACCGATCGTTGCGTCATGCAGTCAATGGGATCGCGACATGCGCCGACCCACATGTGGAAGCCAACTAGCGAAAAGCCGTTCAGAGCCGCTCCAGTGGAAAGAGGAGCATGCGAAGGGGCGGCGAAGGTTCGAAGGAACGCGCCGAAGCCCTCGGAGCCGAAGCAGTCAAGATAGCGTGTGCCACCGAGGAGGTGCGCGACGTCGTCGTAAGGGGGGGGCAGGGCGAGAGCGCGGTGCACTAGGGAGTGACGGATGTGGAACGCACTGGCGACGAGTGAGATGAGAGCCGCGGTGAGACATAGCGAGACTGAGGTGTCTGGTCTTCGGCCCGGTTGATGGTCAGAATCCATGGACATCTGTGACTCACCGTCGTTTCTTCGGCAATGTGCTGACCACGCGGCGCAGGATCAGAAACTGAAGCGGAAACGCAGTTAGGATGACGACGATCATGGCGATGGAAGCTGGCGCGCCGGACAGGTCCACCAGCAAAGCTAATACGACAATTCCATAGAGATATTGGACTGCATAGGTAAAAATGACCGCAAAGCCCATCCTGACAGTGTATTCTCGCCGAAATACGAAGTAAGAATTGAAGATGAAGGCGATAAGTATTCCGCATGCGTAGGTCACTGTGTAGGCGATACGATAGCTGGTGAACCTTAAGAGAACAAGGAAAAGCAGGTAGGTGACGGCGGTATTCAGTGCGCCTGAAAATAGAAACCGTTTGAACTGCCGGGCTAACTCGAGATGATCGAGTTGACGAAGATAATTAAGCACCGGATACCGTGATTTTGAATTCTTCGTAGGATCGTATATAGTCTTCGGAACTGTATTCCTCCGAGGCAAATACCAGAAGTATCGCGTCGTTCGTGTAGCGATATTGGGTTCCCCAGACCATAGCGGGCATGAAGACGCCGAGATCGGGACGATCCAGCAGTACCTCGGTGCGGCTCCTGCCGTCGTCCAGCAGAACGCTGACAGAACCTCTCAGGCAGACGAGGAACTGATGGCAGACCTTGTGCGCATGCTCTCCTCGAACCTCCCGCGAGGGGACGTCATAAACGACGAAATAGCGCCTTGGTTGAAAAGGGATATCCTTCTCGAATTCGCAGACGGAGAGTCTGCCGCGCATATCCACCACGGTCTTCAACCGATGCAGGGTTGCCCGGCCGACACCGACGTCGGTAACCAGTTCTTGAGTTTGATCTGGTGAGCCCGCTGCCGTCTGCGCGCTCGCTTGCTGCTTAGTCTGGGCATAGCCTACGATGCGTGCAGGATTCCCCACCACGATGGCATTCGGCGGCACGTCACGCGTCACCACGGCGCCGGCCCCTATCATGGCACCACGTGCGATCCGCAGCCCCGGCAGGATAGTCGCATTGGCGCCGATGGAAGCATCATCCTCAATGATCGTCCTCAGGAACCCATCCGGATACTGGCGCGAGCGGGGGAACCGGTCATTCGTGAACGTTGCGTTGGGGCCTATGAAGACACGATCTCCAATCTGCAAGCCGTCCCAAATTTGAACGCCGCACTTCACGGTGACGCTATCGCCGAGCGTGACATCGTTCTCGATGAAGACGTGGTCACAGATATTGCAATCTCTGCCGATCCTTGCGTGCTGAAGGATGTGGGCGAAGGCCCAGACGCGGGTGCCTTCGCCGACGTTGGCGCTCTCGCAAATCCCTGCGGGATGGACGAAGAACGCGCTCTCATTACGGCTCATGCGGTTTCTCCACTCGCGTCGCGAAACCCAGCGACCGCGGATCGATACGTTCTATCTTGCTGATGACCCGAAGTGGTCGGCGCTTTGTGTTTTCGAACGTGCGCCAGAGATAGGAGCCGATTACCCCCTGAACGGCCAAGGTCGAAGAGCCCATGAATACGATCAGCAACGTCAATCCCGTGTAGCCGGGTTCCGTGATCAGGCCGAACAGGCGAGCGAACATCACGAAAATTGCGAAGCACAGGCTCAGCAGGCAACCGGCGATACCGATCCAGAGCACGGCAAGGATGGGGACGTCGGAAAAGGAGAATATACTGTCCATCATATAGCGTAGCCGCCGCGAGAAATTCCAGGCACTCGCCCCTTTCATTCGTGGGCGACGCTCGTAAGGAACGAAGACGCGGCGGTAGCCCACCCAGAACAACTGGGCGACGAGCGAGCTGTTTGGCTCGGAAATCTCGAGAAGCGAATTCATGACGGCCCGGTTGCACGCGAAAATGTCGACGCCGCCCTTGGGAATGTCACGAATTACCATCTTGCGGTAGAGCCACCAAAAGGCATTCGATAGCGCATTCTGGATTGGGGAATCGTGGCGTCCGGAACGCTTACCGAAGGCGATGTCGACTTCGCCGCTCTCCAACAGGTCGAAGAACTCTCGGATGAGCTCCGGGGGCTCTTGAAGATCCGCAGCCATGACCGCAACGAAATCACCACCCGCGATCTCGATCCCGGTCCGGATTGCGGTGAATGAACCGAAATTGCGGCTGTGAAACACGATGGTCGCAGGACAGCCTATCTCGTCGAGCCGATCCCTCAGGATTTCACCAGAGCGGTCGGGCGACCCGTCGATCACGAAGACGATCTCGATGTCGCCGGGCTCGCGCGCGAATTTCGCGAGTACCGGGATCAGGTCGTCGATATTCTCTTCGTTTCTGTAGACCGGAATGACCAGAGAGCGATGCGGCCTATCTTCCGCCAGCGCAGGGCCGGACGAGGTACCAATCAAGGCTGCCATTCGGAGAGCGCCTCGCTGACCTTATCGATCTCCTCATCCGTCGCTCCAGGGAAGCAAGGGATCGTCAGCAGACGTGCGACGCTTTTACGGGAGACGGGAAGTCCGCCCGGCGCCTGCCCCTGCGGCAAGCCGAACCAACCTGGCTGATCGCAGTCTAGGATCGGGTAGTGGATGTCAGTAGCGATCCGCCTATCGGTCAGGTGTCTGCGCAGCCGATCGCGCTCGTCACACAGGAGGATAGCCAGATGTCCCGCCGACCCATGCGGGCTGCGAACCAACGATACGCCCTCCGGCAGAGCCTTCGTATATCGCTTGAGGATCTCGATTCGCCGCGCGTTGTTCTGATCGAGCTTGGGGAGCAGGGCCGCAAGGATGGCGGCCTGTACTTCATCCAACCGCGAGTTGCGCCCGCCGGGGCGTGTGATGCTATACTTGTCGCGCCAGCCATACTGGCGGAGCGCGTTGCAGGTTTTCGCAAGTTCATCATCGGACGTGACGATGGCTCCCGCATCGCCAAAGGCACCGAGATTCTTGGTAGGATAGAAGCTGAAGGTGGAGATATCCGCGAGACTTCCCGCCATCCGGCCGTTGAGGCGGGCCCCGTGAGCCTGCGCGCAATCCTCCAGGATTGAGACCGATCCGAAGCCGGCCTCGTTCATCTTGGTGCGCAGCATTGCAACGTCGACCACTCCGCCATACAGATGCGTCACGATCACCGCAGCGGTCCGGACGCCGAGCGCGGATACGATTGAATCTAGGTCCGCGAGCTGCGACTCCTCGACGATGTCGGCATAGACGGGCTTCAGGCCGACGAGCCGCGCAGCTATAGTCGAGTAGCCGCCAGCGTTTGCCACCGTGACAACCTCGTCCTTTGACGTTCCGCGTGTCGCCACGAGCGCGCGCAAGGCAATTTCAAGGGCATCGGTGCCGTTGGCCACGCCGATACATGTCTCAACGCCGAGATAGTTTGCGAAGGCTTCGCAGAAAATGCGTGTCCGCTCTCCGTTGAGCCACCAGCCAGAGGCCAGAACCGCATTCACGGTTGCCGAGATGGCATCGGAGTTGGCGTCGTAATTCCGCCTTAGGTCATTGAGCGGAACAAACAAGGCACTGGAATGTTCGCTCATTACGATCCCTAATGTCGAGTTGGTCGCCCAGCCCGATCGACTTGAAGGTAACGGAACTTGCGCCTGCCGCCCCTGCGAATTCCACTTGTCCGGAGGCTTCTTGCCTTGACGGAATCCAAAACGCAAGAAGCTAGGCCGTCGACTCATTACCGCGTAGCCAGATCGCGAGCTAGAGGCTTGCGAAGAAGTTCTCCGCGAGCTTGTCGTAGCGTGTGGCGATGCGGCGGAGCTGTTTGATCTTGTTGAAGAAGCGCTCGATCAGGTTCCTGTCCCTGTAGAGGTGGCGGCTGAAGCACATCGGGTCCTTCCGATTGCTCTTGGGCGGGATGTTGGCCCGGGCTCCGCGTTCACCGACGAGGGCGCGCAGGGAGTTAGCGTCGTGGCCCTTGTCGGCCATCATCGCGCCGGGAGCGAGATGGCCGATCAGGTCAGCGGCGCTGGCGATGTCGCTGGCTTGCCCCGCCGTCAGCTTGAGCTGGATCGGGCGCCCTTGCACCGCTTCACATCGGACAGATCGCACCAGACCGACAGCAGCAGCGCATTGAAAATCGAAAGCGGAGGCCAGGCCGGCTCGCCCTTCGTGGCCCGATAGAGGGGATCGAGCAGCACTGCGATCGGCTTTCAGTCGATCAGCCCATCAAGTTCGTCGAGCGACGACGCGCCCCGCCATCGGGTCGCAAAACCAAGCTGCTCCTGACCAATCGAACGATGCGCCATCGTCGCCGTCCGAACTGGAAAGCGCAATCAAATCAGAAATCAAGAACGCCGTCTACGCCTACCCGCGCACAGGTCTCATCACTAGCTCGCCGACATTACAGGGATAACCGCGTGTGTGGCGGAACGCGCACCGTCATTGGGCTACTTGCGCGTTCGCTTCCTCACGGCGCTTTTGCAGCCATGCCTCATGTTCCCGGATAATCTCGTCCCAGTTTCTGACCGCGGAATCCCCCGTCATCAAGCAACGTCGTATGCCGTAATCATATGAGCGTCCGGCCAGAACTGAAGACGCTAGCCGGTCCATAGCGTAAGATCCGGTCACAAGTATCATAACAACTCCCGCAAACCCATACACGGCAAACATGCTGAACGGCAGATCATAGCACCGAAAGTACGGCAGCCTGGCGAGCGCGATCACCGAAAAGATTGCGATGGGCACAACGTTAAATCTCGTTTCGACTGCAGAAACTCCGTTAAGCGCCGTTATGCCGAGCACTGAGAGCGCGATGAATGCCAGCACCAGAGCATACCTGTTCGCTTCATCGCGGCGATGCTCACGAAACAACGATCGTACGTAGGTTAACGCTCCGATCAGGCCGCCCAGATTGATGGCCCAATAGAGCACGCGCAGGGCGGCACCGTATGGGGGGTTTAAATCGCGGACATACGTAAACAGGTTCGTGACGCTGAATGCGTTGAAGACGTGTGCCAGGACTGTCGCGGAACCTGCGAGTGGGTGCGCGAGATACCACCGCCCCCCCCCCGCCCACTGGCAGCTGCCCCTGGAATAAGGGGTTAATGTAGTACCACGGACCCGCTATGTCTCCTGTGACCAGCGTGTCATATTTCCAGAGGAAGACGCCGTACGCCGCCTGAAGGTCGCCAAGCCTGCAGACCGGGAAGATAGTTGCCGTACCGTAAAGAGAAAGATTGTAGACCAGTTGAGGCCCCCAGACCAGGACGCCCGCAGCAATGAACGCGCCTGCAACTGCGAGCGCGTGACGGTGCCAATCTCCTCTGGAGCCCTTCCATGCCATAACGGCAATCGCAACCGAGAGGTACCACGCGACCACGACGGAGACGTTAGCCGGACGGACCATCAGCATCATCGCCGCAACGAACCCGGCTGAGATGAGAGACGCTACGGTGGTTGTGCTCGTCTCGGCTGTGCAGATCCTCACCGCAAGAGCGGCAAGGAACACGTAGAGGGAGAGCGATAGGCCCTCCGTTAAGGCATCCGTTATTAGCGAGATGACGAGGGGATTGAGCAGAAGTCCCGCGAGCACGGCGAGCGCAAGCCGAAAGCTGAAAGCAGAGACGAGGCACGCAAGCCATAGCACGGCGGCCAGAAAGATTGCGTATTGCGCAATACCGGAAACCAGAGCGAGTGCACCATGGTCGTATCCGGATACGAAGGTCAGCAGATAAAGGAACAGGGGGTAGCCATAGGTGCGGATCGTTCCAAAGTCGTAAAAGGGGCCATGCTCGCGGAAACGAACTGCGTAGAACTGATATGCTGAAGAGTCGGCGGTGTTACTGATGCTCGAGTAAATCTGATGATGCGTGAGGAAAGCGGCAGCGAGGGCTAGCGAGGCAGTCACGATAAGCGCCATCGGGGCGCGCAAGCGAGGGGCGGTCGCCTTGACGAGTGGCAGACGGGTGTTGGGGATAGTTCTCGCAGACAATGGAGGCGCCCAATGGACCAGACGGAACAACGCGAGCACACATTGCGCATTGCAAGTACGTTGGCAAGGACGGCGATTGAGGTGCAAGGGTATCGGCGATCGACTTTGGAATTAGACCCCATGATCGCGGAGTGAGCTGACTGGGTCGGCGGCCTCTCCGGCGCGGATATCGCCCTCGATGCGATAGAGTTCTGCGATGCGCGCGAGCCCTTTCCGAAGCGATCCGCGCCGGGCCTGATTGGGCCAGTTCGTAGAACTTCCGCCGGACAGGATGGCATGGATGCCCCCGCTCGCCCAGCCTCGCGCTTCGTGTGACGTTGGCAAGGGAGCTCTGACCACAGGAGAGCGCCATGCCGAACGATGTTGCCCGCATCAGTGCGACGCGACAATCACGATGCGAGTTGCGCGACAATCAAGGAGAGAATCGTCGAGGGGCGCGACAGCGCAGGGCGTAGCCCGTAGCTGTCGCGCCCCTCGACGAAGGCGAGCTTCTTTCGGTGCATCGTCGCTGATGATCGGGGCCGGCCGGCTGTCGCAAAATTCTCTCCGTCGATGGAGGAGACCTTGCGTGCCCGGCCGCCACGTCACCGATCACCAGATGAGGCTCTTCATGAAGTTCCGACAGAACGACGTCGTCGCGATCGCGGCGGCGAAGGCCGGGTTCAGCACCGCTACGGGATATCGGATATCGGGCGATCCAGGCCTTCCGTCGCGAAGCGACAGGCAGCGTGGGCGCCGCAGGCCCGATCCTCTAGCGTCGATCTTCGACGACGAGATCGTGCCGCTGCTGCGCTCGGCGCCGGGTCTTCGGCCGATCGGCATTTTCGAGGAGATGCGGCGGCGCCATCCCGATCTCGACCCCGGCGTCCGGCGCACGATCGAGCGCCGCATCCGCGCGCCTGGCGCGCCATTCATGGCCCGGAGCAGGAGATCATCTTCCGGCAGATCCACGAGCCCGGCCGGATGGGTTTGTCGGAATTCACCGACATGGCCGATCTCGGTGTCAGCATCGCCGGCGTCGCGCTGAACCATCGACTTTACCACTTCCGGCTTGTCTGGTCGGGCTTCGAGCAGGCGCATCAGATCTCGCCACCACCCGTCTTTCGCCGATCCAACTCGACGAGACCCGCTAAACTGGTCCCTCTTGTTGCATCGGTCCAGGCTCCCGAGGCACGCGCCGGACACTTCACCAATCGAGAGCCGTCGATCCCGCTGGCCCGGCAAGCCCGCGCCATCCTTACGTGCCGATCCGGATCGAATCGGCCTGCCAATCTGCTTTCAAGTCTTTGCCAAAAAGCTCGTCGCACTCATGACAGCGCCAGCCGATGATGCGCAGCCGTATGCCGCGGGCGCTGATATTTCCCAATTCAACGCGGAGCCTGGCTTGGTCTTCGTTTCCGCATTTGTGGCAGCGCAGAATGGTAAGCCAGCCGTTACCATTCATGACCACCGGCGCAGCTCCCGGCCCGCCGGTGCGGCCATGCGGATGCCGGAGCGATTTGTGTTCGGCAGCATCAAGATCAGAAGTCTCCGCGTGGGCATCGGGTAACCCGCGTGCAATTGCAAATGAGCTTAGCAGTGCCCATTCTCGGCATGTGTCTGAGTACTGCAGGAATGTGACAAAGATGCAAAGCTGGCCATGGTGAATGCCGGGCCGACACCTTCCGACCGAGACGGCCGCGGTCACGACGGCCTGCCATCCGATGTCAGGACATCGTACTTCTCTATCCAGTAGGGTATACCGTAGCGGACGGTCCGCACGTACCGTAAAACAGTGTCCGTAAGGCTTGACGCGAACCTACGGACATGCATTTCTGCGGACGATATCTCTACGGACAGAGAGTTCGCCCATGCAGACCGTGTTCTATGCTCGCGTCTCAACCGCCGATCAGACCATTGCCCATCAAGAGCGGCAGGCGCGGGACGCCGGCTTCGCGATTGACCGCGTGGTCGCCGATAATGGCGTCTCCGGCGTCAGTACCCGGCTTGCCGAGCGGCCAGAGGGCCAGCGCCTGTTCGACCTGCTCCGGGCCGGGGACGTGTTGGTCGTGCGCTGGGTCGACCGGCTCGGGCGCAACTACGCCGACGTCACCGAAACGATCCGGGAGTTCATGCGACGGGGTGTGGTCATCAAGACCATCATCAACCGCATGACCTTCGACGGGGCCACGGCAGACCCGATGCAGCAAGCCGTCAGGGATGCCCTTATTGCCTTCATGGCAGCCTCGGCGCAGGCGCAGGCGGAAGCTACAAAGGCGGCACAGGCGGCTGGCATCGAGCACGCGAAGGCGAGCAATGGCAGCGCCTACAGGGGCCGCAAGCCGAGCTTTACCCGAGCGCAAATGGAAACCGTTCGGGACCTGCTGGCGCAGGATGCAGGTGTCAGCGTCATCGCCAGGACGACCGGTCTGTCCCGGCAGGCGATCTACCGGATGAAGGATGATCCCGCGGAGGCAGAGGCAGTGCTGGCAAAGTGGGGACTATAGCGCGCGGTCTACTGTTCTTCCCCGGAACCGCCGAGCACTCCAGCTTTGGTTGCATGGGGGCTCTTGCCGCCCATGGCTCATGCGCTCGCTCCCACGGGAGCCGGCTCTACAAGCGCCAACATCACGCCTTCGAGTATCAGGTACAAGTCTTCGCCCGTTGCATCATCGGGCAGCGCGGGTACACCGCCGACGCCGCACGTGAGATGGGCGAGGATGAGTTCGCTGGTGGCCTCTACAGCCGCAGCCCGGCCCGCTGGTTCTCGCATGAGTGCCCTGATCGAGGTGATATCCCGGACCGAAACCTGGGGCCGCCAGATTCGGCCGAGCCTGCGGCCATACGCCTGAGGATCAGCTCGGACTGTACGGGCCTGGGCAAAGTCGATCACGTTCCCGGGTTTCAAGTGATCAGCCTCGATGGTTTCAGGGACGAGGTCGCAAGAGAAGGCCAGTATGGATGGCACCGATCACCTTCGTCGCGAAGCCGGGCGTGACATAGATATCGCCATGCTGCGGGGCCCGAAGGTTCTTAAGCCGGCACTGCCTTCTCAGGACATCGCCCTCGGCTCCGGCATCCAGAACCCTGATCGCATTATCGGGGCTTGTCGAGCCCATGAACCCGCCGATCTTCATCTCGCTTGAACGCCGGTGAGCCTCGCACCGATCCGGCCGGTGCGCGCAGCGTCGGGTGCGGGGTTTCCCAGCGCCAACAGCGTCGTCGTCCGAACGACGGAATGCTAGTCAGCCGTCCGATGTTCCGCTCGTACCAGGCCGCCAGATCGGCTCCCCAAACCTCGGCGAGTTCGGCAGGCGTCAGTTCGTCGGGCCGTCTCGGCTCGAGCGCCGCGATGCCTTTCCGCCAGCGCTCTTGATGTTTCGGCGGCAGAAGCGGGTTGTTCACGTCGATCGGCTTGTCGTCCATCGCCTTGAGGACATCCTTCATCCGCAGCGCACGCGGTTTGCGTCGGGTCTGCGTGTTCCGCTCCGTCGCGAGCTTCTTGAAGTGCACCAGGTCGCTGACCAGGCGGGCATAGGCGGGGACGTTTGTCTGCCGGAGCTTTTCGATGACCTCGGGCCCGTGAACGGCGACGTCGGCAGCCACGATTTCGATGATCGAGGCGCCGAGGCGATCCCGGGCGTTTAGCAGGTTCCTTCGCTGCATGGCGGCTTCTCCCGCGCCTGCGCGCGACGCGCGCGACTGGGGCAATTCTAGCAGGAACCAGCTGTCCGTATCTGGCGAAAAGTAAGACGCCGCAGTTGGCTGGCAACCGCCTTTGGCGCTGCGCCTCCACCGATCATCGCAGCCAGGGCTTCAGGCCCGCCAGGGGGAGGTCTGCTTCAGGCGGGTCAGCCGGATCTCGCCTGCTTTTGGCCGATCTCGTGAATATAAATTCAGTCGATTCAGGTTTAATCGGTCATGATTTTGGATTGGTATTCCAATGCTCCCAATTATTCGGATTTCGTAGGGATACAAAAACGTATTGACGCTATATGTTGTTGTTGATATAGCTAGTCAATTCTTATTCTATGCTCGCGAACTGGAGGTGTGTGCGATGAGTGGCCGACAACATTCCAGCGTGAGGATGTTTTCCATGAAGAGCTTGCCGCCCCGGATTTCGTTCTCTTCCCCCAGTCGCCCGATTGGCGACAGCAGTACGCCGCCAAACGGCGTCGCGCTGGCCAAGCCGCCCGCGCCCTACCGCGACCCGGCGATGGTCGGCTCGAACTACGCCCGGCTCCCGAACGAAGGCTATATGACGATTGACGCCGACTGGATCATTCCGGCGCTACTGAAGGCCGTTCCGATCGAGGGGCGGATCCTGGAGCCGTGCGCAGGCCGCGGCCACATAGTCTACACTCTCCGCCAGGCCGGGCTTGTTGTGGTCGCCCGCGATCTGTTCGCCTACCCGGCCCCCTTGGTCCCCGACATCGAGAGCGGCTGCGATCTTCGGGAGATCAGCACGCTGGCCGGTGTCGACTGGGTGGTTACGAACCTGCCCTTCAAGGATCAGGACGAGTTCCTCGCCCATCTCCTGCGGCTGGCGGCCGATGCTGGATGCGGCGTCGCCGTGCTGACGCGGCTGGAGTGGACTTTCGGCGCAAGCGCGTCGTTCCCTCGTTCACGAACACCCGAACTTCGCAGGGAACGTGCTTCTGACGCGCCGTCCGCGCTGGAGCGAGGACGAGAAGGCGGCTCCGCGGCACAATTTCTCCTGGTCCGTCTGGCAACCCCGGCCTCGCCCGGCCTCACAGCCCCCGTGGCTCAAGTTTGGCGACGGCACGCGCGCACCTGCCGCGCTTCAGACCGGCCATGGCCTTCCCACCTCACGGTCAGCCACCCGCTTGCGCCGCGAGCGGCCAGAGCGTCAGGGCCCCAGCTTACGTCCTGGCTTCGAGGAGTAAGGGGCGGCCCCCAGTAAAGATGCCCCAGGAGACCCACCCTCTCAAGATCACGCTCAAGCAGCAATCGGGCATCGGCGCTTGCCGCTTGCGTTTCGCGCCCGCCCGCACCCGCTGCGGCTCCGCCCTTCCACCACCAGCACCCGCTCCCCCTAAAGGGGGAGGAGCGGGTGCTGGAGGCGGTGGAGAGGGCTATACTGGCTCCAGCACCCTCCAGTACCAGTCCAGCACCTCAAGTGCTGGAACCTCCTGCGGGGACTACGACGTAGTCCCTCCACTCGTGGTTCTTGTCCCGGCGGTTGATTACTTGCAGGTGGCCTGCGCGCACCAAGCGCCGGACCTGACCGACGATCCTGGCCTTCTGTTCCTTGATCTCCGGATCGAGCTTCAAGATCGGGCCGAGCGCGTATCCGACCCAATGATCAGCCTGGGGACTGGCCCGGTATTCGCCGTCGCGGACGGTTGCTTTGATCTCCTCTACGAGTGCCGCGGGGAACGCCGTGTCGGCCGGCCGCGCCTCCCACCGAACCGGTACGCCGATATGATCGCCGTCGGGGTTGTCGGCGTTGGGATTATTGAGAGGGACGTTGTCGAGCCTGATCCAGGTCGAGACATCGGCCGGTGGCGCGTGGTTCGTTTTGCCGTCGACAAGGCGCATGTGGCGCCAGCGCTCCTGGGGATCGATCCCGAATTTCTTCGCCTCGTCCGGCGTCATGCGCTGCACCAGGCGAACGATGCGGCAGCCGTCGACAAAGGCGGCGGCCCCGCGGGCATCGCCGGCGTCGAGTTCGCGGGCTGGGCCGGCGAGGCTCTTGCGCGCGTGATGGACGAGCAGAATGGCGCAGTTTGCTCTGGTCGCGACGGCGGCGAGGGCCTTGATCACCGCATCGACGGCGACGTTATCATTTTCCGGGATGCCGTGCGCCGAGATCACCGGATCAATCACGAGGACGTCGAGACCGTGCGCGACAATCGTCGCCTCGAGCCCGTCGAGGCTCGCCTCGTCGATCGTGAACCCCTGGCCGTCCGCGCTGGCAAGCTTGAGCGGCAGATTAAGTCCGCTTTCGAAGAACAACCGGCCTTCGTATTGCTCGGGCGTGATGCCGAAATGCTGCGCGACGCCCACGAAGCGGCGCTCGATCTCGTCGATTGGATCTTCCAGGTTCCAGTAAAAAACCTTGAGGGGACGGATCGGGCGGTCGTGCAAGAGCTGCCGCCCGGCCGCCATCGCCAGAGCCTCGACCATGGCGATGATCGACTTTCCCGATCCGCCGGGCGCGACGAGGGCAGAGACGCACTGCCGCAAATAGGCTTTGCCGTAGAGCCAGCGCCGCGGCAGAATGTCCTTGGCGGAGCGCAGGACGCGCGGCTGGATCGGCAGGACCTCCGGCTCGGGAGGCACATCCCACCCTTCCGTCCCGTCCCCGCCGCCGCCGTCGGGGTCTGGCTCGGGGGGCTCATCCGACCCCTCGGGCCCCTCTCCGGCGTCCCCGGCTGGATTGTCCCCACCCGCAGTGCCGTCCCCGGCGGGCGGGCCCCCATCCGCAGTGCCGTCCGCGGCGTCGACAGAGGGCTCGTCCCACTCCCCGGTGCCATCTCCAGCGCCGCTGGCGGGTCTGTCCCAACCCCCGGTGCCGTCTGCAGGGCCGTCGTCAGGCCGAGCGTGAGCGTTCGTATCGCCACTGCTGCCAGGCTCCGGGCCAAGATTTGGGTCCGGGCGCCTGGACGGCTTCGTCCAGCCTGGGACCCGCCCAAAAACTTCAGCGAAGAGGCTCGCGGCCGTGATCTTCCGGATGTCGGTGAAGCTCTCCCAGGTAGCCCTCGTGTGAGCCCGATCGTAGCCCCACCACTTTTGGGACCACCTGTCGAAGGCCTCGAACGACGCTCCGCCGGCCCGCGCCGCCATGCCGATCTTCAGCCACTTGTCACGGTCAACGTAGTCATTGGGCAGGGCGTCGAGCGCGGCCTCGACATCCGACGGGATGCAGGTGTGGTGAAAGAAACCGAAGATCTTGCCATTGGCTCCTGGCGGAGCGTCGGCTGCCGTCTTCGCCGACATCGGCCAGCGTGACTTGCACTCCCTCTCGAACGCTTCTTCCTGTTCCTCGGTGATCAGCGGCAGATCGTCGAATGGAACCGCGTCGAGCGGCACACCGCGCCACTCGTAGGGTACGCCGGACACATGCTCGCCGAACGCCACAAACTGCTGACCGTCGCCGAGGATCTCGATCTTGCTTCCCGGGTGAAAGGGCAGTGGGATCGTCCGTTTCAGGCGCGGCCGGTCGGAGCGGTAAACGGCCAATACGCGCGGTGAATTGCTTCGGAACCGCGTCGGCGCCGGCCCGAAATGTTTCTCGACCAGCGCCTCGACCTCGGCGGCCATGACTGGATCGTCGACATCGACGTCGACGGCGCGCAACTTGTCGCAGCGAATTCCAGTGCTCGCGCCTTCCTCGTTGAAGACCGGCACGCCGGCCGCCTGCCGCCAGCCCGCCTCGAATGGCGCCTTCCCGCAGGTCCGCACGGCGATGACCCGATAGCCCCTCGCGTGCAGGCGCTCGCGACGCTCCGTCACCTCGCGGTCGAGCGTCATCCCGCCCATCCTTCTGGTTCGGCCGCATCGGCCGCGCCAGCGCTCTGGGGTTGGGCGCGGCTCGGGTTCGGGAACGCCTTGTCGCGCGGCACCCAGCGCAGCACCTTGTAGGTGAGCAGCCGCGTTTTACGGTCGCCGAACTGGATCGGCTGCGATGGGCCAAATTCGACGAGCGGGACCAGGTCACGTCCGAACTGGGGTTCGCATTGGTTGTAAAGATGGGTGACGAATTCGCAGTGTGAGTACGTCCAATTGGTCATTTCGAATGCGATGTCGGCGACGCCGAAGGCCTTAGGCGCGAGGGCGAACAGCGACAATGCGGGCTTTGCCTCCGCCGTCGGCGGTGGCGGCATGGGACCGTCGAGCCCCGGGACCGGCGTGAATGTACGCTTGCTGCTGCCGTCATGGCCGGTCAGCCAGCCGCGCCGGAGGCGCTCGGGATCAACGGCAACCACCTGACCGTCGAGCTTGATGACGCGGGATCCCCCCTTGCTGCCGATCGCCCACTCGTCGCGCGATGGGGCGTAGCGGAGGTACGGGTCACGGGTCGGCATCGCGATCGGCATGGGGAGCCTCCATTTCGGAAGACCGCCGGCGCATGACAGCGCAGCCCGCCAAGCTCCAGAGATGTTGTCAATCTCTGTGGCCATGCGAAGAGAAGTATTAGCGGCGGTATTGCTATTTAGTCACTGAATATCTTGTCAGCAGACAAGATCATTATTGGTATTTGAGGGCTCCATACCAAACTAATATTACGTGTTTGCTGACACCGTCGGATATCGCGCGTCCATTGGCGTCAAGTCGATGTCTGCATCCGGCCAGCGAGCCAGTGCTCGACGTCGCGCCAGCGGTATCGGACCGCCCGGCCAAGCTTCAGGAACTCGGGACCGGTGCCGTGGCAGCGCATGCGCGCCATCGTATTCTCCGCGAGACCAAGGCGCTCCGCCGTTTCCCTTGAGGTGAGGAGCTGCTCGGGTGCGGTGGTCGGGAAGGGTCCATTCATCAGCATGCTCCTCGGGCAGAGTTGAACGGCTGGCGCCGGCGGCGCGCTGGGGTCGTGAGTTCGCGGCAGAACCCGCGCCAGCAGCAGACGCATCGAGGTCAGACCGGGATCGCCGGTTTGGTGGACGGACCCCGCCGCCCTCCTGCGCATCGCCGTCCCTGGGTCGACCGTCACGCTGCTGCAAGCCACTCAGCCGGGCAGGATCACTCGGGTAGCGAACGAAACGGGTGCCCCGGGCGTCCTCGGCCACGGACAGTCGCGCCGCCGCTCCGACGGTCGACCGCAGGGCTACTACGCTCGAGCCTTCATGCAGCATTGCGAGGGGCGTCGCCGGATTGACACCCGAGGCGAGCAGCTTGCGGGCAGCGGTCAGGAACGGTGTGCGCCATTCGCGCTTTCCGACGGGAGTACCGTTCAGGAACGCGCGATAACGGCCGTGGCGCGCTGGCCTGATGACGATCGTCAAAATGGAGGTGGCTTTTGCCCATTCCAGAAGCGACAATTCGCCTGTGACCGCCTCGCGGACGAGCCGTCGCGCCATCGTTCTGTTGGGGAGGCGATCGTCCGGTCGAAGGGCGCTGTGCTGCGCATCCATTGTTGCCTCCGTAGAAGGAGAGACATTGCGGCATGACATGGCGCGGTCGATTGACCCGCTCAGTGGGTTTCAGGCGGCTCGGTCGCTCGTTACCTTGCTCCTGGCGGCGTGCCCGAGGAGCTGGTCGCGCGCTGCTCGATCCAGGCGACCAGGTCCCTGGCGCGCCACCCGAGCTTTCGCGTGGAGAGCCGCAGCGGCAGTGGCGCCCGCCCGCTCCGCGAGAGGCGTCGCCAGTGTGCGACGCTGAAGCGACAGAACGCGGCGGCCTCAGCGGTGCTCAGGACGCGATTGCCGGCGATCGAGGCGGGCAGATTGTCGAGGATGTTCGCCATTTCGTGACACTCACAAGAAGCTCGAGAGGTGGGCTTGTGAGAGCATGGGAGACTTTGGCGGTCGTGAAGTCCAAGGGGAAGTTGTCGATCGCGCGATGCGCAAAAACCCCTAAGGCGGCGACTGATCGTCAGGTGGCTCCTGGTCTTTGTGCCTGTGCCGTTCGCAGGTCGGCCAGCACATTCGAAATCGCATCCGCCATCGCGTCGCGCGAGGCATCGTGTTGGCGGTATTGCTTAGGCACCGCCTGCATGACGGCCCATGCGAACTGCGTGAATGGGGTGCTGCGGGACTTCTCGCTCGGTTTCGAGGCCGTGACTGGTTCCCCCCGTCGTTCGAAGACCGCAGCCAGCTCGGTCACGAAAAATCGCCAGCTATGTGAGGGGTCGAGGGGTGGCCGGGTCTGTTTTTCCGCTTTCAGTTCTTCGACTGCCTGGCGGGCACGGGCCGCCAAGCTCAACAGCACCGGATGAACGTCCTCCCAGCGAAAGCTGGATGGTTTCCCACCGCCAATATCGACCTTTTCAAGACGGCGCCACGTCTCGGCCATCTCGCCCTGGTCAAGCGCCGCGACCAGGTCTCCGGATGCACGCCTGATCCGCTTGAGCAACGATCCGACTTCGGCATGGGTCGTGCCGTGAACGAGCGACGCCCGCTCCCAGCAGAATTGTTGGGCCACACGATGCACCCAGGCGAGGTCATGCTCTGAAAGTGCAAACCCCTCCAGCGCCTTTTGCCAGCCCGGCAGTAAGTCCGGGGCAGGCTCACCACCGAGCATAGCGACAAGGCTCGAGGGTACGGGCTTGCCTTGAAGGACGTCACCGAGATGTTCGCCCGAGACCACGTATGCCCGTTCGATCTTTGGTCGTACCGCGAGCGATTTGCGCGGGTTGCGGACTGGTGGACGCTTAGCCATGGCCATTTTCTCCGAACCGGGTTCCGGAATTGGCGCTGGCGCCCGCGACCGAGCAATCCCCCGGCGTTGATGGCGAGGACGCTGGCTCCAGGACCAGATTACGGACGAGGATCAGCCGGGCTCGGCCCAGCGGGCTCGTCACGTCTACCGGCTGCGGTGATACCGATGCGTGCAAGCTCCGCCTCCACCTGTTCGAGGGTCATGTGCTCGACCTTGGTCGACGGCAGCTGGCCTGTCGGCGCCTCGATCGATTTCGGCTCGCGCCAATGGGCCGACCTGGTCCGCAGCAGCATCTCATTGGCTCGGAGCGCCACGCCCAAATCGTCGGTCTGATTGGCGAGCGCCAGGATGTTGCGGGCGGCGAGTGCCAGGACCTGGTACTCGGTCAGCTCCAGCTCCTCCCGGTAGTGAACTTCCAAAGCCTCGACGCTTATGCGCAGGATCCGGGCGATGATCTCGTACGGCACTCTGTTGTAGGCGTGAGCCCTCACGGCCGACCGCGTCGTCTCGGTCGGCTCGTGCTGGTCGAGGCCCAAGGCGCCCGGCGGTGGTTCTTCGATCGTCATCGCATCTCTCCGGGCACTGGCTCCAGGCGGCCTGAAAGACGTGCTGTCGAGCTTGGCTGCGCTGCCAACAGCTCCGCAACGTGCTGGCCCCAGCGCTCGAGCGCATCGCGTCGCTCCGCCATGAACTCGTGGCGCTGGTAGACTGCCGCGACGCCGGAAATGGTGCCGGACGTATGATTGAGGATCTTGTCGGCTACGTGAGGAGCTATTCCGAGCCGGGCCATGCCTGAAACGGCCGTCCGCCTCAGATCATGCAAGCGCCAGCCAACAATCCCGGATAGTCCGTCCAGCTCCCGTTTCGCCTTGGAGAAGTTATTGAAGGGGGCAGCGCCGCTCGTGATGAAGACGCAGTCGCCAAGCCGGGGCATGCGCCGGATCAGCGCGGCCGCGGGCTCCGTGAGATGGACCAGGTGGGGCCGGCCGTTCTTGGTTCGCCCGGCGGGAAGCGTCCAGGTCCCCGCCTCAAGGTCGATCTCGTCCCAGCCCATCCGGGCGACTTCCTCGCGGCGCTGGGCCGTCAGGGCCAGCAGCTCCACGATAGCGCCGTAGGGGCCGCCCGTCTGACGGGCTGCCATCAGCACCTGTGCCAGTTCTGCGTCGGACAGCACGCGATCGCGCGAGATCACGCGACTGGGCGCCGGGATGCTATCGCAGGGCGACCGCTCGAGCAGCGCCTTGCCGATGCACCAGTTGAACAAGGTGCGCATGACCCTGAGGAGCTTGTTGGCCCCGATCGGGGCTCCCCGGTCGACGACCTCGCCCAGGCAGGCCACCACGTCCCGTTTGGTGATGGAATGGATGCTGCGCGCGCCCCAGCGCTCGACCATATCCCGGCGGAGCAGCCGCTCGATCTCCCGCCCTGACCGGCGCTTGGAGGCATGCTGCTGGACAAACAGTTTCACGACGTCCTCGACCCGATCGCTCGACAGCCTGCGCCGCGCTTCGCCCTTCTCTGCAGCCGGGTCGCGCCCCTCCCGCCGCGCGCTGAGCACCTTGTGCGCTTCACCCCGAGCCAGATGCAACGTGACGCGGCCATGGGGCCCGATGGTATATTTGCGCAAGGCCGACCCGGCCCCGCCGGTCCGGTAGAGGACGATGAAGACCTTTCGCCCGGCGGGGGTCACCTTGACGCCGAAGCCTGGCAGCGTCTCGTCCCAATAGACCAGCTCGCGGGACGGCGTCGGCAGGGCGTCAATGATGGACTTGGTCAGGCGTGCCCGTGGCATGAGGTGCTACCCAAGAGAGATATAGGTAGCCTCATAGAGCCAATTCGGTCCATCTCTGTCAATGACAAATCAGAAAATCATCAACAAACCCCGTCAGATATCCATCTACATCCATCGCCAGCCATCGATATCCACCTGCTCCTCGGTAACCTGCACGGAGAGGGGCAGGGCTGAGGTGTCGGCCGCTGGACCGGCAAAGCGGGGCTTACCGCTGCGCGGCAATGGGTTAGCGGCCTACCCCTCACCCTGCCCTCTCCCTCCAGGAGATGGTTTCCCGCGCTGGCCGAGCCTGTACTTTCTCCGAAGGACCCTTCGCCGGCAGCGCATGACAACCCTGCCCCGCCCTGCTAATGCCACCGCATGCGCGAAGGCCTCCTGCCAGCGACGGTTGCGACCGTCTTCGAACTCTCCACCTCGGGCGAGAAGGCTCGGGCCCTGACCGAATTGCTCGGCGAGATCTTCGACCCGACCGAGACCGCGATTTCGGCCTTCGAGATCGAGGACGGCGTCACCACGCTCTCGCTGAATGCGCCCTGGAAGGTCGAGATCTACTTCGCCCAGCACCCGGACGAAGAGGCGGTGCGCGACCTGCTCAGGCCGATCGTCGGCGGTCTGGTCGACACGACACCCTTCACCACCGTGAACACGCGCGATTGGGTTGCGGCGAGCCTCGACGGGCTGAAACCCGTGCGCGCCGGCCGCGTCCTCGTCCACGGCGCCCATGACCGGGAGACCGTGCGCGTCAACGACGTCGCGATCGAGATCGAGGCGGCGCTCGCCTTCGGCACCGGCCATCACGGCACCACGGCCGGCTGCCTGCTGGCGCTCGATGCCGAAATGAAGAAGCGCCGGCCCCGTTTCGGCATCGATGTCGGCACCGGCACCGGGATTCTGGCATTGGCGCTCGCCAAGCAGATCAAGCGCAAGGTCGTCGCCGGCGATATCGATGCCGTCGCGGTCGAGGTCTCCGCCCATAATGCCCGGCTCAACCACGCGCCCCGCGCGCTCGATCTCTATGTCGCGCCGGGCCTGCGCCATGCCAAGGCGAACCGGCCGGGCCGTTTCGACCTCGTCCTCGCCAATATCCTGGCCGGGCCGCTGAGGCGTCTCGCGCCCTCGATCGCGCGCGTGCTGGCGCCGCAGGGTACGCTGATCCTGTCCGGGCTGCTCGCCATGGACGTTGCCGGCGTGGTCTCCGCCTATCGGCATCAGGGCGTCTATCTCGCAAGCCACTCGCTGCGCGAAGGCTGGGCGACGCTGGTCATGAAAAAAGGCGGCGCAGCCCCAAGGCCCCGCCGCCCTGCCTGACCTCCTGCGCCAGAGCACCGGACCGAAGAGGCGAAGCCCCTTCCGATCCACTTCCGCTAGAAGCGCGAGGTCGTTACCCGTTCAGTTCAGAAGCCGATATGGCCGTACTTGCGCTCGGCCTCGGCCTGCAGGCTGCGGGCGTCGTGCCAGACGGCAGCGGTGAACTTCGCCGCGTCGGCGATTTGTTCGGCGATATGCTTGATGATGGCGATCATGGTTCGGATCCTGAAAGTTGCCGGCGCGCGGCAGGGCCGCAGCAGCCCGAATTCAGCGGTTGAAAGGCAGCGAGACGTCGCCCGACAGCGTCGCGGACGGGTAGCCGCCCAGGACCATCTCGGCCTCGTTGACGAGGAGGTTGCGGGCGCGCAGCTCGCGGGTGGCAGAGCGCATGCGGCTCTCGATCAGCGCGGCATAGAGGCGCTGCATCAGGCTGGGCGTATCGGCCTTGCGAGCCTTGGCTTCGGCCACCACCGGTACGGGCAGCACGTCGGCATTGTTCAGCACATAGGTCATGGGTCTATCTCCGAAAAACGAAGGACAGTCCCGGTCGCTTCCTCGTTCTCTTATGCGACTAAGGTGGGGTCATTTCGCACTTGCGAGAAGGTATGTTCGCATATGCGAGATATGCGCAAAACGCATGCGATCCGTCCATATCCGTTAACGTTTGCGTCGATTGCATAACCAAGCGGCACAATGCGGAGCGGGCAGGCAGTCCGGTCCCACCGAATGGGCATCGCCGAAACGCCGCTTTTGCGCTGGCGCTTTCCCTGGCGGGGCGCGACGATGGCGCACGCTATGCCGGACCCTGCCATGACCGAATCGACCCTGCCGACCTGCCGCTTCCAGTCCTTCTCTGAACCCAGGGATCCCGCCGAGGTCGCCGGCCGCGTCGCGGCGCTGCGCGGCGCCCTTGCGTCACAGGGCCTCGCCGGCTTCGTCATCCCACGCGCCGACGAGCATCAGGGCGAATATGTCCCGGGCCATATGGCCCGCCTCGCCTGGCTGACGGGCTTCACCGGCTCGGCCGGCAGTGCCGTGGTGCTGGCCGACAAGGCCGCGCTGATCGTCGACGGCCGCTATACCATCCAGTCGGCCGCGCAGACCGACACGAAGATCGTCACCCCCGTCCGCATGGAAGAGACGCCGCTGGAGCGCTGGATCGAGCAGAACCTGCCGGCCGGCGGCAAGCTGGGCTACGATCCCTGGCTCCACACGGTCGATGGTGTCGCGAAGCTTGAGAAGGCGGCGGCCGCAGCCGGCGGCAGCCTCGTCGCGGTCTCCGCCAATCCCGTCGACGCGCTCTGGTCGGACCGCCCGGCCCCGCCCGCTGCGCCGGTGAAGGCACACCCGGCCGCCTATGCCGGCGAGGATACCGCCTCGAAACTCGACCGCATCCGCAAGGCGCTGGCCGAGGCCAAGGTCGACGCGCTCGTCGTCTCCGACCCGCATGCGCTGGCCTGGGTCTTCAACATCCGCGGCGGCGATGTCGAGCACACGCCGTTGCCGCTCGGCTACGCCATCGTCCCGCGCGAAGGCCGCCCGACCGTGTTCCTCGCGCCCGAGAAGATCACCAACGAAGCCGGCGACGCGATCGGCGCCGTCGGCGAGATCGCGCCACCGGCCCAGCTTGAAAACCAGCTGAAGACGCTCGGCGCTGCCAAGGCCAAGGTCCGGCTCGATGCCACCACCGCCGCCGCCGCGCTGGCGACGCTGATCCGCGACGCCGGCGGCACGCCCGATGCCGGCACCGACCCGATCGCGCTGATGAAGGCCCGAAAGAACGCGGCCGAGCTCGCCGGCACGCGCGCCGCCCATCTGCGCGACGGCGCGGCGATGACGAACTATCTGAGTTGGCTCGCAAGCGAGGCACCAAAGGGCAAGCTGACAGAGATCGACGCCGTCGCCGCTCTCGAAACCGAGCGGCTGAAGACCGGGCTGCTGAAGGACGTCTCCTTCACGACCATCGCCGGCGCCGGCCCCAACGCTGCACTGCCGCATTACCGGGTCAGCGAGGCGACCAATCGCCGGCTGGAGCCCGGCATCTTCCTGGTCGATTCAGGCGCCCAGTACGAGGACGGCACCACTGACATCACCCGCACCATCGTCATCGGTGAGCCCACCGCTGAGATGCGCGACCGCTATACTCGCGTGCTCAAGGGCCATGTCGCGATCTCCCGGCTGGTCTTCGTCAAGGGCACGTCAGGCGCACAGCTCGACGCCTTCGCGCGGCTGCCGCTCTGGCAGGGCGGTTTCGACTTCGACCACGGCACCGGCCATGGCGTCGGCAGCTATCTCTCGGTGCATGAGGGGCCGCAGCGGCTCTCCAAGCTCGGCACTACGCCGCTGGAGCCGGGCATGATCCTCTCCAACGAGCCCGGCTACTACAAGCAGGGCGAATACGGCATCCGTATCGAGAACCTGATCGTCGTCGAGGAGCGGCAGATCCCCGGTGCCGAGCGTACGATCTACGGCTTCGAGACCATCACCTGGTCTCCTTATGAGCGAGCGCTGATCGAGCCGTCGCTGCTCGATGCCGGCGAGATCGCCTGGATCGACGCCTATCACGCCACGGTCTGGGAGAAGCTCTCCCCGCTGGTCGAAGGCGAGGCGAAGGCTTGGCTGGAGAAGGCTTGCCGGCCGTTGTGATCTCACCCGTCATTCTCGGGCGAAGCAAAGCTTCGACCCGAGAATCTCCTGCAGAAAAAGGCGCGAAAACCGCAGTCCTCTGGTCACGAGATGCTCGGGTCAAGCCCGAGCATGACGGGGGTGGATCACATCACCATTCGGAACGCCACCACGGCCACGACACCCACGGCCACCACGCCCAGCAGCGGCAGACGTGTCGCGGCCAGAGCCGTCACCGCCGCCGCAGCCGTCTCGGCCCAGCCCGTCGCGAGCGCGCTCGGCGCGATCACCGCGATCAGCACGGCCGGCGGGATCGCGTCGAACGCCGCCTGCGCCCTTGGCGACAGGCTGAGGCGCCCGGCAAGCGCGAGCCCTGCGACGCGCGTCGCATAGGTCACGATCGCCATGCCGAGGAAGGCGAGGAGGTTGATCGGATCGACGCTCACGCCTCGGCCTCCTTCGCCACGGGCTGCGGATCGGCGCCTGCGGCGAGCCACGCCGCCAGCAGCCCGCACAACGCACCTGCCGCGACATGCCAGGGCGGCCCGGCCAGGCGATAGGTAACCGCCGAGGCGATGCCGGCGGCCGCCACCGTCCAGAACGTCACCCGCCCCTTCCAGAAGGCTGCGACCAGCGCGATGAACAGCGCCGTGAAGGCAAAATCGGCGCCGAGCCGCTTCGGATCGCCCAGCACGGCGCCGATGCTCGCGCCCAGCGTCGAGTTCACCAGCCAGCCGGTGACGAAGGGAACGACCATCGCGAACCAGTAGGCCGGCGTGAGCCGATGCGTGCGGGCGCGCTTCTCGGCCAGAGCCCAGTTCTCATCGGCCATGTAGTAGAGGCCGAGCAACTTCTGCCAGCGGCTGAAGCCCTCGAGCTTGGGCGCGAGCGAGGCGCCCATCAGCACATGGCGGGCATTGATCAGCAGCGTCGAGAAAACCAGCGCGGCGATAGGCGCCGGTGTCGTCCACAACTCCACTGCCGCGAACTGCGCCCCGCCGGCAAAGACCATCAGGCTCATCAGGAAGACTTCGAGCGGCGACAGCCCCTTGCTGGCGGCGACCGCGCCGAAGAGCAGGCCGATCGGCGCCGCAGCTACCGCCGCCGGCCAGATGTCGCTCAGGCCGCGCCTGATGTCGTCGCGCATCGTGGACATGGGTTCGCTCTCTCGAAAGGCGCTTGGCTCAGCCGGCATGCGCCGCACGGAAGGCGCCGGGGGTCACGCCGAAGCGGGCCTTGAAGGCGCGGGTCAGATGCGGCTGGTCGCAGAAGCCGGTCGCCGCCGCGACATCGCCCGGCATGTCGCCGCGCCGCAGCCGCTCGCGGGCACGCCGGACGCGGACATCGACGAGATAGGCATGCGGCGTCAGTCCGGTTTCCCGCCGGAAGGCGCGGATCAGATGGTGGCGCGGCAGGCCGGTCAATCGCGCGAGATCGGCGAGCGACAGATCCTCGTCATAGCGCGCCTCGAACAATTCGCGCGCCTTGGCGACGGGCCCGCCCTCCGCTCCAACGGAGCGAACCGCAAGATCGGCATGGCGAGCCAGGCAGCGCGCATAGAAGCGTAGCAGCATCTCCTCGCCCCCCAGCAGATCCTCGCCATCCTCGATCGCACGATGCGCGGCAGCAAAGAGCGCGGCGCCCTCGGCATCCTCGACCAGCGGCTGCCGAAAGAACGGTGTGCCCGACACGTCCCGGCCGCTGAGGGAGGCCGCGACCTCGCGGATGAGCCCGATCTCGGGATAGGTCATGCGGTAGCTGTAGCCCGGCCCATAAGGCTCGCCGTCATGGGTCTCGAGCGGATTGACGAAGGTGATCTGGTTGGGGCGGGCATAGTGCCGCTCGCCACGCACCCGAAACGTCTCGCAACCGGCCTCGATCGTGCCGATCACATAGCTTTCATGGCGGTGCGGGGCATAGGCATGCCGGCGGAAGGTCGCGGCGAGGCAATCCAGCCCGTCGAAGCGCTCGGCCGGAAACAGCTTCGCCCGCTCGCCGGCGACGAGCGGTTCGAGGCACAATGTCTCGCCCTGTGTGATCGCTTCCATGGGGCGAGCATAAACTCTCTCGCCGCATCGCTGTCTTGAAGAAAAGTGATCGGGCGCATCACGCGCCCGATGTGTTCTGGTCGCTCTGAACAGCGTTAGATGGCGTGGGAGGCGCTGCCGGCTCCGACCCGCTCGGGGCTCTTCGATCCCAGCGCCAGCACGCCGAGCCCGCCGACCAACGTCGCGACCATGGCATAGGCCATCACGCCGAGCGTCCCGAAGCCGTCGACCAGAAGCCCACCGAAGATCGCGCCGCTGGCGATCGCGACCTGGAAGGCGGCGACGAGCAGGCCACCGGCCGACTCGGCCTCCTCTTCCGGCGCGACGCGCACCAGCCAGGTCTGGAACCCTACCGGCAGCGCACCAAAGGCGAAGCCCCAGAGCCCGACGGCGACGGCGGAAGCCACCGGCGAAGAACCGACCAGCAGCAGGCCCAGGCCCATCAGCGCAATCGTCAGCGCACCGAAGATCACGGATGCCTTGGCGCTGCGGGCGGTGATGGCGCCGCCGACCAGGTTGCCGAAGAAGCCGCCGACGCCATAGGCCAGCAGGACGAGCGAGATCGCCTCGACCGAAAGCTGCGGGATCTGCTCCAGGAACGGCCGGACATAGGTGAACCCGGCGAAATGCCCGGAGATCACGACGACAATGCCCGCCAGGACCAGCGCGATGCTCGGCCGGCCGAGCAACCGGAAGAGCGTACGGATATCGGGCGAGCCGCGTGCCGGCAGGCGCGGCAGCACGGCCATCTGGATGACGAGCGTCGCGACGCCGATGAGAGCCGCGATCCAGAAGACGACGCGCCAGCCCAGCAGGTTGCCGACATAGGCGCCGATCGGCGCGGCGCTCACCGTGGCGATGGAGACGCCGGTGAAGATCAGCGACATCGCCTTGGGCATGGCGCTCGGCGGCACCAGCCGCATCGCGATCGCCGCCACCATCGACCAGAAGGCGCCGAGCCCGATGCCGAGCAGGACGCGGGCGACGAGCAGCGTCGGGAGAGTGGTGGCGACGGCGGCGAGCGCGCTTGAGAAGATCAGCAGGCTGGTCAGCGACCAGATCACGATGCGACGGTCGATGCCGCGGGTCACGATCGCCGCGGCGAGGCCGGCGATGGCACCCACGACCGCCGTCGCGGTCACCGCTTGTCCGGCCGCTCCGACCGAGACGCCGATATCGGCGGCCATCGGCGTCAACAGGCTGGCGGGCAGGAATTCGGCGGTGACGAGGCCGAAAACGCCGAAGGTCAGCGAGACGACGGCGGCCCAGGCAGGCTTTTCGCGCGCGTCGTCGCGGACGTCATCGAGGTCGAGTGCAGTTGCAGACAGGGAATCTGACATGGGGGTCTCCACGAGGTGGCCGGAAGATGGGCGTGGCGCCGTGGAGTTTCCATGCTATATAATCCGCATTCCTTGACCGTTCGTCCAGGACTGCAATGACCGCTTCAATCGATCACCTGACCGAGATGCTGCGCGGCCTGAGGCTCGACGGCGTCGACTACAGCCGTTGCCAGATGGCCGCGCCCTGGGGCGTCGTCTTCCCGCAGAGCCGCGAGGCCTGCTTCCATTTCATCTCCCGCGGCGGTTGCTGGCTGAAGACGCTGGCCGGCGAATGGGTGGAGTTGCGCGATGGCGATGCCGTCCTGCTGCCACATGGCGGCGGCCATATCCTGGCGAGTTCCCCAGAGGTCGTGCCCTCCCCGCCCTGCGACTGCCGCGTGCGCGAGCTCTACGGCAATGTCTTCGATGTCGAGGGCGGCGGCGCGGGCGAGCACATGCTGGTCTTCACCGGGCGCATGACCTTCAATGTCGATATCGATCATCCGCTGCTGCGCCTGATGCCGGATGTGATGCGGATCTATGATTTCGCCGCCAACGAGCCGGGCCTTCCGCATCTGCTGGAGGCGATGGGCCGCGAGGTCGCGATGGACCGCGTCGGCGCTGGCGGCATCCTCGCCCGCCTTGCCGATGTCGTCGCCGCAACGATCATCCGGAATTGGGTCGAGTTCGGATGCGGCACTGCCAAGGGCTGGATCGCAGCGGCGCGCTGCCCGCAGATCGGGAAGGTGCTCGCTGCCGTCCACGCCCATCCGGAAACCGACTGGACGGTCGAAAGCCTGGCCGGGTTGATGGGCGCCTCGCGCTCCGGCTTCGCCGAACGCTTTGCCGAGGTCGTCGGCGAGACGCCGGCACGCTATGTCGCGCAGGTCAGGATGCACCAGGCCCGGCAATGGCTCGCCCGCGACAAGCTGCGCATCGCGGTGGTGGCGCAACGCCTCGGCTACGAATCCGAAGCCTCGTTCAGCCGCGCCTTCAAGCGCATCACCGGCTCGGCGCCGAGCCAGGTGCGGGCGGCAGGCGGGCAGCAGCCAACAGCGATGTTCGCGCCGTCTGCGGAGGCGGCGGAGTAGCCTAACTCCCGCCGTCATGGTCGGGCTTGACCCGACCATCTCGGAGACCAGCGCCCTCTGGTCACGAGATTCCCGGGTCTGCGCTTCGCTCCGCCCGAGAATGACGAGCAAACTCACCCACCCACCAGATCGAACCAGCCGGCCTCGTCGATCACCTCGACGCCGTGCTTGGCGGCATCCTTGAGCTTCGAGCCGGCGCCCGGCCCGGCGACGAGCAGGTCGGTCTTCGACGAGACCGAGCCCGCCACCTTGGCGCCCAGCCGCTCGGCCATCGCCTTGGCTTCGTCGCGCGTCATCCGCTCCAACGCACCGGTGAAGACCACGGTCTTGCCGGCGACCGGGCTCGCGGAGGCCACCGCCTCCAGCGGCTGCGGCGACACCTGCGCCAGCAGACGGTCGAGCAGCTCCTCGTTATGCGGTTCGCCGAAGAACTCGATCAACGCCTCGACCACGGTCGGCCCGACGCTGTCGATGGCGTTGAGTTCCTGTCGCTCGGGCGAGGCCTCGTCCGCCGCCGCGATGCTGGCCGCCCGCAGCGCCTCGAACGAGCCATAATGCCGCGCCAGAAGTCGCGCCGTCGTCTCGCCGATATGGCGGATGCCCAGCCCGAAGATGAAGCGGTTGAGCGGTGGGGTGCGCCGGTCCTCGATCGCGTCGAAGAGCTTCCTGGCGCTGACCGCGCCGAAGCCATCCTTGTCCTTGAGCTTCTTGAAGTTGGCGGCGTCGCGCTCGGCCAGCGTGAAGATATCGGCCGGCTCCCTCACAGGCAGCTCCGGATCGGAATGGAAGAACTCGATCTGCTTGTCGCCGAGCCCGTCGATATCCATCGCATCGCGCGAGACGAAATGCTTGAGACGCTCGACCGATTGCGCCGGGCAGATCAGCCCGCCGGTGCAGCGGCGCACGGCATCCTCTTTTCCGGTGCGGGGGTTGAGTTCGCGCGTCGCATGGCTGCCGCAGGCCGGGCAGAGCGTCGGGAACTCAT
The DNA here is from genome assembly GCF_026020075.1 of Bosea sp. NBC_00550. NCBI lineage: Bacteria > Pseudomonadati > Pseudomonadota > Alphaproteobacteria > Hyphomicrobiales > Alloboseaceae > Allobosea > Allobosea sp. NBC_00550. The sequence continues at coordinate 2,095,089 of NZ_CP102772.1, forward strand.
ATGGCTTCGAATCCGCCGGACGCTTGGCGAGATCGACGGCCTCGACGCGCGGGATGACGTCGCCCGCACGCTTCACCGTCACCGTGTCGCCGATGCGGATGTCGGTGCCGTCGCGGATCGGCAGCCCCTTGGAATCGAAGCCGCGGATATAATCCTCGTTGTGCAGCGTCGCATTGGTCACGACGACGCCGCCGACCGTCACCGGCTTCAACCGCGCCACCGGCGACAATGCGCCGGTGCGCCCGACCTGGATATCGATCGCCTCCAGGATGGTGGTCGCGAGTTCGGCCGGGAATTTGTGCGCGATCGCCCAGCGCGGCGCCCGCGAGACGAAGCCGAGCCTGGCCTGCAACGCGAGATCGTCGACCTTGTAGACCACGCCGTCGATATCGTAGCCGAGCGTTGCGCGCTGGCTCTCGATCAGCCGGTAACGCTCCAGCAGCTCCGCCACGCTCTCGCAGCGCTTCATCAGCGGATTGGTGCGGAAGCCCCATCGCCGAAAGATTTCGACCACGCCCATCTGGGTCGGCGCCGGCAACACCGGCATCTCGCCCCAGGCATAGGCGAAGTAGCGCAGGGGCCGGGCAGCCGTGATCGTCGCGTCGAGCTGGCGCAGCGAGCCCGCCGCGGCGTTGCGCGGATTGGCGAATTCCGGCAACCTCTTCTCGCGCTGGCGCTCGTTGATCCCAGCGAAATCGGCATGGCCGAGATAGACCTCGCCGCGCACCTCGGCGATCTCCGGAATGTCTCCGCCCTCCAGCCGGTGCGGAATCTCCGAGATGGTCCGGGCGTTGACCGTGACGTCCTCACCCTCCTCGCCGTCGCCGCGCGTCGCGGCAGAGACGAGTTCGCCCTTCTCGTAGCGCAGCGAAAGCGACAGCCCGTCGATCTTCGGCTCGGCGGTAAAGGCGATGCCCTCCTCCTCCTTGCGCCCGAGGAAGCGATAGACACGGCCGACGAATTCGGCCACCGCCTCATCGGAGAAGGCGTTGTCGAGCGAGAGCATCGGCACGCGATGGCGGATTTTGGCGAACTTGCCCGAAGGCTTGGCGCCGACCTTGCCGCTGACGCCGGCGGCGTCCTTCAGCTCGGGAAAGGCCTCTTCGAGCGCGACGAGCCGCTGACGCTTCGCGTCATAGGCCGCGTCGTCGATGATCGGCTGATCGTCCTGGAAATAGGCGTCGTTCGCCGCCTGCACCTCGGCGGCAAGCCGCTTGTGCTCGACCTTCGCCTTGCGCGGCGTCAGCTCGGCAACCGGGGTTTCGGAGAGGGCGGTGTCGTCGGCGTCGCTCATGGCACAGCATTAGGCGAGATGCGCGTGACGAGAAAGGGCAGCAGCCGATGCGGCTTACCACTCCAGCCGATACTCAGCCCTCATCCTGAGGAGCCGCGCAGCGGCGTCTCGAAGGGTGCTTCAGAAGGTTCCCGAACCATCTGGAACATCCTTCGAGACGCAGCCTTCGGCTGCTCCTCAAGATGAGGACTATGATCGATAAGCCTCTCACATCCGCGAGAAGGCTTGCGACAAATCCGGCTTTCGCGCGTATAGTTTGGAGGCTGGGAATTGGAAGCTCGACGCCGCAGGCCGTTGACGCCAGGGACATGTCGACAGCCGTGGTGAACCGGGCCAGGAACCGGGAGTCACGCCATGGCTAATGTCGACGGCACCGTACATGACATCGTCACGCTCTCGCAGCCACGCATCAAGACCATCACCACGATGGACTTGCGCGAAGCGCTGCGACGCGGCTGGGAGGACTTCATGGCGCAGCCGAGCCATCTGGTCTTCATCGCGGTGATCTATCCCATTGCCGGCATCCTGCTGGCGCAGCTCACCGTGAGCTACAACATCTTCCCCCTGCTCTTCCCGCTGCTCAGCGGCTTTGCGCTGATCGGCCCGTTCGCCGCGATCGGGCTCTATGAGGTGAGCCGCCGCCGCGAGAAGGGCCTCGACTCTTCCTGGAGTCACGCACTCGAAGTGCTGCGCTCGCCCTCGATCGGACAGATCATCCTGCTGGGCGCAATCCTGACTGGGCTCTTCCTCGCCTGGCTATTCAGCGCCTGGTTCCTTTATCGCGGCATCCTCGGTCTGCCGGCCGATGTCTCGACCACTGATTTCCTGCGGGCCCTCTTCACCACGGCCGACGGCTGGATCATGATCGTCATCGGCAACTCGCTCGGGCTGCTCTTCGCGATCCTCGCCTTCTCGATCTCGGTGATATCCTTCCCGCTGATCATCGACCGGCATGTCGATGCGCCCACGGCGATCCGCACCTCGATCGCCGCCGTCGAGGCCAATCCGCGCGTGATGATGTATTGGGGGTTGATGGTGACCGGGTTGCTCGTGCTCGGCTGCCTGCCGGTGCTGGTCGGCCTGATCGTGGTGATGCCGGTGCTCGGCCACGCGACCTGGCATCTCTACCGCAAGATCGTGGTCTGAACCCGGGTCGGGATCGGGCGCTCCCCGGGAGCGCTGCCGTCGTCGCGGGAACCTTTGGCCCCTAAATGGGGTTCACCCCCTGTCAAATCGAGCATGATGGCTCATTCAGTCAGGGGGTTTTTCATGAACAACATCATTTATATCGTCGGCCTGATCGTCGTCGTCCTCGCCATTCTCTCCTTCCTCGGCTTGCGCTGAGAGCGAAGAGAAGGCGGGTTGCAGACGCCGGCCGCTGAGGCTCAGCCGCGGCGCGGCTTGCCCTTTCCGAACGGCTTACCGCCGCCGGCGGGGCGCCCGCCCTCAGTACGCTCCGGCCTGGCGGCGAAGGGCTTTCCCGTCGCAGCGAACGGCTTCTTGAAGCCGCCACCGGCGGGCTTGCCATCATCCCGGCGCGGGCGAGCGTCGTCGCGCTGGGGCCTGCCTTCCGGGCGATAGGGCTTGCGGTCCTCGCCGCGCGGCTCGCGCTCTCCGCCGTCCTTGGGCTGATAGCGCGGGCGCTGCGGCGCATCGCCCGTCGCCTCGGCACCGTCCCAGCTCTTGCGCGGCGCAGCCGGGCGCTCGGCCTTGTCGCCAAAAGATTTGGCCGGCCGCCGCTCGGCCTCGGTCGTCGGCTCGATCGTGATCCGGTCCCGATCCGGCACCTTCGCCGATTCGTAGAAGCGGTCGGCCACGTCGGCATCGATCTCGACCTTGGTCTCGCGGTCGAAGATACGGATGGCGCCGACCTCGTCGCGCGTGATCCGGCCGCGGCGGCACAGCATCGGCAGGAGCTGGCGCGGATCGGCGCCCTGCTTGCGGCCGATGTCGAGCCGGAACCAGACGGTGTCGCCGCGCGGGCCGGCCGGCTTGCGCGGGCGTTCGCCCTCCTCGCCCTCGTCGCGTCCGAACGGACGGCGCTTGGCAGCGTAATCCTCGTTCGTGCGGACCGGGCGGCGCTCGTCACGGCCGAAGCCGGGATCGCCGACCTCTTCCGCCGCTGGCAGCCGGGTACGGTAGAGACGGACCAGGGCCGCCGCGATGTCACGGGCCTCGCGGCCCGCCATCAGCGCCTCGATCATGCCGGCATCGTCCTCGGAGCCGTCGCCGCTGAGCAGCGGATCGGATAGCAGGCGCTCCTGGTCGAGCACGCGGATTTCCTCCGCCGTCGGCGGGGCGATCCATTCGGCCTCGACCTTGCCCTCCATCAGGAGGCGCTCGGCCTTGCGCCGGCGCGACTGCGGCACCAGCAGCACGCTCGTGCCCTTGTTGCCGGCGCGGCCGGTGCGGCCCGAACGGTGTTGCATCACCTCGGAATCGTTCGGCAATTCGGCATGGATGACGAGGTCGAGTCCCGGCAGGTCGATGCCGCGCGCCGCGACATCGGTCGCGACGCAGACCCGCGCCCGGCCGTCGCGCAGCGCCTGCAGCGCGGCGTTGCGTTCGTTCTGGCCGAGTTCGCCCGAGAGCGCGACGGAGGTGAAACCGCGCTCCAGCAGGATCGCCTCGAGATGGCGCACGGCGTTGCGGGTGTTGCAGAAGACGAGCGCCACTGGCGCATTGTGGAAGCGCAGCAGGTTGACGACCGCGAGTTCCGCCTCCTTGGGATAGACGCGCACGGCCTTGTAGGAGATGTCGGCATGGCCGCGCCGCGTCGCTTCCACCTCGATGCGCAGCGCATCGCGCTGATAGCTCTGGGCGAGCTGGACGATGGCCTTAGGGAAGGTCGCCGAGAACAGCAGGCTGCGCCGCCCCTCGGGAGTCGTCTTCAGGATGTATTCGAGATCGTCGCGGAAGCCGAGATCGAGCATCTCGTCGGCCTCGTCGAGCACGACCGCCTTCAGCGCGGAGACATCGAGGCGGCGCCGCTCGATATGGTCGCGCAGGCGGCCGGGCGTGCCGACGACGATATGGGCGCCCTCGTCGAGCAGCATCGCCTCGCGGCGCGGGTCCATGCCGCCGACGCAGGAGATCACCCGCGCCCCGGTCTGGGCGTAGAGCCAGGCGAGTTCGCGCTGCACCTGGAGCGCAAGCTCACGCGTCGGCGCGATGATCAGCGCCAGCGGCTCGGCGGCGGGGCCGAGCTTTTCGGCGTCGCCCAGCAGCGTCTCGCCGATGGCGAGGCCATAGGCGATGGTCTTGCCGGAGCCTGTCTGCGAGGAAACCAGAAGATCGCGCCCGCGGGCGTTCTCCTCCAGCACAGCGCTCTGCACCGGCGTCGGTTCGGAATAGTTGCGATCGGCGAGCGCGCGCGCGAGCGGCGGGCTCGTGAGGGAGAAGGACATGCGATAACGGGCCTGAGGTTGCGGCGTGGTCGGCGGAACGACGCGAAAGCGTGGACGATGGGCTGAAGCGCTGACGGGCAGGCTGCGCCATCGAATGAAACCGGCTCATAGAGCAAACCGAGGCAAAAGGGAATGCATGGCGCCCGGCGCGGCACGCAAAGCCGCACGAAGCCAGACGCGCCTTGTCGGCCATCCGCCGGTCCCACTAGCTTCCAGCCCTGATCGCCGAAGCATCATGCCTGACGGAGAACGGTTCATGGAGCAGCAGTCACGCCGCATCGGCGCCTATGAGGTCTCGATTCTGCACGACGGCATCTTCGAGGCCCCGCTCGACGTGTTGATCCATGCCGGCGGCCAAGCTGCTCGCACCGTCATTCCGGGGCGGCCTGAAAGGCCGAGCCCGGAACCCAGAACCGATGCTGTCCGTCATGAAACGGAAACTTTCCCGCAGTTTTCACGATCGAGGGCATCGGTTCTGGGTTCCGGGCTCATCGCTGGCGCGATGCCCGGAATGACGGTCAGAAGATAATGACGGTCAGTGGATTCCGTCTCGACCGCACCAAGCGGCCTCAGCCGCGCAGACCCGCCGCCTGCAGCAGGCGCCCGGCCGCGGCCCGCGCCTCTTCGGTGATCGAGGCGCCGGCGAGCATTCGCGCGATCTCCTCGCGCCGCGCCTGATCCTCCAGCACCGTGACCCGCGTCACGGTGCGGGAAGCCGCGTCGTCAACCGCCGATTTGGCGATCAGGAAATGCTGCCCGGCCTTGGCGGCAACCTGCGGGGCATGCGTCACCGAAATCACCTGCACGCGGCCCGCGAGCCGCGCCAGCCGCTCGCCGATCGCATCGGCGACGGCGCCGCCGACGCCCGTATCGATCTCGTCGAAGACCAGCGTCGGCGCGGAGCCGCGCTCGGCCAGCACCACCTTGAGCGCCAGCATGAAGCGCGAAAGCTCGCCGCCGGACGCCACCTTCATCATCGGCCCCGGCCGCGTACCCGGATTGGTCTCGACCCAGAACTCGACCCTGTCGAAGCCCTCCGGGCCGCGCGCGCTCTCGTCGCTTTCGATCCGGGTGATGAAGCGGGCGCGCTCCAGCTTGAGCGGCGGCAGCTCGGCCTTCACGGCCTCATCGAGCCGCGCCGCAGCCGCCTTGCGGGCCTCCGACAGCGCCTGCGCGTGTGCGAGAAAAGCGGTCTCCGCCTCGTTCAGCTCGGCCTCGAGGCGCGCGAGCGACGATTCGCTCTCGTCGAGCGCGGCGAGATCGCTCGCCATCGTGGCGGCAAGGACGGGCAGCCCATCGACCGGCACGTCGTATTTGCGGCCCGCCGCCCGCAGCGCGAAGAGCCGCTCCTCGATGCGCTCCTGCTCACGCGGATCGTACTCCGCGGCGCGCATCGCGGCAGCGAGCGTCTCGCCCGCCTCCTCGAGCGCGATGATGGCGGTGTTGAGCGAGGCGAGCGAGGGATCGATCAGTTCCGGCGCCTGCCCGGCCCGGCGCTCCAGCCGGCGCAGCACGGCCGCCAGCCCCGCGACCGGCGACGCCTGCCCTCCGACGGCTTCATGGGCATCGATCAGGTCGCGCGCGACCTTCTCCGCCTGCATCATCGATTGCCGGGTTGCGGCGAGCGCATCCTCCTCGCCCGGCTGCGGCGCGAGCTTGCCGAGTTCCTCGACGGCGTGGCGCAGGAAATCCGCTTCCTTGCGCGCCGCCTCGACCCGCATCCGCTGCGCCTGCAGGGCCTGCCGCGCGCGCTTCAGCGTCTCGCTGGCCGTGGCGACGGCCTCGGCCTGCTTCTCGAGCCCGCCGAAGCCGTCGAGGATGGTGCGGTGCTGGGCCGGGTCGGTCAGGGCGCGGTCGTCATGCTGGCCGTGGATCTCGACGATCGCCGCGCCGACCATCCGCAGGATCTGTACCGAAACCGGCTGGTCGTTGATGAAGGCGCGCGTACGGCCATCGGCATATTGCACGCGGCGCAGGATCAGATCGCCGTCGGTGTCGAGTTCCTGGGCCTGCGCCAGCTTGCGCGCGGCATGCTCGAGCGGCAGGTCGAAGACGGCGCTGACCTGTCCCTGCGCCTCGCCATGGCGCACGAGCGAACCGTCGCCGCGCCCGCCGAGCGCCAGCGCGAAACCGTCGAGCAGGATCGATTTGCCGGCGCCCGTCTCGCCCGTGAGGACGCTGAGGCCCTCACGGAAGCCGAGATCGAGCCGGTCGATCAGGACGATATCGCGGATGGAGAGCTGCGCCAGCATTGGCGCTCAGCTCGGTTTGCGGAGCCGGCAGGGTCGTCCGGGGTCCGTCATGCAAGCCCCGTCAGAGACCGCCGAACCCGAAAACACCACCGACCGTGCGCGAGAAGCCCTGGAAGGCGCGGCTGATATAGGAGCCACGATCCTCGCGCGGCTCCAGACCGCCGCTTTGCAGCAGCTTGTAGGCGTCCTTGTACCACGGGCTATCCGGGAAGTTGTGGCCGAGCACGGCCGCGGCGGTCTGGGCTTCGTTGGAGATGCCCATCGCCATATAGGCCTCGGTCAGGCGCATCAGCGCCTCCTCGACATGCCGCGTCGTCTGGTACTTGATGATGATCTCGCGGAAGCGGTTCACCGCGCCGGTGTAGTTGCGCTTCTCCAGATAGTAGCGGCCGACGTTCATCTCCTTGCCGGCGAGCTGGTCGCGCGCCACCAGGAGCTTCTCCTTGGCGTCCAGCACGTATTCCGACTTCGGATAATTCGCGATCAGCTGCTCGAAGGCCTGGATCGCCTGAGCCGTCCGCTCCTGATCACGGGTCGTGTCCGGGATCTGGTTATAATAGGACATCGCCAGGATGTACTGCGCATAGGCAGCGTCGGGGCTGGCGGGGTTCTGTGCGATGAAGCGCTTGGACGCGGTGATCGCCTCCTCCCACTTCGAAGCCTGGAAATTGGTGTAGGCCGTCATCAGCAGGCCCTTGCGGGCGTAGGGCGAGAACGGCTCCGCCTTGTCGATGCCTTCGAACTTCTTGGTCGCGCCTTCGCTGTCGCCGGTCTGCAGGCGCGCAAGGCCCTCGTTATAGAGCTTGTCGGCCGGTTCGGGCGGGGTGAGGTCCGGCTTGTAGACCTCGGGCTTGTCGAACGGGTTGAGCGAGGACAGCGTATCGCAGCCGCCGAGCAGCATGGCGGCGCCCAGCGCCAGGGCGATGCCCTTGCGTGGATAGGAGCCACGATGAATTGCCGGAAGGCTATGCCGCTTCACGCTCACGTCGTCCGTCCTCTTTCGATCGTCTCTGCCGGCGGGAAGCATGCCTTACCTCAGACGCTTCCCCCGCGCCACTGCCGAAAGCCGGTCAGGGCACGATTCCGCAGCCTTGCGGCATCTGGGACAAAAACCTGGCGAAGGAAAGGCAGAAAGCGCCGCCCTGCGACTTTTCAGTGCAGATCCGGCGCGTAGGCTGCCGGCGCGGACGCAGCCATCTGAACGGCGCGCGGCGCGGCGAAGACCGGCTGGGATTCGACGATCGCGAAATTGGCACGGTCGGCGAAGAGCGCTTCCAGGATGCGGACATTCATGCGGTGACCGCCGCAATAGGAGCGGAACTCGCCGATGATCGGATAGCCGGCGAGCGCCAGATCGCCGATCGCGTCGAGCACCTTATGGCGCACGAACTCGTCGCCGTAGCGCAGGCCCTCGGGGTTGATGACCTTGTCCTCGCCGATCGCGACGGTGTTGTCGAGCGACGCACCGAGCGCGAAGCCCGCCTTCCAGAGCTGCTCGACATCGCGCATGAAGCCGAAGGTGCGGGCCTTCGAGATCTCGCTGGCATAGGCCTTCGCGTCGAGATCGAAGATCTTGCGCTGGCGGCCGATGACGGCGGTGTCGAAATCGATCTCGACGTCGAGGCGGAAGCCCTGCTCGGCCGGCATCAGCTCGGCGAAGGCGCGGCCGTTCTCGATGCGCACCGGCTGGAGAACCTTGAGGTAGCGGCGCGCGGCGCCGAGCATGACTATGCCGGTCGCCTCGATCGCCGCGACGAACGCGGTGGCGCTGCCGTCCATGATCGGCATTTCCGGCCCGTCGATCTCGACGAGAACGTTGTCGAGGCCGAGACCGGCACAGGCCGACATCAGATGCTCGATCGTCGAAACCGAAGCCGGGCCGCGATCGCCGATCACGGTGCAGAGCTCGGTGGCGCTGACCTTGGTATGCTTGGCATGGATGAGCTGGGGCGGCATGCCCTCGATGCCCGTCCGCAGGAAGACGACGCCCGAATTGGCGCTGGAAGGCTTCAGGCAGATGCTCGCGGGCGCCCCGGAATGGACACCGATCCCGGCGAGGGTCACGGCTGCGCGCAAGGTCGTCTGCCGATCGAAGTTCATTCCGCTATCCAATCCTGGTCGCGGCAACCGGGGCCGCATCATATGCGACGGTCGGCGGCGACATATCCAAATTCGGCATCAAGCGACCCAGATGGGCTAATCCTCTTGATGCGGCTGCAACATAAGTCTTTGCCGCAGCCTCTCAAAATCACTCTTTCTTTCGCTGTGTTACAGCGGGAAAGCTTTGGCCCCGATCAATAACACGCTGAAAGATAACGATTTTCTAACACGCAAAAATCCCGCCGCGGCTGGCCGCGACGGGATCGGTTACAACGCCGTGAAAGGCGCGGTCTTTCAGTTCGCCTGGCGACGCAGGAAAGCGGGAATCTCCAGGTGATCTTCCTCGCTGCTGCGGGTCGGTGCGAGTCGGCCATGCGGGTCGAGCTGGCCCTGCGCAGGACGCGAGACCGGCTGCTGTGCCGGACGGCGCATATACTCGGCATGAGCAGCGCTCGGCGCAGCCGCCTGCGGCATCGGGGCCTGCGGAGCCTGGCGGACCGGAGCCGGGGCCGGCGCATGCTCGGCCTCATCCTCCTTGCGGCCGAAGCCGACCGAGGCGAGGCGCTGCATCAGCGACATGCGCTTCTGCTCGATGGCGTTCGGCGGCACCGGCGCGGGCTGGGCGCCGCGCTGGGCGTTGAGCTGGGCCTGGCCGGGGGCCGGAAGATCCTCGACACGCGGCATGCGGGTCGGGCGGACCACCGCGCGCTCCGGCATCGGCGGGATGAAGCTGTCGTCGAAATGCAGGCTAGGCTCGGCATGGGCGATCGGCTCGGGAGCCGGGGCGGCCATGACGGGGCGCGGCTGGACCGGCTCGATCCGGATGTCCTGCGCCATCGGCGCCGGGGCGGGCTCCGTCATCGGGGCCATGCGGGCGGTCTCGATGACCGGCACATGCGCGGCCTGGGCGACCGGGCGGGTCGCGGCTGCTGCGGTGCTGCGCAGGCGCGCTTCCTGCTTCAGACGCTCGGCGACCTGGGCGATGCGGGCCTCGGTGTCGTCGACCTCGGCCTGCGTCGAGATCGGCTTGTCGATGCCGGTGGCGACGACGGAGACGCGGACCGTGCCCTCGAGCGATTCGTCGAAGGTCGCGCCGACGATGATGTTGGCCTCGGAATCGACCTCCTCGCGGATGCGGGTGGCAGCCTCGTCGACCTCATAGAGCTTCATGTCGCGCCCGCCTGTGATCGAGATCAGCAGGCCGCGCGCGCCCTTCATCGAGACGTCGTCGAGCAGCGGGTTGTTGATCGCGGCCTGGGCCGCGGTCAGCGCGCGCTTCTCGCCCTGCGCCTCGCCGGTGCCCATCATCGCCTTGCCCATGCCGCGCATCACGGCGCGCACGTCGGCGAAGTCGAGGTTGATGAGGCCGGGGCGGACCATCAGGTCGGTGATGCAGGCGACGCCCGAATAGAGCACCTGGTCGGCCATGCCGAAGGCATCGGCGAAGCCGGTGGTCTCGTTGGCGACGCGGAACAGGTTCTGGTTGGGGATGACGATCAGCGTGTCGACGGCTTCGTTGAGCTCGCCGATGCCGGCCTCCGCCATGCGCATGCGGCGCTGGCCCTCGAACTGGAACGGCTTGGTGACGACGCCGACGGTCAGGATGCCCATGTCACGGGCGACACGGGCGATGGCCGGGGCCGCACCGGTGCCGGTGCCGCCGCCCATGCCGGCGGTGATGAACACCATATGGGCGCCCGCCAGATGGTCACGGATCTCGTCGATGACCTCCTCGGCCGCCGCGCGCCCGACTTCCGGCTGCGAGCCGGCGCCGAGACCTTCGGTGACCTGAAGACCCATCTGGACGATGCGCGAGGCGCGCGAAAGGGCGAGAGCCTGGGCGTCGGTGTTGGCGACGACAAAGTCGACGCCATCGAGGCCCGCCTCGATCATGTTGTTGACCGCATTGCCACCGGCGCCACCGACGCCGAAGACGGTGATCCGGGGCTTCAGTTCCCGGATGTCCGGGGCTTGCAGATTCATCGCCATGGTTGCCTCTTTTGATCCGTTTGTCCGGCGCCTGGCGGGAGCCGTCCCGATTGCTACGTTTGACGCCGTGGCTCGCCCTTTCGAACGCGCCGGTACTCACTCAAATTCCGGATATGCGCGCGAAAGGCTGGTCTCCGCCCTTTCGCGCCATGATCTAGAAACTGTCCTTCAGCCACTGCCCGACACGCGAGAAGTAGCCGTCCGTCCCGGTTGCGAAATAGCGCGCACCGGCGGCGCGCGGTTCGAAGTGCTCGACATGGGCGACCTGCGGATAGACCAGCAGGCCGACCGCCGCCGAAAAGGCCGGGCCCTTGCCCGCTTCCGGCAACCCTTTGATCCCGAGGGGGCGTCCGGTGCGGACCTGCCCCCCCAGCACACGCCGCGCCACTTCCGGCAGGCCGGTGAGCTGGCAGGCGCCGCCGGTCAGCACGACGCGCCGCCCGGCCTGGGCCGAGAAGCCGGCATTGGTCAGCCGGTCGCGCACCAGCTCGAGGATTTCCTCGACGCGGGGCTTGATGATCCGCACCAGATGCGACTTCGCCAGATGGTTCGGCATGTCGCGCTCGTCGTCGTCGACCTGCGGCACCGCGATCATGTCGCGCTCGTCGGAGGCGCTGGAGATGCAGGAGCCGTGCAGCGTCTTCAGCCGCTCGGCCGCCGAGACGCGGGTGGAAAGGCCGCGCGCCACGTCCATGGTGATGTGGTTGCCGCCGACCGCGATCGCGTCGGCATGGACCATGTGCCCGCCGGAGAAGACGCCGAGGCTGGTGGTGCCGCCGCCGAGATCGACGACGACCACGCCCATCTCGGCCTCGTCGTCGACGAGAACCGAAAGGCCGGAGGCGTAGGGCGTCGCCACCACGGCCTCGA